>JALHNS010000059.1 GCA_022843445.1 Gemmata sp.
GGCCTCGGCGCGCGCCTGTTGCGCGCGTGGAACAGGCGCGTGCCGTGGCCGTTCTCGCTGCTCGGCGCGGGCTGCGGCGTCGCGCTGCTCTCGCTCCTCATGCGGCAGCACGAGATCGACGGCGCGCCGCTGCTGTTCCTCGTCGCCGCCGGGCTGATCGGCGGCGGGGTGGTGGGCATGGTGAAGCAGTTGCAGAAGGAGCCGGCCGCGGGGCCTCCGGAGCCGCCGCCGGACGCGCCCCGCGAGTTGCACGTGTACAAGACGCACGACTGCACCATCACCGCGGACCTCGCCGCCCGGTTCGTGGAGATCGAGGGTTTGGTGCTCGACGACATGAAATCCAAGAACACCCCCGCGGACTACGCCGCGCACACGAAGTTGGTAGCCGCCGCGGCCGCCGCCGAGACCGCGCCCAAGCCCGACCCGGTTGCCGCGTTCCGCGCCCGCTGCGCGTCGCTGCTGTTCCTCGTGGACGCGTACCACAAGGCGCACGCGCGCGACGAGAAGTTCCGCCCCAACTGGACGCTGCCCGCCGACGGCTCGTGACCGCGCGGTTTTTTCGCCCTCCCCCGCGGCACGCGCTGGTACACTCGACCCGCTTGCCGCTCCTCCCACCCCGTTTGCGTGAGGGTGCCCGTGCGCCTCCCCGCTCTGTTCGCGCTCGCTACGCTCGGCTTCGCTCCCGCGGCTCGCGCCCAAGACGCGGTCGATTTCAACCGCGACGTGCGCCCGATCCTCTCGAACAACTGCTTCCAGTGCCACGGGCCGGACGAGAAGACCCGCAAAGCGAAACTGCGCCTCGACACCCAAGACGGCGCGCTCGCGGCCTCCGTGGTGCCCGGCAAGCCGGACGCCAGCGAACTGATCGCGCGCGTGATCGCGCCCCACGACGACGCCGCGGCGATGCCCCCCGCGAAGAGCGGCAAGCGCCTCACCGCGAAAGAAGTGGATACCCTGAAGCGCTGGATCAAAGGCGGCGCGAAGTACGCGGCACACTGGGCGTACATCAAGCCGGCGCTTCCCCCGGTGCCGCAAACGAAGTTCGACACCGCGAACGCCGTCGACACGTTCCTGTTCGCGCGCCTCGAACAAGAAGGGCTGAAGCCGCAACCGGGGGCCGACCGGTACGCGCTCGCGCGGCGCGTCGCGCTCGACCTCACCGGCCTGCCGCCCACCGCCGCCGAAGTCGAAGCGTTCGTGAGTGACAAGGCCGCGAACGCCTACGAGACGTTCGTGGACAAAATGCTCGCGAAGCCGGCCTACGGCGAACACTTCGCGCGCTTCTGGCTCGACCTCGCCCGCTACGCGGACAGCGCCGGCTACGCCGACGACCCGCTCCGCACGATCTGGAAGTACCGCGATTACGTGATTGAGAGCTTCAACGCGAACAAGCGGTTCGATGCGTTCACGATCGAACAACTCGCCGGCGACTTGATGCCCAACGCGACCGTCGCGCAGCAGATCGCGACGGCGTTCCATCGCAACACGATGACCAACAGTGAGGGCGGCACGAACGACGAAGAGTTCCGCAACGTCGCGGTGGTGGACCGCGTGAACACGACGTACCTCGTGTGGATGGGCACCTCGATGGCGTGCGCGCAGTGCCACACGCACAAGTACGACCCGATCACGCAAATCGAGTACTTCCGCTCGTACGCGTTCTTCAACAACACCGCGGACGCCGACCGCCCGGACGAAAGCCCGAAGCTGGAGTTCTGGAGCGACAAGCAGCGCGAACAGAAGGCCGACTTGGAGGCGCGGATCGCCGACCTTGAGGCGCAGTTGAAGGGCCGCAAACCGGACGAAGCGAAGCCCGAGCGCGACGCGCTCGCGGGGCTGAAGAAGCAACTCGCGGCGCTGAAGCCGGACACGAGCGTGCCCGTGATGAAGGAACTGACCGGCGCGCAGCGCCGCAAAACGCGGCTCCAGTATCGCGGCAACTTCCTCGACCTCGGCGACGAGGTGACAGAAGGCACGCCGGCCGCGCTGCACGCGTTCCCGAAGGACGCGCCGAAGACGCGCCTCGAGTTCGCCAAGTGGCTCGTGAGCAGCGAAAACCCGCTCACGGCGCGGGTGATCGCGAACCGGTTCTGGGAGCAAATCTTCGGCACCGGGATCGTGCGCACGAGCGAGGAGTTCGGCATTCAGGGCGAACTGCCGTCGCACTTCGAACTGCTCGATTGGCTCGCGGTCGATTTCCAGCGCGACTGGGACGTGAAGCGGTTTCTCAAACTTCTGGTGATGTCGAACGCCTACCGGCAGAGCGCGAAGGTGACACCGGAGCTATTCGAGCGCGACCCGGAGAACCGCCTACTCGCGCGCGGGCCGCGGGTGCGCCTCACGGCCGAAATGGTGCGCGACCAAGCGCTCTCCGCCGCCGGGCTGCTGTCGCCGAAGATGCTGGGGCCGAGCGTGCGCCCGCAGCAACCGAACCTCGGCGTGAGCGCCGCGTTCGGCGGAAGCATCGACTGGCAAACTAGCGCCGGCGAAGACAAGTTCCGTCGCGGGGTGTACACGCAGTGGCGGCGCTCGAACCCGTACCCGTCGATGTCCACGTTCGACGCCCCGAACCGCGACACCTGTGTGGTGCGCCGCGCGCGCACGAACACACCGCTTCAAGCGCTCGTGACGATGAACGACCCGGTGTACATCGAAGCGGCCCAAGCGCTCGCCCGCCGCACGATCGCACACGGCGGGAAGACGACCGAGGAGCGCGCCGCGTTCGCGCTGCAGGCGTGTTTGGTGCGCCCCACGACGCAAGCCGAAGTGTCGCGCCTCGTGAAGCTGTACGACGACGCGAAGGCGAAGTTCACGAAAGACGCGGCAAAGGCCGCGCAGTTCGCAACCGCGCCGCTCGGCCCGCTGCCGAAGGGCGTCGAAGCCGCGGACGCCGCGGCGTGGACAGTTGTAGCGAACGTGATTCTGAACCTCGACGAAATGCTCCTGAAGCGCTGAGGAATTCATAATGCACCCACAACTCGCGTGGCTTCAGGCCACGACGCGGCGCACGTTCCTGAACGGCTCGGCGCTCGGTCTCGGCGCGCTCGCGCTGTCGGGGCTAGAAGGGCGGAGCGCGGAGCCGTCGGCCGATAAGCCGCTCGCGCCGCGCAAGCCGCACTTCGCGGCGAAGGCCAAA
The DNA here is from genome assembly GCA_022843445.1 of Gemmata sp. GTDB lineage: Bacteria > Planctomycetota > Planctomycetia > Gemmatales > Gemmataceae > Gemmata. Next base: position 3,137 of record JALHNS010000059.1, read on the forward strand.
CGCGTCATTTACCTGCACATGAGCGGCGCGCCGCCGCACCTCGACATTTTTGACTACAAGCCGGAACTGCAAAAGCGCGACGGGCAGAACTGCCCGGACGAGTACCTCAAGGGCAAGCGGTTCGCATTCACGAGCGGCGTTCCGAAACTGCTCGGCACCCGGCAGCCGTTCAAGCAGCACGGGAAAAGCGGCGTGTGGATGTCGGACGCGATCAAGCCGCTGCACGCGGTCGCGGACGACGTGACCGTGATTCGGTCCATGCGCACCGACGAGTTCAACCACGCGCCCGCGGAACTGCTGCTGTACACCGGGTTCGCGCGGCAGGGCCGACCGAGCCTCGGCGCGTGGACGTGCTACGGCCTCGGTTCGGAAAGCGAGAACTTGCCCGGGTTCGTGGTGCTCATCTCGAACGGCGTGCAGCCGAGCGGCGGGCAGGGCTGTTGGGGCAGCGGGTTCCTGCCGAGCGTGTTTCAGGGCGTGCAGTGCCGCAGCAAGGGCGAACCGGTGCTGTACCTGAGCGACCCGCCCGGCCTCGACCGCGACACGCGGCGCATGGGCTTGGACGCGCTGAAAGACCTGAACGAGTTGCAAGAGAAGGAACTCGGCCACCCGGAAACGCGCACGCGCATCTCGCAGTACGAACTCGCGTTCCGCATGCAGATGAGCGCGACGGAAGTGATGGACATCAGCCGCGAGCCGCAGAAGGTGCTCGACGCGTACGGCGCGAAACCCGGGGCCGGCACGTTCGCCAACAACTGCCTGCTCGCGCGCCGGCTCGTCGAACAGGGCGTGCGCTATGTGCAGCTCTTCGACTGGGGTTGGGACTTCCACGGCACCAACCCCAACGAAGACATTCGCGACGGCCTCACCAAGAAGGGCACCACCACGACCCAATCGGTCGCGGCGCTGATTCAAGACCTCAAGAACCGCGACATGCTGAAGGACACGCTGGTGATTTGGGGCGGCGAGTTCGGGCGCACGCCGTTCCGCGAGGGCCGCACGGCCGGCGGGCAGGTGCTCGGCCGCGACCACTACCCGGACGTGTTCTCGCTGATGGTCGCGGGCGGCGGCATCAAAGGCGGGTACACGCACGGCGCTTCGGACGAACTCGGCTTCAAGGTCGCGGAGAACGAGGTTCACGTTCACGACCTGCAAGCCACACTGCAGCACTGCCTCGGCTTCGATCACACGAAACTGACGTACCGGTTCCAAGGCCGCGACTACCGCCTGACGGACGTTCACGGCAAAGTCGTGAAAGACATCCTCGCCTGACAGTCGAACCGCCGGCGTGAGCCGGCGGGTACTCGCACCCTCAACCCGCCGGCTCACGCCGGCGGTTCGACGACCACCCTTCGGACTCCCTCCCATGCGCTACACGTTGTTCGCTCTCGCGCTGTGTTCGGTCGCATCGGCGCAAGACACGTTCACCCAAAAGCCCACGGTCGCGCCGAGCGTCCCGCGGGGCGAAACGGCCGCGCCGAAAGTGGACGCGCGCGCCGCGGAGTGGGCCAAGCGGTTCGACGCCGGCCCGAACCCGCTGTGGATTTGGGGCGACACGCCCGACAAGAACTACACGCTCCGCAAAGAGTTCTCCGCGGCCGGCGCGAAGGGCGCGCGCGTGAAGGTGTCCGCGGACAACCACGTCGTGCTGTTCCTCAACGGCAAGCAGGTCGCGGCGAGCGACGAGTGGGCGGAACCGGCCGAAGCGGACGTGACCAAGCTGCTTCAAGAGAAGAACGAGTTGGTCGCGGAAGTGCGCAACGCCGGCGGCGTCGCCGGGTTCGTGTGCAAGCTCGCCATCGAGAACGCGAAGGGCGAAACGCAGTACGTGGTGAGCGACGAGACGTGGACCGCAAGCGAAAAGAAGGGCGGAAAAACTGCCAAAGTGAAGCGGATCGGGAGCTACGGCGACGCGCCGTGGGGCAAGGTGTTCGACAGCGCCGCGGCCGTGGGCAACTCGAAGGTGCCCGCGAACACGTTCGTGACGCTACCCGGCTTCAAGGTGGAGAAGCTGTTCAGCGTGCCGAAAGATAAGCTCGGCTCGTGGGTCAACATCTGCGCCGACGACAAGGGCCGGCTCATCGCCAGCGACCAAGACGGGAAGGGTCTCGTGCGCATCACGCCGGGCAAGGTGGGCACCGACGGCGAGACGAAGGTGGAGCGCATCCCCGCGAAGATCACCGCGGCGCAAGGGCTGCTGTGGCACAAGGGCACGCTATACGTGGTGTGCAACGGCGGCCCCGGGAGCGGGCTGTACCGCGTCACTTCCTCCAAGAACGACGACACACTCGACAAGGTGGAGAAGCTGAAGGCCCTTCAGGGCGGCGGCGAACACGGGCCGCACGCGGTGCGCCTCGCGCCAGACGGCAAGAGCCTGTATGTGATCTGCGGGAACCACACGAAGCCGCCGGAGGGCTTCACAAGCCGAGTCCCCAAGAACTGGGGCGAAGACCACCTCCTGCCGCGCCAGTGGGACGCGAACGGTCACGCGACCGGCATCCTCGCCCCGGGCGGCTACGTCGCGCAAACCGACTTCGACGGTAAGACGTGGGAAATCTTCTCCGCGGGCTACCGCAACCCGTTCGACTTCGCGTTCAACGCCGACGGCGAAATGTTCGTGTACGACGCGGACATGGAATGGGACTTGGGCATGCCGTGGTACCGGCCGACGCGCGTGAACCACGCGACCAGCGGCAGCGAACTCGGCTGGCGCAGCGGCACGGGCAAGTGGCCGAGCTACTACATCGACTCGCTCCCGGCAGCAGTGGACATTGGCCCCGGGTCGCCCGTGGGCGTCGAGTTCGGGTACGGGGCGAAGTTCCCGGCGAAGTACCAGAAGGCGCTGTTCATCTGCGACTGGACGTTCGGCACCATGTACGCGATCCACACCGAGCCGAACGATGCGACCTACAAGGCGACGAAGGAAGAGTTCCTCAGCCGCACGCCGCTCCCGCTGACCGACGTGTGCGTGAACCCCGCGGACGGCGCGATGTACTTCACCATCGGGGGCCGCGGGGCGAACAGCGAACTGTACCGAGTGACCTACGAGGGCAAGGAGCCGACAGCGCAAGTGGAGTACAAAGACGCGCGCGGGGGCATGCGGAAAGCTCGCAAGGAGCTTGAGAAGTATCACGCGCCCAGCGCCAATGCCGAGAAGGTCATCGCGCATCTTAGTTTCATGATGATGATGCAAGACCGGCACACGCGCTACGCCGCCCGTGTCGCCCTCGAACACCAACCGGTCAAACTCTGGCAAGACGAGGTGCTGTCGATCTCCGAACCGTTCGCGATCGCCGACGCGGTAGTTGCGCTCGCTCGCCAAGCCGATAAGTCGCTTCAACCGCAACTGCTCAAGAAACTCGAATGGATGGTCACGGAGTGGCGGCTTGCTACACGCAACGAAGACATGCAACTCGACGTCCTTCGAGCCTATCAACTCGTCTTCATTCGGATGGGCGCACCGGACAAAGATACGGCCGCGGAGCTGGTGAAGTTGCTCGAACCGATGTTTCCGTCGAAATACGACAACGTGAACCGCGAGCTGGCGCAACTCCTCGTGTACCTGAAATCGCCCACCATCGTTGAGAAACTGTGCGACGAGTTGAAGAAGCCGAGCAAGCCGCTCACCACTGAAGGCTTGGACGAACTGATTCTGCGCAATCGCGGCTACGGTGGCACCGTCGCGAGCCTCATCAAGAACGCGGCCGACCAGCAGAAGCTGAGCTACCTGTTCACGCTGCGGAACGCGACCGTCGGCTGGAACGCGGAGCGGTGGACAATCTACTACACGTTCCTCGCCGAAGCGCGCACGAAGGCCGGCGGCGCGAGCTACCAGAAGTTCCTCACGAACATCGAGAAAGACGCCTTCGCCAACGCGAGCGACACCGAACGGCTGGCGATTGAAGCCGCGAAACTGCGCCCCGCGTACAAGCCGCCGGTGCTGCCGAAGCCAGTCGGCCCCGGCAAAGCGTGGACTACGGCCGACCTCGCGGCGCTGGAGGCGAAACTCAAGAGCGGGCGCGACTTCAAGAACGGCGAGCGCGCGTACGCCGCGGCGCGGTGCGTGGTGTGTCACCGGTTCGGCGGCGATGGCGGCGCGACCGGCCCGGACCTGTCGCAGGTCGCCGGCCGCTTCGGGCTGAAGGAACTGGCCGAGGCCATCGTGGAACCGAGCAAGGTGATTTCGGACCAGTACGCCGCGCACGTCATTGTCCCGGTGGCCGGTAAGCAGTTCATCGGCAAGATTGCCAACGAAGCGAACGGCGTCCTCACGGTGGTGGTCGATCCCGAAGACGCCTCGAAGGTGGTGGAAATCAAGGTGGCGGACATCGAAGAGCGCCGCGTGTCGAAGGTGTCGCTCATGCCGGAGAAGTTGCTCGACGGGCTGAATGAAAACGAAGTGCTGGACCTGCTTGCGTACATGCTGAGTCGCGGCGATTCCAAACACCCGATGTTCAAGAAGTGACGCGGGCGAGCAGCGCCTTCACCTGTGCCAACCCCATGCGGCGGAGCGTTTCGACGTTCCGCCGCGGGATGTCGTCGAGCTTGCCGGAATCGTCGTTCACCGCGCTGACGCTCGCTTCGCGCAGCAGGTGCAGCATCGGAAACGGCGACCGGTTCGTGTAGTTCTCCACGTCGCCCAGCTTCGTGCCCGCGAACTGGTATCGCGGGTGGAACGTCGCAATCTGGATCACACCTTCCAAGCCCATCTCGGCAAGCATGTCGTTCGCTTCAACTGTGAAGTCGTTGTAATCGAGGAAGTCCGCGAGCGCGTACGGGTGAATCAGGAACGCGGTCTCCACTTGCTCGCTCGGCGCGTCTGCGAGTGCGCGCAGTTCGAGCGCGAGCGCCTCGCGCAGTTGCTCCGCGGTCGTGGCTTCGCTCACGGTGTAGCGGATCAGCGCGCCGTCGAAGACGCGCCGCGCGAACGGGCACAGGTTCAGCCCGATCACCACTTCTGCGATCCACCGGCGCGTTTGCTCGATCACCGTTTCCGTGTTCATTGCGCGTTGCCCCGATCCTGAGTTGCGGTTAGCTTATCGGCGTTGGTCGCGTTGAGTTTAGCTCGTCGCTTTGCGACAGGGCGATGTTGCGTCGCCCGAGCGCACTGTGTGCCTCACAACGCGGGGAAGGCTGTTCCAGCACCGCTATCGGTGCGGCCGGGGTGAATTCATCCCGGGTCTGGAACAACCTCGCGGATCGCGGTTCCCGGGATGAATTCACCCCGGCCGCACCGGCGGTGCCGTGAGCCTTCCGCGCTTCAGGTTCGGTAGTAGACTTTCGCGCGACCGACACCGAACACCGACCCTTCGGGGTCGGTGTTCGCGTTTTCGCTGCTAGAATTGCCGTGTGCCCACGTTCCGCTGCGAGTGCCTCACATGACGAACACCGCGCTCCGCGACGCCATCCTGCGCATCCTGCCGCGCGTGAAGACCCCCGCGCAGTACACCGGCGGCGAACTGAACTCGGTGCCCAAAGACCACCGCACCGTGCGCGGCAAACTGTGCCTGTGCTTCCCGGACGCGTACACGCTCGGCATGAGCCACCACGGCTTGCAGGTGCTGTACACGATCATGAACAACGACCCGCAGTGGGCGTGCGAGCGCGCGTTCGCCCCGTGGCTCGACTTCGAGCGCGAACTGCGCCGCGAGAAGCTCCCGCTGTACGGCCTCGAAACGTTCACGCCGCTGCGCGAGTTCGACCTCGTCGGCTTCAGCCTGCAATACGAGGTGTGCTACACGAACGTGCTCACGATGATCGACCTCGGCGGCATCCCGCACTTCGCGAAGGACCGGCGGGTGAGCGATCCGCTGGTGGTCGCGGGTGGCCCCGGCGCGCAGAACCCGGAACTGCTCGCCCCGTTCATCGACCTGTTCGTGATCGGCGACGGAGAAGAATCGCTGCCGTGGGTGATGGAAAAGTGGATGGCGCTGAAGGAGGTCGCGGAGCGCGAGGGCGACGACACCCCGAAGCGCCGGCTGGAGATGCTCGCGGAACTAGTGGGCAGCACGCGCTGGGCCTACGCGCCCGCGTTCTACGAGTTCGACTACCACGCCGACGGCACCATCGCCGCGGTGAACCGGACGCGCTCCGATGTTCCCATGCAGATCGAAAGCTGCACGATCACGCAAGACCTCGACGACATCCCGCTGCCCGCGAAGCCGGTGGTGTCGTTCGTGCAAACGCCGCACGACCGCATCGCCATCGAGATCATGCGCGGGTGCCCGTGGCAGTGCCGGTTCTGCCAATCCACAGTCATCAAGCGCCCGTTGCGCGTGCGCTCGGTGGAAACGATCGTGCAAGCGGCGCTCGAGAGCTACCGCAACACCGGCATGAACGAAATCAGCCTGCTGTCGCTTTCGAGCAGCGATTACCCGCACTTCGAGGAACTGGTGAAGCGGATGCACGAGACGTTCGCGCCACTGGGCGTGAACGTCTCGCTGCCGAGCCTGCGCGTGAACCACCAACTCCGCAGCGTGCCGCAACTGATGAAGGGTTGGCGGCGCGCCGGCATGACGCTCGCGCCCGAAGTCGCGCGCGACGACATGCGCACGCAGATTCGCAAGCCGATCAAGAACGAAGACCTCATCGAAGGGTGCCGCGAGGCGTTCAAACTCGGCATGAGCCACGTGAAGCTGTACTTCCTGTGCGGCCTTCCGGGAGAGCGCACCGCGGACCTCGACGGCATCGTGGACTTGGCCGAAGCGATCAGCGAAGTGGGCCGTCAGGCCACCGGCCGGTTGAAGGAAGTGACCGCGAGTGTGTCCAACTTCGTGCCGAAGCCGCACACGCCGTACCAGTGGAACGGCATGCAGAGCCGCGACTACTTCCGCTGGGCCGGTGACTACCTGCACCGCCGCAAGCGAAACAAACTGGTGAAGATCAAGCAGCACGACGTGGAAACGAGCCTGCTCGAAGGCATCCTGACGCGCGGCGACCGCCGCGTGAGTGCCGGGCTATACGAAGCGTGGAAGCGCGGCGCGCGGTTCGACGGCTGGAAGGAGTGCTTCAACGCCGAACTGTGGTGGGGCGCGTTCCGCGACGTCGGCATCGACGTGGACTTCTACCGTTCGCGCCAGCGGCCGATCACGGAAAAACTGCCGTGGGACCACGTGAACGTGAAGAAGGGCCGCGCGTACTTGGAGAAGGAGCAAGAGCGCAGCGTGCTCCAACTCCGCGTAATGGCCGAAGCCGTCACCGGCGACAGCGGGGAAGGGGAGCGCACCGGCTGCGGCGGGTGAACGGCCGCTTCTTTACTTTTGAGGCTTTCGCTTCTTGTGGCGAAAGAGATACCACGATTCCGCTGTCAATCGTCCTTGACGATTGTCAGCAATCTCGGTGATTAGGTATCTGCCGAGCGCTCCGACAATGGCTTCAAAGTCTGCTGCGAGCTCCGCTGCGCTCGCCTCAGAAACAAGATAGATGCAATGCGGCAAATCGTATCGCCACATTGAAATCAAGTAACTTCCATTGGCCCAATCTTTAATTACGGACCGAGAGAACTGGAGCGGATTGTATACCAGTAAGTATGCACGTTTCATTCTTCGTCTTCATCACGAGAGTCTGGGAGCGCTAAGAATTCCGGTTGTGAAATTGCATTGGTCGTCGCAGCATCGATTGCTCGCTTGCTCCCTTTCTCTTCAATCAGGTCAAGTGTTCTGCTGCGGATGAGGTATTCTTCAGATTGGAGCCGATCCCGATCAAAGAATAGCAACCACAGAAAACCGAACACCGCGGTCCCGACAACTACACAGAGCAGCACCGTGAGAACGATGGGGGGGTCTGACGCAAACCCGAGCGTCACAATCGTGGGCACGGCAACAGCACCGACCAGCCATAATACCGGCGTCAACGCCCCACTCACGCGTAGCCGACCACCCACTTCTCGTAAACGAGAGAGAAGCCGCTCGCGCTTGTCTTCGGAACCTTGCATAGTGGCGCACACGTTGCTGGAAGCATCGGACCCGGTATTTTATATCGGGCAGACTTGTGGGAACCAACTTGAACGACCTCTTCACACCCCCGCGACGAGCGCGGCGGTGCGGGCCACTTCCTCCGGGAGCGGGGTGCGCTTGTAGCGGTACACGCCGTTCCCGAAGCTCACTTCGTCCGCTTCGTCGGCGCGCATTTGCTCCGACACGCACAGCACGAACTTGCCCGGTGCGCCCTTGCTCAGGTTCTTGTAGTGACTCTCGATGTCGCCCTTGCGCCAGAAGCCGAACAGCTCCACGAACACTTCTTTTCCGGTCGCGGCGTGCGTCAGTTTGAAGTCCGGTACCCACACGCCGGTCGGCAGCGCGATCGGGTGCGGCTCGCTGTCCAGCATCCAGCCCTTCACCTTCGTTGCGAACGTGTCCGCGAACATCTGCACTTCCGGCGGCGTGTACACGCCGAAATCTGCGGTGTGCGACTTCAGCCCGTCGAGACCGGAGAGGTGGAACAGCTTCTCCTTGCGCTCCGAACCCCAGCGGATGTTCGCGCGCAGGTCGAACGCCTTACAGTGCAACAGCGTGGGCAGGAACATCGCGAGCTGCATACCGTATTTGTTAGTGCTGCTGAACAGCGACAGCGGGCCGTCAAGCGTGAGCTTATAGCTGTTGCCCGGCGTTTCCTGTATGGTGCAGATGAGCCGGTGGAACTTCACCGCGCGGAACAACTGCCGGAACCGCGCCGGCGTCTCCGCGTATACACGAACCTCCATATTCGCGCAGCGTAGCAGAATCGCTTGCGCGAGCGCCACGTTGTACCGATTCACCAACTGCTCCGCGGTGATATCGTCGAACGACATCACACGTTGTTCGTCTTTGAGGTCGGCGAACAAACTCCGGTCGAGTTGGTCCGGTGTGAGATCTAACGAAAGTGATTCGGCCACCTCCGCGAGCACTGCGGTGCGGTCGAAGGGCGCGAGCGTGTCGCCGACCGCGGCGCGCGCCTTCGCGGCGGCGCTGAACACCGCTTCGCGCAGCTCGTCCGGCGGGTGGTCGGCCGTGACTTCGAATTCGCAGCGGTCTTCGCACAGTTTGGCGAAGCCGCCGGGCAGCAACCCGCGCGGCCCTTCGGGGATGTAGTCGGCCAAATCCTCTTCGATCTCGCCGCGCGTGCGGCCCGGTGCCATTCGATACGCGAGAATAATTTGCTGCGCCAGCGCGAGCGTGCCATCGTCGCGCGGGTCGATGTAGAGGGGAACCAGTTTGTTCTTCGCGTACCGTACGCGAACCAGTTTACCATTGAGCATTGGATTTGAAGAGTGTTGATCCGCAGATTTCACAGATGGACACAGATTTGAAAACAAAAGAATAGAGAAGAGTTATTGACTGGATGAACAGGATAGACCGGATTTCAGAACACTGATTTCATCCTGCCTGTCCTGTTGATCCTGTCAAATGTTCTTGTCCTGTATCTTTAAATCTGTGTCCATCTGCGAAATCTGCGGATAACCCTCTTTCCCCTTTATTGGAAGGCGCGGTGTTGGCGGCGGCGGTCGCTCACGAACTCTTCGGTCGTGCCTCGTGCGATCACCTCGTACAGCACGGCTTGTTTGTCGCCGTGCTTCCGCAAGATGCGCCCGAGGCGCTGCACGTTTTCGGTCGCGCTGCCGGTGCCGCCGAGGACGATGCCCACCCCGGCCGCGGGCACGTCCACGCCCTCGTTCAGCACTTGGCACGTCACCACCGCGTTGTACTCGCCGGAGTGGAACTTCGCCAAAATCGCCTTGCGCTCTTTGGGTTTCGTCTGGTTGGTCATCGCGGGAATCAGGTAGCGGCGCGCGATGTTGTACACGGTCGCGTTGTCGGCGGTGAAGATCAGCATGCGGTCGGCCGAGTGCCGGCGGATCAGGTCTTCGAGCGCCGCGAACTTACCCTTCGCCTGCTGCACGATGCGCTTCTGCTCGCGATACGCGCGCAGCGCTTGGAAGCCCTCCGGCGTCTTGCCGGCTTCGAAAAGAAAGCGGCGGAAGCCGTCCATACTGCTGAGCGTGATGTTCCGGTCCGCGCAGAACTTGCGGTACAGCTCGCGGCAATTCTTGTAGCTCTCTTCTTCTTCGCGCGTGAGATCGACGTAGATGCGGCGCGCCTCGTATGGCGCGAGGTGCTCTCCCGCGACGTCGGTGATGTCCAAGCGGTACGCGATGGGGCCGATGAGTTGCGGGAACATCTGGTCCCCGCCGTCGGCGCGCTCCGGTGTGGCCGTGAGGCCGAGGCGGAACGGCGCGAGGCTCGCGTTCGCGGCTTCACTGAACGCCGCGCCCGGCAGGTGGTGGCACTCGTCGAAGATCACGAAGCCGTACTTGTTCGCCCACCGTTCGAGGTGGATGTACGCGGAGTCGTAGGTCGTCACGGTGAGCGGCTTGTACTCGAACACGCCCGCGCCCACCATTCCCACCGGTACGCCGAACGAGCGTTCGAGGTCGGTCGCCCACTGCGCCATGAGGTCGATTTTCGGTGTCACGATCAGCGTCGGGCGGCCGACTTTCTCGATGCACAAGAACGCAGCGAAGGTCTTGCCCGTGCCGGTCGGCATCACGACCACGCCGCGCTTGCCGGCTTTCACCCAGTCGCTCACGGCCGTGAGTTGGTAGTCGCGGGGCGTGCGCTCTTCGTTCAGCTTCCACCCGGTCGGCTCGTTCGCCCACCCACGGGCTTGGTCCTCGTAGGCGACCTTCGATTTGATGAGCGTTTCGACGATGCTCCGGTAGTGCCGCCCCTGCGCGCGGTGGCCGCTGGTGCGCGGGTCGAACACGACGCCCGGCAGCGACGAATAGACGAACCCGTCCGGCCCGCCCGTAACGGTGACGGTGCCGCGATCGTAGCCCAACACGATTGGTGCGTCGCTCATGCCGCAATTATGCCCGACCGCGCGCGCGTTGCCTAGCGCAGTCACCCACTCTTCGCGGTGCGCACATACGTCTCGAAGTTTGCCACCGGAGTGCCCTTGTCCACGCCGTGGTTCAGGTTCACGATGTGCCGGTGCCCGCCGCCGGCCTTCAGGCACGCCCGCACCGCGGCTTCCACTTCTGCCGGCGTCCCGCCGCGCACGATCTCCTCGTCCACGTTCCCCTGAAACACCAAGTGCGGGTAATCGCGGCGCGCCGCGGCGAGGTCGTGGACACTGCCGAGGCTGATAGCGTCGGCCCCGGTCGCGCACATGCGCTCCAAGTACGGACCTTCCTTCACGAACAGGATGCGCGGCACACCGGTCGCGCCGGCGAACGCCGCCGCGTGGTACGGTTGCGCCCAAGCGTCGTATTCGCTCGGCGTCAGCGCGCCGGCCCACGAGTCGAAGAGTTGGTACGCGTCCGCGCCGTCGGCGACCAGTGTGTTCAGGAAGTCGGTCGTTGCGCCGCTCAGGCGCTCCAGCAAGCCGTTCCACACGGCCGGGCGCTCGGCCGCGAAGGCGCGCGTCGCGTCAACGTCCTTCCCGGTGCCGATGCAGTACGTCGCCACCGTGAACGGCGCGCCCGCGAACACCAGCACCGGCAGTTCGCCGCGCAATTCTTCTTTCACGCGCGCGAGCAACTTGCGGATGTGCGCGTAAGTGTCCGGTTGCGGCTTCGGGTTCAGGCGGTCGAGGTCCGCGAGCGTGCGAATCGGCGCGTCCGGCACCGGCCCGGCACCGGGCTTCAGTTCGAACGGCAGCCCCATCGAGACGGGCAGTGTGGTGATGTCGTAGAAGAGGATGATGCCATCGACGCCGAAGCGCCGCGGGCACAGCGAGGCGCGCACCGAGGCTTCGACGTTTTCGGAGAACTCGTAGAAGCTCATCCCGGCGCGCACGGCGCGGAACTCCGGGTCCCAGCGCCCGGCTTGGCGCATGGCCCACACCGGGGCGCGTTCCACGCGCTCGCCCCGCGCAGCGCGAATCAGCAGGTGCTTGTCGTGGTGTGCGTCCGGCATGCGGCCCTCGTAGGACAGGCTTCCAACCTGTCCCGAATTGCGGGAGAAACGGGACAGGCTCGAAGCCCGTCCTACAGCCCCTTCGCCGGGGTTACGGTCAGTTTCACTTCCTTGCCGGCGCGCTTCACGACCAGCACCGCGGGCTTGCCCGGTGCGACCTTACTCGCGGCGAAGTAGGTGTCGCCCAGAGAATCGGTCCAGCGGCCGTCGAGCGTCAGCAACCGGTCACCGGCTTGCAACCCGCCTTCAGCGGCGGGGCTTTTCGCAAGCACTTCCGTCACCTTCACGCCGGCGTCTTCGTCCTTCTCTTCCTTATCGACTGCGAAGCCCCACACACCCGCGGGCGCGAGGATCGTCGGCTCAGCTTTTTTGTCCTTCGGCGCGCTCAGGCTACCCATCAACTTCGCCTGTAGCGAACTCATCGCGTCGCCCGGTTCCACGCCGTTAGGCGTCAGCGTCATTTCCTTCTTCTCGTAGTCGATGGTCATTTTGTAGCGCGCGAAGAACGGGTACCCGATCAGCCCCTCGATCGGGCCGACCGCTTCCGCGATGGCCGCCACCGTGGGGTGATCCATCACCATCGTGTTCATGCCTTCGAGTTTCACACCGCCGACTTCAAACTCCTTGATCGTCTTCGCCCCCGATGCGGCCCCGAACAGCGGCAGGCCGCCCTTGTCGGCCTTCGTGAGAACGCCGGCTTCTTTCGCCACCTTGTTGTTCAGCAGGTTCGTCGGCGCGCCGGTGTCGAAGATGACGCGGTACGGACCCTTGCCGTTGATCTTCACCTGAAGCGCCATGTGCCGCGACTTCAGCAACTCGAACGGCACGACGACCGACTTCGCTTCGAGTTTCGGCGCGTCCTTCTCCGGCGCCGCACCACTGGTAGGGCAGGGGCTCACACCGGCGAGCACCGCGAACAGCACCAGCTTGATTGCGGTGTTCACGTTACAGCCCCTTTCCGAGTTCGATGACGATCTCTTCTTCCTTGCCGTCGCGCGAAACGTGGAACCGCACCTTCGTGCCGGTGCCCGCTTTCGCGAGCGCGCGGTGCAGGTCCTTTCCGCTGTCGATGCTGTCGGTCTTCACGCCGGTAATCACGTCGCCGGCTTTGAGTCCGGCTGTGGCCGCGGGCGAACCGGGCAGCACGGCCTTCACAGTCACTTTGCCGTCTTTCTCCGCGTACTCGAACCCGCTGAACCCGCGGGGCGCGGTCTCGAAGTTCGGCTTCAGCCCGAGGAACGCGGCCATCATCTTCACCATCGGCCCCATCGACTGAATGCCCTCATTGCCCTTGCCGCCGAGCGGCACCAGCGGCGGCGGATCGAACTTCGGCAGGTGCTCGAACGTGAGCCGGTCGCGGGTCAGGTCGTACTCGACGCGGTACTTCGCGAGCACGTTGTAGCCGATCACGCCGTGCAGTTCGATACCCGCGAGGCCCATCGAGTTCATGCCGTCGAGCTGCACGAGGTCTTCGACGCGCCCGCGCGCGGCAGGCACCTTCAGCCCGCCTTCTAGCTCGAACGAGTCGAAGTCCACCCAGCCCTTTTCGTCGGGCTTGCCCTTCGCTTTCTCCGCGACGCCCTTCGTGATGAACACGGCGGGCGCGCCGGTGTCCACGATCAAGTTGAACGGGCCTTTCCCGTTCAGCTTCCCGCGCACCATGATGTGTTTCGTTTCGGTGAGGCGATACGGCACCTCCACCTTGGCGTTCGCGGGCGGGTCGTCGGCGCGCGAGGCGAGCGCGGGGAGCAGCCCCAAGCTCGCGACCAGCGCGACCGCGGTGAACCGGCGCATGCGTTCCTCCCGGTTGGGATCGGTAGTTGGAATTGTAGCGGAACGAAACCGGGCTTGCCCGCGGGTTCCGCGGCGCGGTACACCGCGACGCCGTTTTGCCCGAGGTGCCAGTGATGCGATTCGTTCTGCCGCTGCTCGTGTGTTGCGCCGCGGGGTGCGGAACCGAACCGTCGGCGAGCGCCGGCGCGCCGGGCGCGCCCTCGGAGCCGGCGAAACCGTCCGCGTTCGCGCCGAGCGAGTGCGGCACCGTGACCGGTGTGGTGAGTTGGTCCGCACCGGTGCCGCACGTTCCGACCGCGACGCGCAGCGTGTTCCGCAGTATCGAGTCGGGCGTCGAGATGTTCCCGGTGCGGCTCGCACGCGCGCCGCACATCGATCCCGCTTCGCGCGGATTCGGCGGCGTGGTTGTGTCGCTTCGCGGCGTCGATCCGGCGCGCGCGAAACCGTGGGACCACGAGAGCGCGAGCGTTTCGCTCGAAGGCGAGCAACTCGTGGTGAAGCAAGGCCCGCGCACCGGGCGCACCGCGTTCGTGCGCCGCGGCGAACCGGTGAGCTTCGTTTCGCGCGAAGCCGATTTCCGCGCCGTGCGGGTGCGCGGGGCGGCGTTCGGCTCGCTGCCGTTCCCGGACGCGGAGAAGCCCCTTTCGCGCGCTTTCGACGCGCACGGGTTGGTGGAGTTGTCGAGCGCGTCCGGGCACTACTGGCAGAGCGCGGAACTGTTCGTGTGCGACCACCCGTATTACGCGGTGAGCGCGCCGGACGGTCGGTTCACGTTCACGAACGTGCCCGCGGGCGAGTACACGCTGGCGGCGTGGCACCCGAACTGGAATGTCGAGCGCGTGGAGCGGTACCCCGAAACCGGGCTGGTGTGGCGCAACGAGTACGCCGCGCCGTTCGAGAGCACGCGGCGCGTGCTGGTCGCGCCCCAGCGCACGGTGCTGGCGAACGTGTCGCTCCCGAAGTGAGCGCGGACCGGGGTGTTGATTCCGGGGCGGTCGTGCGTCCATATTAGAAGGGACCGCCGGAGGACGCACCTTGACCACCGCACTCGTTCTCGCGCTTCTGTCACCCGCCGCCGAACCCGTGCCACCGCCGGACGCGCGTGCGAACGTCGCCCGGGGCCTCAAGTGGCTCGCGGACCAGCAACAGCCCGACGGCAGTTGGGACGGCGGCCAAGCGGCGGCGACCGGGGTGACGACCGCCCGCGCCGGGATCGCGCTGCTCATGGAAGGCAGCACGCCGAGCACCGGTAAGTACGCCCCGCAGTTGCGCAAAGCGATCGACTGGTTCGCGGCCCAGCAGAAGGATACCGGGCACCTCGCACCGGCGGGGCAGCGCGACCTGTCCAACGGTATCCAGTCGCACGCGCACGGGCTGCTGTTCCTCGTGTGCGCGCACGACGCGGAGGGCGACCCGACGCGCGCGAAGCGGGTGGCGAAGTTGGTGGAGCGCGCGGTTACGTTCGCGGTGGCGTGCCAAGTTCCGGCGGGCGCGTGGGGGCGCGTCGAACCGAGCGAGCGGACCGCCGGTGCGAACGGGGTGCAAACGTGCGAAGTGCTGCACGCCCTGCTCGCGGCGCGCAAGGCCGGGTTCGAGGTGCCGCGCGACAGCGTGGACCGCGCGGTGCGGTGGCTCGAGCGCGCCACCAACGACGACGGCAGCGTGGCGTACGCGGCCCCGCCCGACGGGCAGCGCGTGCGCGGCGGTGGCACCGCGGGCGCGGCCGCGGGCGCGGCGGCGCTGGCGCTCACCGGTGGCGCGGTGCGCCCGAACCAACTGCCCGGCTGGGTGCGCAGCACCCGCCGGACCCTCTCGAACTACGAGCGCACCCTACAGCAACAGAACTTCTTCGCGATGCAGCAGGTGCTCGCGTTCGCGCGGGTCGCGCACGCGCTGGGCGAAGCGGGGCACGACCGGCTCGATTCGGCCGACGCCAGCGTGCAAGTGGTGTGGTCCCACGAGCGCGCGAAACTGTTCAAAGCCGTCACCGGGGTTCAGCAAGCGGACGGCGGTTGGCCGGACCAGTTCGGCTCCCGGTCGTTGGCGACGGCCCACGCCCTCACCATTCTGCAACTCGACAACGGCTACCTGCCCGCGTTCACCCGCTGAACTTCACGATTCCTTCAATTCGCTTGCTTTCGCTCGTCGCGCCGCAAACAATACCCACGGGCACAGCAGAACCCGTGGCGCGGAGCGGCATGTTCATCTACCCGGCGATTGACCTCTTGGACGGCCGATGCGTGCGGCTCCGGCAGGGCGACTATTCGCAATCCACGGTGTTCTCGGTCGACCCCGCGGCCGTGGCGCGTCAGTGGGCCGCGGCGGGCGCGGACCGGATTCACGTCGTCGATCTCGACGGCGCGAAAGCCGGGCACCCGGTGAACGGCGACGCGATTCGCGCGATCACTGGTGCCGCGGGTGTACCGGTTCAACTCGGCGGCGGCATCCGCACCGACGCGGACCTCGCGCAAGTGTTCGAGTGGGGCGTCCGCTGGGCGGTACTCGGAACGAAGGCGCTCAAAGACCCAGATTGGGTGATTACCACCGCCGAAAAGCACGCGAACCGAATCGTGCTCGGGGTGGACGCGAAGAACGGGTTCGTCGCCACCGAAGGCTGGTTGGAGGTGTCGAGCGTGCGCGCCGTCGAACTGGCGCAGCGCGTGAGTGTAGCGCCGCTCGCGGCGGTGGTGTACACCGACATCGCGAAGGACGGGATGATGAGCGGCCCGAACTTCGAGCAGCTCGTCGAAATGCGGGACGCGATCGACCTCCCCGTGATCGCGTCCGGCGGGGTTTGTACTTTGGAGCACGTGCGCCGACTGGTGACGGAACGGATTCCCGGCTGCATCATCGGTCGCGCGCTGTACGAAGGAAGTTTGGATCTCGCAGCCGCACTAGCCCTGACCCGGGACGCCAGACCCGACAGGCGACTCCTCTGACGTGTTGGAGCCGTGCCGTGCCCTGCGTTCGCAGTCCACGGACAACACGGGTTCGGAAGCCATTCGCGCGTTCCGAGCGCACGCCGCCGAGCCACCTCTTCCACGGGCCTGACCCCGATCGGGGCAGGAAGTACCCTTTCCCCGTGTGGAGAACACGTCATGGCCGTCAAGCACTTGGTGGAGAACGTCCGGGACATTGCACTCGTCGGCCACCGCGCCGCGGGCAAGACCAGCCTCGCCGACGCGCTGCTGTTCGAAGCCCACGCGGTGGACCGCATGGGCAGCGTGGACGACGGCACCTCGGTCGCCGACACCGACGACGAAGAGCACAAGCACCACTTCTCCATCGACACGCACGTCCTCCACGCCGACCACGACGGCAAGCACCTGAACATTCTGGACGCCCCCGGGTCGCCGGACTTCATCGGCGCGGCCCTCGAGGCGCTCGCGGCCGTCGAAACCGCGGTCGTCGTCGTCTCGGCGGTCAACGGCGTCGAGATGAACACCCGCAAGATGTTCCAAGAGGCGACGGCGCTCGGCCTGTCGCGCGCGATCGTCATTAACAAGCTGGACGCCGACAACGTGGACCTGCCGGGGCTGGTGGAGAGCATTCAGGCCGCGTTCGGGAAGAACTGCGTGCTGTTCAACGTGCCCGACCGCGTCGGGGCCGGGATGCGCGATGTTCACTGCCTACTCGACCCGCGGCAGATCCTCCCGCCGTCTACCCCGGTGGACGTGCCGAAGGCGCGCAGCGCGCTCATCGAAGCCGTGGTGGAAGCGGACGAAGCGCTCATGGAGAAGTACCTGAGCGAAGGACACGTCACGCTCGCGGAACTCGAAGCGGACATCTCCCGCGCGCTCGAAGCCGGCACGCTCATCCCGATCTTCTGCGCGAGCGCGAAGAAGGACAAGGGCGTCCGCGAACTGCTCGACGCCCTCGCGCGCTACGGCCTCTCACCGACGTTCGCCCGCAAGCGGCTCGAAGGGCTGCAAATCGGCAGCAACGGGCACGCGCACCAGCTCGAACCCACCGAGCAGGAAGAGTTCGTCGCGCAGGTGTTCAAGGTGGTGAACGACAAGTTCGTCGGGCACCTGAGCTTCGTGCGCGTGCTCGCCGGCAAGCTCCAGCACAACCACAACGTGGTGAACCTGCGCAACGGTCAAACGCTGCGCGTCGGGCACCTGCTGGAAGTGCAGGGCAAGCAGAGCCAGCAGGTTCACGACGCCGGGCCGGGCGACATCGTGGCGATTGCGAAGGTGGAAGGGCTGGAGATCGGCGACACTATCGCGTACACGAGCCACGCGCCGAAGCTCCCGCTGCCGCACTTCCCGACGCCGATGTTCGGCCTCGCCATCGAGCCGAAGACCCGCGGCGACGAGCAGAAGATTTCCGTCGGGCTGCACAAGCTCGCGGCCGAAGACCCGACCGTGAAGGTGACGCACGACGCCCAGACGCACGAACTGGTCATCAGCGGGGTGAGCCAACTGCACCTCGACATCATCCGCGAGCGCCTCAAGGCGCGGTTCGGTGTGGACGTGACCGCGAAGGACCCCAAGATTCCCTACCGCGAGACGATCCACGGCGAAGCGGCCGGCGAGCACAAGCACAAGAAGCAGACCGGCGGCCGCGGTCAGTTCGCGGAGGTTCACCTGCGCATCTACCCGCTGTCGCGCGAGATCAAGACGCAAGAGCAGTGCGAGAAGGAGTTCGCCAACCGGTCGCGGTTCGAGAAGATGCGCGGCGTCCACTACGACCCGGCGTACAACTTCGCGTTCATCGACCACATCGTCGGGGGCACGATCCCGAACAACTTCCTACCGGCTATCGAGAAGGGCTGCAAGGAGATGCTCGAGCGCGGCGTGCTCGCGGGGTACCGCGTCCAAGACTGCGCGGTGGAGGTCTACTTCGGGAAGTATCACGACGTGGATTCGTCGGAAGCGGCCTTCAAGACGGCCGGGCGGCTCGCGTTCAAGAAGGCGTTCCTCGCGGCGCGACCGGCGCTGCTCGAACCGATCGTGAAGCTGGAGATCACCGCGCCGAGCAAGTACACGGGCGCGATCCTCGGCGACCTGCCCACGCGCCGCGCGCACGTCGAGAACCAAGACGCGCTCCCGGGCGACCTGACGGTGATTACCGCGCGCGCCCCGCTGTCGGAAGTGTCGAAATACGCGGCGCAGTTGGGCGGGATGACGCAAGGGCAGGGCAGCTACTCGATGGAGTTGAGCCACTACGACCTCGTGCCCGCGACCGTGCAGCAGCAGATCGTGAGCAAGGCGAACCTGAAGGACGACGAAGAGGAGTGACGGAGAGAGGCGAGCGTGCCGGTTCGCTGTCTTGGTGGTACAGGCTTACTCGAGCGGTTCCGGAAACGGTGTAGCGAATGCGACGCGGAGCGTCGCACCACAATAGTGGCACGACGCTCCGCGTCGTTGAAGCCGGCACGCCTCGAACCGCTACACCGTTCCCGAAACCGCTCTCGCCTGTGCTGCATCTTCGCTCGAATCAGCACAGGCTGGAAAGCCTGTGCCGCCAACCCATAAACACCGCCCCATAAACACCGCGGCGCGGGCACCGGCCCGCGCCGCGGTCGTATCGGTGCTGAGTCAGTGCGCGTCCGGGCAGACTTCGACGTTGTTGTGGAACTCGCGGTCGCCGATCAGTGACCGCACGGTCTCTTGTGCGAGTTGTTTCAGGTAGTAGCTGGTCACGGTGCCGGTGATGGTGACGCGGTACGCGTCGCTCACGACCGCGAGGCGGCGCAGTTGCGCGAACGGGCTGTGCGTCAGCGCGTAGGCGGGTTCGGGCGCGAGTTCGGTGCAGGTGCTCATCGCGTCGCTCCTCCAAGGTGGTCGCGGACGAGCGTCCGCGCCGTGAGCGCGCCGACCGGCACCGCGGAAAGAGAGAGGTCCGCGTGCGGGGTCGTCGTGGGAGCCGGGCTGTTCCGAATCGCGGGACGGCGAGAGAGTGGTCGATTCCGTTCTTGGGTTGCCGTGCGAACCGGAACTTCCATTTCCACCACGGATGGTACAGGCCGCGCGCGCGGGTTGCAACGACTTTTCCGGTTTTTGTTCAGATTTCGCGCCACTTGACCGACACGGTGTCGTTTCGGCCGCACGGCCGCGCGATTCGGCTCACTTCTTGCCTGTGCAGGGCTTCGCCATCACCGCGATGATGAGTTGGTCGCCGTCCGGGGTCTTGTAGGGGGTAATCACGGGGAAGAACTTGTCGCACGCGCACGCGTAGGTGATCGCCTCCATCTGCGGGGGCGTCAGTTCCAGCGTGATGCGGCCGGTTTCGTCCTTTTGCTTGTTGATCTTCACCACGAGCGTCTGCTTGTCGGCGAGCGCGACGGTCGCGGAGTCGCCCACGGCGATCGATTTGCTTTCGGCGGCGACGATGCGGAACCCGGTCAGCTTCGGGTCGCGCTTTTGCACCTCCTTGGCCAGCTCTTTTAGCTTCGGATCGACGGTCGCGTTCGCGCCGGTCGCCAAGACGACCACCACGGTCACGATCACCGGTTTCTCCTCGCGCGCGCACGGCGCGACCGGCCACACGGGGAGCGCGAGCAGCAGCGCCGCGAGCATACGTCACCTCGCCTTCACGAAGAGCATCGGCGCGTCGCCGGGTGCGGTGAGCGCGTTGGGCCACGCGTCGTGGGGGGCCGCGAATTCGACATCGTCCACGGTGGCCAGTACCAGTTCGCCCGCCAGCGGCGGCGCGCCCACCGGCAGCGCCCCGGTGCCCGGCACGCGGTGCAGCACCACTTCCTCGGCGCTCACAATGGGGAGCACCTCGAACGGTGCGAGCGGATCGTTCGGCGCCGAGGGGGCGGGCGCGGGCCGGTTCACCACTTCCGGCGCGCCAAGCCGTGAC
>JALHNS010000060.1 GCA_022843445.1 Gemmata sp.
CGCAGCGCGGTGGTGCGGCAGCTCACCGCGCGCGACGTGCGCGAGGTGTTGCAGGTGCGCAAGGTGCTGGAGTGCGAGGCCGTTCGCGGGGCCGCGCGGCGCGCCGACCTGAGCAAGGTGCGCGAACTGGCGGACGCGATCCGCTCTCTCGCGGCGCTGCCCCCGGGCCCCGGCGCGGTGGCCCGCGCCCGCGCGGTGGACAGCGCGTTGCACGAGTTCATCGCCGCGAGTTGCGGGAACAACTTCCTGCGCGGCGAACTGAACCGCCTGCGGACCCTTTACCAAGCGTTCCGCGACGTGACGTGGGACTTAGAAGAGGCCCGTTTAGACTTCCACCGGCTCGCGGTAGAAGCGAGTGAGCACTTGGAGATCACCGCGGCGCTGCTGGCGCGCGACCCGCGGGCCGGGCACCGCGCGATGGTCGCCCACATCAGAAGTGGCGTGCGGTACTGGTTGCAGGTGAGTAAGAACTTGGAAGCGGAATAGCACGAACTCCCCGCGTTGAGGTTCCCGATATGCGCCGAACGCTCTCCCTTGTGCCGGTCGCGCTGTGCGCGGCCCTCGTCGCGCCGCTGCCCACGCGCGGCGAACCCGGGTCGCTGCCGCCGCGCACCGGGGCCATCGAGTACAACCGCGACGTGCGGCCGATTCTCGCCGAGAACTGTTTCTCGTGCCACGGCCCGGACAGCGCCGCCCGCAAGGCCAAGTTGCGGCTCGACAAGCGCGACGATGCCGTCGCCGCCGGGGCCATCGTGCCCGGGAAGCCCGCGCAGAGCGAGCTGATGAAGCGCGTGCTGTCGAACGACCCCGCGGACGTGATGCCACCGCCCAAGAGCCACAAGGTGCTCACGAAGGAACAGAAGGACACGCTCGCGAAGTGGATCGAGAGCGGCGCGGAGTACCAGCAGCACTGGTCGTTCCTCACGCCCAAGCGCCCGGCCGTGCCCGCGGTGAAGGACAAGGGCTGGGTGCGCAACCCGATCGACGCCTTCGTGCTCGCGAAGCTCGAAGCCGCCGGGCTGAAGCCGGCCCCGGAAGCGGACCGGCGCACGCTCGCGCGGCGGCTCGCGTTCGACCTCACCGGGCTGCCCCCGGAACCGGCCGACGTGGAGGCGTTCGTCAACGACAAGAGCGAGGTGTGGTACGAGAAGTACGTCGAGAAGCTCATGGCGTCGCCGCACTGGGGCGAGCACCGCGGCCGGTACTGGCTCGACTACGCCCGGTACGCCGACACGCACGGCATCCACTTCGACAACTTCCGCGAGATCTGGGCGTACCGCGACTGGGTGATCGACGCGTTCAACGCGAACCAGCCGTTCGACCAGTTCACCATCGACCAACTCGCCGGCGACCTGCTGCCGAACGCGACCGTCGATCAGAAGGTGGCGACCGGGTTCAACCGGTGCAACATCACCACCAACGAGGGCGGGGTGATCGCCGAGGAGTACGTGGTGCTCTACGCGCGCGACCGCACGGAAACGGTGTCGCAGGTGTGGATGGGCCTGACCACCGGTTGCGCCGTGTGTCACGACCACAAGTACGACCCGGTGTCGATGCGCGACTTCTACTCGCTGTCCGCGTTCTTCAACAACACGACGCAGAACGCGATGGACGGCAACGTCCACAACACGCCGCCGACCATCCCGGTCGTGCGCCGCGAAGATCGCCCGAAGTTCGAGCAGTTGCAAAAGGACGCGACCGCCGCGAAGGCGAAAGTGGACGCGCGGAAGGCCGCGGCGCAAACCGCGTTTGCCGCGTGGCTGAAGACCGCGAAGCCCGAAGACCTCGGCGGCAAAGCGCCGACGCAAGGGCTGGTGTTCCACGCCCCGCTCACCGAGGGCACCGGGAAGGAACTCACGGTCTCCGCGGGCGGCAAAGAGCGCAAACTGAGCTTCACCGATGGCTACACGTGGGGTACCGCGAAGGACAAATCGAAGGCCTTCACGATTCAGCCGACCGGCGGCACCATCGAGTTGAAGGACGTGGGCGACTTCGACCGCGCGCAGCCGTTCGCCGCGGGCGCGTGGGTCACCATCACCAAACGCGGGAACATGGGCGCGATCATCGGCCGCATGGACGAAGCGAACGCGCACCGCGGGTGGGACGTGTGGATTCAGCAAGACAAGATCGGCATTCACGTCATCAACGCGTACCCGCAAGACGCGGTGAAGGTGGTGGCGAAAGCGCCGCTGCAACCGAACAAGCGCACGCACGTCACGGTCGCCTACGACGGCACCGGGAAGGCGAGCGGGATCAAGATTTACTACGACGGCGAACCGCAACCGTTCGACATCGAGAACGACACCCTGAAGTCCACGACGCGCACGACGGTTCCGCTGAAGATCGGGCAGCGGCACACGACCTCGCGCGTGGGCGGCATCGCTCTCGAAGACCTGCGCATCTACGACCGCGCGTTCACCGCGATCGACGCGCAGCAACTCGCCGGTTCGCGCCGCACCGCGGACATTCTTGCGAAGCCGGCTGACAAGCGCACGAAGGCGGAAACGGACGAACTGTTCGCGTGGTGGCTCGTGGCGAAGGACACCGAGTACCGCGACCTGAACGCCGCGTACCGCAAACTGCAAGAAGAAGAAGTCGCGCTGCGGGGCCGCGGCACCATCGCGCACGTGATGAACGAGCGCCCGAACAGCGAGCCGGGCGCGTTCGTCCTGTTCCGCGGCGAGTACGACAAGCGCCGCGACCCGGTGAAGGCCGACACGCCGAAGGAGATGCCGCCGATGGCGAAGGACCTGCCGCGCAACCGGCTGGGCCTCGCCAAGTGGCTCGTCTCGAAGGAGCACCCGCTCACCACGCGCGTGACCGTGAACCGGTTCTGGCAGGAACTGTTCGGCACCGGGCTCGTGCGCACCAGCGGCGACTTCGGCATCGCGGGCGAACTGCCGAGCCACCCGGAACTGCTCGACTGGCTCGCCATCGAGTTCCGCGAGCCGACCCCCGGCCTGTGCTGCGCCGACCCGAAGCCGTGGGACGTGAAGCAGTTCTTCAAACTGCTGGTCACGTCCGCGACCTACCGCCAAGCGGCGGTCGCCACGCCGGAGAAACTCGACAAGGACCGCGACAACAAACTGCTCAGCCGCGGGCCGCGGTTCCGCATGGACGCCGAAATGATCCGCGACAACGCGCTGGCCGCGAGCGGCCTGCTCGTGCGCAAGATCGGCGGGCCGAGCGTGAAACCGTACCAGCCGGAGGGCGTGTGGGAAGCCGTGGCCATGATCGGCTCGAACACCCGCGACTACCGCCGCGATTCCGGCGAGGCGCTGTACCGGCGGAGCATGTACACGTTCTGGAAGCGGAGCGCCCCGCCGGCCTCGATGGAGGTGCTAAACGCGCCGAACCGCGAGACGTGCAGCGTGCGCCGCGACCGCACCAACACGCCGCTCGCGGCGCTGCTGACGCTGAACGACATCCAGTTCGTGGAAGCGGCCCGCGTGCTGGCCGAGAAGACGCTTGCCGCCGGCACGACCGACGCCGCCCGCATCGGCTTCCTCAGCGCGCGCCTGCTGGCGCGGCCGTTCCGCGACGCGGAACTCGCCATCGTGAAGCAATCGCTGGCTTCGTTGCGTGAGCACTACAAGGCGAAACCGGAGGACGCGAAAAAGTTGATCGCGTTCGGCGAATCGAAACCGGACGCGAAGTTGGACGCGAGCGAACTGGCCGCGTGGACCATGCTCGCAAACCAGTTGCTGAACCTCGATGAGGTTTTGAACAAGTAACCGCGACGACCCGTGCGGGCCGGGCACAGGTGCCCGGCCCCGGCTCGATCAACTACACAAACGAGACCGCTCCCATGCAAGTGTTCAACACACCGGCCGCACTCGAACTCACCCGCCGCCACTTCTTCGCGTCCGGCGGGCTGTCGCTCGGCGCGATGGCGCTCGCGGCACTCGACGGCCACGCCGCGGAGCGCGCGCCGATGCCGCGCACCGGCCCGGGCACCGAAACCGGCTTCGGGGCCGCCCTGCCACAGAAGCACTTCCCCACGAAGTGCAAGAGCGTCATCTACCTGCACATGGTCGGCGGCCCGGCCCAGATGGACCTGTACGACCCGAAGCCGAAGATGCAGGAGTTCTTCGACAAGGACCTGCCCGAGAGCGTGCGCATGGGCCAGCGGCTCACCACCATGACCAGCGGCCAAGCCCGGTTCCCGATCGCCCCCAGCCGCTACAAGTTCGCCCAAAAGGGCAAGTGCGGCATGTGGATGAACGACGAACTGCTGCCGTACACCGCGAAGATGGCCGACGACATGGTGATGATCCGCTCCATGCACACGGAGGCGATCAACCACGAACCGGCCATCACGCACATGCAGACCGGGAACATGGTCACCGGGCGGCCGTGCCTCGGCGCGTGGACCAGCTACGGCCTCGGCTCGCTCAACCGCGACCTGCCCACGTTCGTGGTGATGGTGGCGAAGCCGAGCAACCAAGATCAGGTGCAGGCGATTTCCGCGCGCCTGTGGCAGTCGGGGTACCTGCCGGGCGAACACGCCGCAGTCAGCTTCCGCGCCGCGAACGACCCGATCCTGTTCATCAACAACCCGCCGGGCGTGAGCGGCGACGTGCGCCGCGCCACCTTGGACGGGCTGAACAAGCTGAACGAACTGACCCACGCCCAGACGCTGGATCCCGAAACGAAGACCCGCATCGCGCAGTACGAGATGGCGTTTCGGATGCAGGCCAGCGTGCCGGACCTCGCCGACCTGAGCAAGGAACCGGCGAACGTGGTGGAGAGCTACGGCCCGGACGTGAAGAAGCCCGGCAGCTTCGCGCACACCGCGCTCACCGCTC
Source organism: Gemmata sp. (assembly GCA_022843445.1). Lineage (GTDB taxonomy): Bacteria > Planctomycetota > Planctomycetia > Gemmatales > Gemmataceae > Gemmata. The sequence goes on from JALHNS010000060.1 coordinate 4,809, forward strand.
GGCGGCTCGTGCAGCGCGGCGTCCGGTTCGTGCAGGTGTACCACAACAACTGGGACCACCACGGCAACCTCGCGGGCCGCATGAAGGACCAGTGCCGCGACGTCGACCAGCCGTGTTGGGCGCTGATCCAAGACCTCAAACGGCTCGGCCTGTTCGACGAGACGCTCGTGATCTGGGGCGGCGAGTTCGGCCGCACCATCTACAGCCAAGGCGGGATCAGCAAGGACAAGGACGGGAAGACGAACTACGGCCGCGACCACCACCCGCGGTGCTTCAGCATGTGGATGGCCGGGGGCGGCTCGAAGGGCGGCACCGTCTACGGTGAGACCGACGACTTCAGCTACAACATCGTGAAGAACCCCGTTCACGTCCGCGACCTGCACGCGACCGTGCTGCGGCTGCTCGGCATCGACCACGAGCGGTTCAGCTACCGGTTCCAAGGGCTCGACCAGCGGCTCACCGGCGTGGAGAAGGCGCACGTCATCAAGGAGTTCATCGCGTGAGCGCGCAACCGTCGCTGTACGAGCGCCTCGGCGGCGTGTACCCCATCGCCGCCGTGGTTGACGACTTCATCGACCGCATCATGGACGACCCGCGGCTGAACGCGAACCCGAAGGTGGACGAGGCGCACCACCGCGTCTCTCGCGCCGGGTTCAAGTACCTCGTCACGGAAATGGTGTGCTGGGCCGCCGGCGGGCCGCAGAAATACACCGGCCGCGGCATGCGCGAGTCCCACGAGCACCTCGCGATCACCGCGGGCGAGTGGGACGCCTTCATGGACGACCTGCGCCAGACGTTCGACAAGTTCGGCGTGCCCGCGGCCGAGCGGGCGGAGTTGGTCGCCATCGTGGAGAGCACGAAGGGCGACATCGTTCTGGCCTGAGCGCCGTTCAGGCTAGCAGTTTCTTCAACACGTGGCCGTGAACGTCGGTGAGGCGGCGGTCCAAACCGTTGTGCCGCCACGTCAGCCGCGTGTGGTCGAAGCCCAACAGGTGCAGCACCGTCGCGTAGAAGTCCCACACGGTTGTGGGGTCGGTCGCGGCGCGGCGCCCGAACTCGTCCGTCGTGCCGTGACTGGTGCCGCCCTTCACGCCCGCGCCCATCAGCCAGCAGGTGAAGCCGTCCGGGTTGTGGTCGCGGCCCGGCGTGCCGGCCTGCTGGGTCGGCATGCGGCCGAACTCGGTCGTCCAGATGACCAGCGTGTCGTTCAGCAGACCGGATTGCTTCAGGTCGCTCAGTAGCGCCGCGGTCGGCTGGTCGAAGATGGGGACGTGGCGCTCGTAGTCGGCCTTCAGGGTCTTGTGCGCGTCCCAGTTCAGCAACCCGTCGACGCCGGACGCGCGCGAGGCGCAGTACAGGCTGACGTACCGCACGCCGCGGGCGAGCAACCGGCGCGCGAGCAGGCAGTTCTTGGCGTACGCGGCCTTCAGCTTGTTCGCGTCGCCGGTGCCGTAGCGGTCGTGCACCTTCTGCGGCTCCTTGCTCAGGTCGGTGACCTCCGGGGCGCTCAGTTGCATCTTCCCGGCCAACTCGTAGGCCGCGATGCGCGCCCGCAATTCGCTGTTGCCGGGGTCGGTGGCGGCGTGCGCGCCGTTCAGGGCGTTCAGCAGGTCCACCGCGGCGCGCTGCTCCTCGGCGCTGGTGCCCTTCGGCGGTGTCAGGTTGCGAACCGGCTCCTGCGCGCTCATCACGATCCCCTGATGCGCCGCGGGCAGGAACCCGTTCGACCAGTTGGCTTTTCCGTTCGGCGGCTCGCCGCGCACGTCCGGCAGTGCGACGAACGCGGGCAGGTCGGCGCGCTCCGCGCCGAGCGCGTAACTGGCCCACGCGCCGGCGCTGGGGAACCCTTCGACCGCGTGCCCGGTGTTCATGAACACGCACCCGGGGCCGTGCGTGTTCGTCTTCGAGGTCATCGAGTGAACGAACGCGATGTCGTCGGCGTGCTGCGCCATGTGCGGCAGCATCGTCGAGAGCACCTTCCCGCTCTGGCCCGCGGGCGCGAACTTCCACGGCGACGGGAACAGCCCGCCGTTCGCGCCTTGGAACGACACGAGCTTCTCTTCGCCCGGTAGCGGTTGGCCGGCGCGCTTCGCCAGTTCGGGCTTGTGGTCCCACAGGTCGATGTGCGACGCGGCCCCGGGGCAGAACACGTGCAGCACCCGCTTGGCTTTGGCCGCGTGGTGGGCCTTCTCCGCGGCCCGGGCCGCGGGCGCGAGCAGGTGCGCGAGGCCCACGCCCGCGAGCGCGGTGGCGGCGTTGGCGAACAGGTCGCGGCGCGACGGGCCGTGCATGCGCGTTCCTCGGTCGGTCGACGGTTCGGTGCTCCCCGCGAAGTGCGGGAAGCGGTTCGGGGAGAGCGAACGAGCCCCTCGGCACGCGCTCGAGGGGGACCGGGGCGCGTACCGGCCGGTTCGTCACGCGCTCGGTTGCGGGGCGGGCGGGGCCGCGGCGCTTCGCGGAACTGCTCCGGCTCGATCTTCTAGCGCTCGCGGTCGTGCTTCTCGTTGAACGGCGCGCCCCGTGCGCGTCGGCAGCACGGCGGTACCCTTCTTCGCGACGCGCATCGAGCGGATCGGGCGCGCGGTCAGCGGTTCCGAAACGCGGTGGGAGCCGACGTGCGAGGCGCTCTCGGCAGGTCACTTCCCGCGCACGTGGTCGCGTATCTCGCACAGTACCGACATGGTGAAGAACCCGGCCGTGATGTGGCCGGCGTCCAGCCACACGATGCGCGGCTTCCCGGTAGCCTCCCAGAGCTGCTGCGCGGCCTTCGGCGGCACGATCTCGTCGTTCTTCGCCGCCACCAGCAGCACGCTCTTGTCCCTCAGTTGCGGCGCGTAGGTGATCGGATCGACCGGGGCGATGAGTTTCTTAACGAAGTTCTTCCCGCCGAGCGTGTCGATCACGTCGGTGACCGGTTTCGCCTTCGGGTGGTCCGAATAGGCGTCCACGAGGCCGCCGCCCCCGAGTAACAGGCAGACGCTCTTGATCCGCGGTTCGTTGGCGGTCGTGAGCGCGGACAGGAAACTTCCCAAACTCGTGCCCACCATCCCGAGTTTGTCCGCGTCCACTTCCGGGCGCTGCGCGAGCCACGCCGCCGCGACGCGGCAGTCCAGCACGCCCTGCCGGATGCCGTCCATCGTGCGCACGATGTCGGTGGACAGGAACTTCACCTTGCCGCCGGGTTCGCGGCGCTCGTTGTAGTGCGGCAGCACCACCACCAGCGCCGCGACGCCGTTCTGCGCGAGCCACATGGCCTCGCCGCGCGCGATCATCTGGTTCCCTTGCAAAATGTCCAGCACGATGACCGCCGGGCACTTCGCGGCGCGGGCCGGCACGAAGTACTGCGCGTAAACGGTGTTGTTCGCCTCGATGTCGCTCTTCACCGGCGACGGGAACGCGAGGTCGTACACGGTCACGCCCGAGTGCCGCAGCGCGTACCGCGTGCGCATCGCGTACTCGCCGGAGTAGGGCTGTTCGAGACGGAACCGCTCGGCGATTGGCGCTTTGGCGTCGTCCGCGGGCACGGTGAAGGTGGTGCCCGTTTCGGCGGCGGCAGCCGGCGAAGCGAGAAGGAGCGCGAGCAGTGCGGGGCGGAGCATGGCAGGGTTCCGCGAGGGAGGTACTCTCCCAATGGTACGCGCGGCGCGCTCAGAACTCCAGAGTAAGAGTAGGTCGCTCGCTCCGCGAGCGACCGTTGGCGGTGCGAACAACGTATCGGTGGTTGCAAGCGCCATTGGCAACTCGCGGAGCGAGGTGCCTACACTTGAAGAAGGCGCTCAGAACTCCAGCGGTTCGTTCCACGCGGTGGGAACGACGAACACTTTGCCGTCGCCGATGCGGCCGGTGCGCGCGACCTTCGGCACGATCTCGCCGAGGCGCTCCGCTTGCTCGTCGGTCACCCACACGGTGATTTCCACTTTGGGCAGGTACGCGGTGCTGTACTCCGAGCCGCGGTACCGGTCGAGGTAGCCCTTCTGCCGGCCGTACCCTTTGGCCTCGCGCACCGAACACGCGGTGACACCCAGTTCCGCGACCGCGCGCAGCACGGCCTCCGCGCGGAACGGCTTCACCACGATCGTGAGTTGCTTCATCGCATTCAACTCGAACTGCTGCTGCCCATGCCGGTACTGCCGAAGCCGCCGCGACTGATCGACGACGAACCGGTGCTGCTGCCGGACGACGACGAAAACGACCGGTAGCCGGAACTGCCGCCACTGCTCCCGCTGCTGAACCACAAACTGCTACCCGACCGGTACGACGACGAACTCGAACTGCCGGCGGGCGGCGCTTGCGGCTGCCACGCGCCGTTCACGAACACCCACGGGCGGCCGTAGCGGTCGCGGGGCACGTCCGGGTCCGGGATCGGTCGGCCCTCGGCGTCGCGCAGCTGGTTGCCCTGCGCGTCGGTCTTGTACTTCTCGACGACCGCGTTGCCGTTCGCGTCGTACCACGTGCGGTCCCGACCGCGGTGGTACACGCCGTAGCAGCACGACGACAGCATCAGCGCCGACAGCAGCGTAACGGTGATCGAGCGGGACGCGCGCATAGTGCGGGGTTATTCGTCAGTGGTTACTGGTTATTGGCCCGAACCGCGCGCCCCGCGCGTCACTTCTTCGCCTTCTCGCGCGCGTCCTTCAGGAACTGCGCGAACTTCTCCGGCTGATTGATTTTGCCCTCGTCGTACTGCGCGATCAACTTCAATTTCCCGTCCGGTTGCGGTACCAGCACCGCGTACAGCGGGAGCTGGATCGTTTTGAACGTGTCCTGTTGGAAGTTCTGGTTCGCGCGCGCTTCCGCCTTGCGCGCCGCCTTGCCCGGGTCGCTCGCGTAAGCGGATTCGGGCACCCAATCGGTGTACAACTGCACGCGCTCGAACTGCTCGAAGTCGCGCGCGATGCCGGGCTTGGTGAACACGTTCGTCTCGTTGTACTTGCAGTTCGTGCAGGTCACGCCGGTGAAGTCGATGAACACCGGCTTGCCGCTCTGCTTGGACGCGGCCACCGCGTCTTTCAGGTCCGTGCGCCAGCCCTCCTCGAAGGTGTCCGGCAGCAGGAACGCTTCCACCCACGCGTACACCGCGCCCGCGGGCCGCTGCGGTTTGCCCTCGTGCCCCTTGAACAGCGCCGGCGTCAGGTACACCGCGAGCCCGAGGAACAGCAGCGCGAACAAGAGCCGCGGCGCGCCGATGCTCGAGCTCTCTTCGTCGTGCGGCAACCGGTACACGCCGAGCAGGTACAGCCCCGCCGCGGCGGCGATCACCACCCAGCCGCACAGCACCACGTCGTAGGTGAAGTATTGCGGGGTGGTGAGGATGCCGAGTTCGGCCGTGCGCAGGAACTTCAGCGCCGCCGCCAGTTCCAAGAAGCCCATCACCACTTTTACGCTGTCGAGCCAGCCGCCGGACTTCGGCAGCGCTTTCATCATGCCGGGCAGCAGTGCGAGCACGAAGAACGGGGCCGCGAACGCGGTGGCGAACGCCAGCCCGCCGGCCACCTCGCGCGCGGTGGGCAGCGCGATCAGGCTGCCGCCCGCGTCCGGCCCGGCACCGGCGGAGATGCCCGCGAAGCCGCCGAGGAACGGCGCGACGCAGGTGAAGCTGATCACCGTGAACGCGAGCGCGCCGAAGATCGTGCCGACCGTGCCGCCCTTCGACTGCTTCGCCTGTAGCCGCTTCTGCAGCGAGTTCGGCAGCGCGATCTCGTACATCCCGAAGAGGCTGAGAGCGAGCACGAAGAACAACAGGCCGAGGAAGATGTTCGTGACCGGGTGAACGCTCAGCCACGCCATGAACTTTAGCAGCGCGAACGCCGAAAGGCCGAGCACCACAATAATGGTGAGGCTGTACACCGAGGCCAGCTTCAGGCGCTCGCGGAACGAGCCGTGCGCCTGCTTCATGAAGATGCTGACCGTGATCGGGATCATCGGGAACACGCACGGCGTGACGAGCGAGATCAGCCCCCACGCCGCCGCGGTGAACACGAACGACCAGAACCCGGCGTCCTTCTCGGTGCCGCCCAACCCGGTCTGCTCGCTCGCGCCTTCGATGGTGCCGCCGAGCGCCTTCAGTTCGGCCGCGTACACCTCCGGCGGCTTCGCGGGCTTGCGCGACTCGCCCTTCGTGGCGGGCGCGGCGGGGGCCGGCGGCACCGCGGGCGCCGATGGCGGTTCGTTGAGCGCGGCCCGCGCCAGCGCGAGGTCAGTTTGGCTGACGGATGCAGATTCGCCGTCCAGAACCTCGAAGCTCGCGACGGGCAGTTGCTTGTCGCTCGCGTTCACGCAGTTGTTCGCGTCGCACGCTTGCAGCACGCAATCCGGTAGCGCGACTTCGATCTTGCCGGGCTTCGCCTTCGGCGACACGACCGCTTTGAACTCCCACGTCACCGGCGCGGCGGTGTACTCGTCCTTCGGTCCGTCCGGCTTCGCGTCGTCGCGCGGCTTGAGTTTCCACTCCACCTTCGGGTCGGCCGGCTTGGTGATGTACACCAGTTCGGCCGGCTTCGGCAGTTCGACCGAGTTGCGCGACGCTTGGCCCGCGTCCTTCGGGAACGCCGGGTACGTCCACGCGTTCGCCTTCGGCGCCACGGTGAGTTTCACGAGCACCGTTTCGCCGCGCTTGGCCTTCGCGGGCGTTACGGTCAGTTCGACCGTGGCGCGCTTGAGGAACGCTTTGGGCAGCGGGCTGGGCTTGTCGTCGATTTTCTCGAACGGGTTGTCCGGGAACTCCGGCGGCTGCGCGCCCGCGCCCGCGACGGCGAACAGCGCGAGCGCAACGGTAATGCGGAACATGCGAAAGGCACCGCGAAGGGAGGGATGCGAAACGAACAAAGCCCACGGGCCGCCGTGGGCTTTTCTATCAACCGAGCGGGGCGACATGTCGGTCTGCCCCAGTTGAAGTAAGGTACCGCGCGCGGGAACGGGGCTTACGCGCCCCACGAGAATAGACGCGGCCGCGGCCGCGCGCGACCGCCGGTTATTCCCCGTAGCCGTTCGGGTGCGCCTTGTGCCAGCGCCACGCGGTCTCGACGATCGCGCGGAGCGAATCGAACTTCGGTGCCCACCCCAACTCGGCGCGAATCTTGTCGGCCTTCGCCACCAGCGCCGGCGGATCACCGGCGCGCCGCGGGCCGTGCTTGACCGGCACCTTCAGCCCGGTCACCTCTTCCACGGTGCGGATCACTTCCAGCACGCTGTACCCGCGGCCGGTGCCCACGTTGTACGCCAGCTTCGCGCCCGGCGTCAGCGCGCCCAGCGCCAGAACGTGCGCGCGGGCCAAGTCGTCTACGTGGATGTAGTCGCGGACGCAGGTGCCGTCGGGCGTGGGGTAATCGGTGCCGAACACCTCGACGTGCGGGCGCTTCCCGGTGGCCGCCTGAATCACGATGGGGATGAGGTGCGTTTCCGGGTCGTGGTGCTCGCCGAGCGAGCCGTCTTCGGCGGCCCCGGAGGCGTTGAAATACCGCAGCGCGCAGTACCCGAAGGGGTACGCGCCGGCGTAGTCGGCGAGCGCGCGCTCGAAGGCGAGTTTGGTGTTCCCGTAGGGGTTCACCGGCGCTTGCGGTTCGTCTTCGGCGATCGGCACCGTTTGCGGCACGCCGTAAGTGGCGCAGGTGCTGGAGAACACGAACTTCTGCACGCCGTTGCGCCGGCACCGGTCGAGCAGGTGCAGCGCGTAGATCAGGTTGGTCGTGTAGTACTTCGCCGGGTTCGTGACCGACTCGCCCACGTAGGCGAGCGCCGCGAAGTGGACGACCGCTTCGATCCGGTTCACGAGGAGCAGTTGGTCGAGGTGGTCGACGTCGCGCAGGTCGCCGACCACGAGGGACCCGGCCGGGACCGCCGCCCGGTGCCCCGCTTCCAAATTGTCGTACACGGTCACCTCGTGCCCGGCGGCGAGCAGTTGGCGAACGGTGTGCGAGCCGATGTACCCGGCCCCGCCGGTAACGAGAATGCGCATGGCGCTCCGTGCGTGTGAGGGCGTGCGTTCGGGGTGATTGTATGACGCGCGAGCGCCCCCGCCCGCCGGAACGGTCCCGGCGCGGGCCCCGCGGCAATCGGTCCCGCCGATCGGATGCCGTGCCCGCACCCGGAGAGGCGCGGGGTTCGAGCGGGGTACCCTCTCGCGCCCCAACGACCGAGGTACCCATGTTCCCGACCCGCATCGACGCCCCCGAGCGCGCTCGCGCGGTGGCGCTGCTGAACGCCCACCTCGCGGACGCGATCGACCTGCACTCGCAAACCCGGTTCGCGCACCGGAACGTGAAGCGGCCGCACTTCGCCGCGCTGCACCGGCTGTTCGACGAACGGGCCGAAACTGTGGCGGGGCACATCGACGAAGTGGCCGAACGCGCCGCGGCCCTCGGCGGCACCGCCGCCGGCACCGCGCGACAGGCGGCGGGCGCGAGCCGCGTGCCGGAGTTCCCGGTCGGGTTGGCGAACGGGGCGGAGGTGGTTGCGGTGCTCGCGGACCGGTTCGGCGGGGTCACCCGAACCGCGCGCGCCGCGATCGGCGCGACCGACGAACTCGGCGACACGGGCACCGCGGACCTGTTCACCGCGGTGTCGCGCGACCTCGACCGGGCGCTGTACTTTCTCGAAGCGCACCTGAACGGGTAGCCGCTACCCCTTCGGTGCGAGATGCGCGTTGAAGAACACGACTTTCCACGGCCGAACGGTCCAGTTGAGGAACACGCCGGCCGCGTGGAACGGATCGGCCCGGATGAGCGCCTCGACCGCTTCGGGCGTGTCGGCTTCGTACACGATGAGCGCGCCGAAGTTGTCTTCGGTGGGGCCGGAGGCGAACAGTTGGTTCTTCTCTACCAAGTTCGTGAGGTACGCGCGGTGCGCCGGGCGGTGCGCGCTCACCAGTGCTTGGTCCTTGCTGTACTCGATCAGCGCGGCGAACTTCATCGTTTGCCCCCGTTTAGCGGATGCCCCGAAGGGCCGTTACTCCGTCACCACGCGCTCGGCGGGGAAGTACGCGCGGCTCAGCGCGGCGTGCGCGCCGAACAGCGCGCCGGTGAACACCAGATCGCCGAAGAACGTGCCCCGCGCGAACGGGACCCCCGCGACCATGCAATTCCACAGCCCCTCGAGCGAATAGCCGTAGGGTGCGGCCTGTTCGAGCCACGCGGCGAAGTTCGTCACGAAGAAGAACGCGAGGCTGCCGCCCACCGCGACGCCCCCGATGCGGAGCGGCGACTCGGTGTGCCGCAGCAGCCCGTAACCGAGCGCGACGTACAGCGCGAAGCCGACGAACACCGCCGGGGCCGGCTCCCACCAGTCGGTGAGGGCGTACAGGCAGACGTCCTTGAGCGCGACCGCGCCGAGGGTGAACACGGCCGCGTAGCCCGCGCCGAGGCGGGCCGCCGCGAACAGCGCCAGCGCGCCGACCACCGACAGGTTCCACGCCTTGTAGGGGTCGCGCACGAACTGGAAGCCGATAGTCATCGCCGCCACGAGCGCGACCGCGAGAACCGCGAGTGCGAGCGTCATCGGGTGCGAGTGCGAGCGGTCGGGGCGCGGCGCGGGCGCGTCCATGAAGTTTCTCCGGAAGGTACCAAAGATGTTAGGCCCGGCGCGAGCGGGCCGCAAGTCGGGTACAATGGCGACGCGCCGCGGGCACCCGCGCACAGGAGGGTTCGACCGTGAACACCGAAGATAACTACCGTGCGTTCCAACCGGGCACCGGGCTGCCGGTGGCGCTCGCCGCGGCCCCCGCCCCGGACCCGCGGGCGGCGGAACCGGCCCAACCGCTCCAACCGCGCCCCGACGACGACGGTTCGTTCCGCCCGCACTCGCTCGCCGACGACCAGCGCGCGCTCACGCCCGAAGAACTCGCGACCGACGACGACGCCAAGCGGGTCGAAGCGGCGCGAATGGCGGACGAACTGATGTACGCGGGTGCCGTACCGGGCTTCGAGTGGTTCGGGCGGTTCGCCTCGCCGCTGGCGTACGCCCTCGCGCTCGGCGCGTTCGGCGTGTTCGGCGTGTTCGTGTTCAACCAAGCCGCGCAACTCGTCGGAGTGCTCGCACAGCTGCCCGTCTGGGCGCAGTGCGTCGGGTACGGCGGCCTCGGGCTGTTCGCGGTCTGCATCCTGTTCGCGCTCGGGCGGTTCGCGGTGCTCTACCTGCGGCTCCGCGAGAACCGGCAGTTGCGGCTGAAGGGCGTGCGCGAGTTGGACAAGCGCGTCGAGTCGCGCGAGGTCGCGGCGGCGAAGACGGCCGAGGCCCGCGACCGCATCGTGGCGTACCTGAACGAGTACCCGCTGCTGGACGGCAAGCACGCGCGGGCGCTGGCGCGGTTGGGCCTGTCCGACGAGGTGCAACAGCGGCTCGCGGACGCGCGCCACGCGCTGTGCGACAACGACCAGTTCGTAGACACCGCGCAGTGGCTGGAGCGGTTCCGCGCCGAGTTCCAGCGCGCCATCGACGCCGCCGCGGAGGAGCGCGTCCGGTACTGGTCGAACCGCGTGTTCGTCGTGACCGCCGTTTCGCCGAACGCGGTGATCGATTCCGGCGCGGCGCTGTTCTACACGTTCTCGATGCTCTCGGACCTGTGCGAGCTGTACAACCTGCGGGCCGGGCGCGCCGGGACCGCCGTGCTGCTCGGGCGCACCGTGTTCAACGCCTACATCGCGGGGCAGGGCACCGAGTGGGAGAAACTGGCCGAAGAGCAGTACAACGACCTGTTCGATCACGCGCTGCGCTCGCTGGGCATCGGGGTGAGTTCCGCCGTGGTCGGCAAGGTGCTGGGCAAGGTGGGCGCGAAGGCGACCACCGGTTACATGAACCGCGTGCTGCTGGCGCGCCTCGGCGGCTACGCGGCGCGCCTGCTGCGCCCCGTGGCGTTGGGCGGGCTTCCAGCCTGTCCCGTGTCGCGGCTTCAAGTAGCCGGGACGGGCTGGAAGCCCGTCCTACGCCAGCTCGAAGATCGCCTCCACTTCCACGCTGCACCCGAGCGGCAGTTGGCCCATGCCCAGCGCGGTGCGCGCGTGCCGGCCCGACTCCGGGCCGAACACCTCCTTGAACAGGTTCGTCGCGCCGTTGATCACGAGGTGGCAGTCGGTGAAGTCCGGGTCCGCGTTCACGTAACCGGTCACGCGCACCACGCGCGCGACCTTGTCCAGCGAACCGAGCTTCTCCACGAGCGCCCGCAAGATGTTCGCGGCGCACAGCGCCGCGGCCTTCGTCGCGTCGTCCACCGACACCTGCGACGGCACCTTGCCCTTGCTGGTTAGCACGCCCGCGTCGTTCGGGATCTGGCCCGACGCGTACACGGTCTTGCCGAGTACGGAGAGCAAGTCGATGACCGGTCCTTCCTTCGGCCCGCGGCTCAGCGGGTAGCCGGCGGCTTCGAGGCGGCGCTCGCGTTCGCCCATGAGTTGGTCGCTCCGTGTGGTTACTTCTTCTTTCCCGGCATCTTCGCTTCCAGAATCGTGCCGTCTTTCGCGGTCACGTCGAACTTCAGCTTGCCCGCGGCCTTCGGGTTCGTCAGCCCCTTCAGCACGTCGTCGTAGGTGAGCGCGCGCGCCGCCCCGGCCTTATCGACCGACGAGAACTTGGTAGCGGCGGTGATCTTGTACACCTTCTCTTCGCCGCCCTCCTTCACCGTCACTTCCTTCTTGTCCTTGTCGAACTTCACGAACGTGACTTCGACCCCGGACACCAACCCGCCGGCGAGCAACAGGCAGCAGACCGCGAGCGCCAACTTCCGCATCGCAACGGCCCTCCGTGAGCGCCGGGGCGCGCCCGGTGCGTGCCGCTATTGGACGCGCGCCCGGCCCCGCGGTCAAGCGCGGCAGTTACCGATTTCGCTTGGCGACCGCGCGGCGCGCGGGTACGGTGAGATTCTCCTGCCTCCTCGCGCCTCTCCCCAACGGTGCCGCCGTGACCATTCCCCCGCCGCGCCCGGTACTCGATCCCTCCACGGCGCGCGTGCTGCGCGAGTTCAAATATCCGCGGCCGCTCCTCGGCTGCCGGTTCGACCCCAGCGGTCGGTTCCTGTTCGCCACCGCGGAAGACGACAGCATTCAGCGGTTCGACCTGCTCACCGGCGCGCGAACGGCGCTCGCGGGGCACACCAGTTGGGCGCGCGGGCTGGCGTTCGTGTGTGCCGAGCCGCCCGCACCGCTCCCGGATTGGAACGCGCAGCAACGCGCCCTCGGTGCGGCGGTCGGGTTCGGTGCGGCGTTCGCGCCCGGGCCGAAACCGCACCCGTTCGCGCTGGTCTCGGCCGATTACCACGGCAAACTCATCTGGTGGCAGGGCGACGACGCGAACCCGAAGCCGCTGCGCACGGTTCAGGCGCACGACGGCTGGGCGCGCGCGGTCGCGGTGTCGCCGGACGGCACCACTCTTGCGAGCTGTGGTAACGACCACTTCGTGAAACTGTGGAAGGCGACCGACGGCACTGCGATTGCGACACTAGAAGGGCACCTCTCGCACGTTTACAACATCGCTTTTAGTCCAGACGGTTCGCGGCTCGTGTCGTGCGACCTGCGCGGCACCGTGAAGGACTGGAACCTGAAGACGCAGAAGTGCGAGCGCGACATCGACGCTAAGGTGTTGCACAAGTACGACCCGAGTTTCATGGCCGACATCGGCGGCGCGCGGGGCATCGCGTGGAAAGCGGACGGCTCCGCGGTCGCGCTGTGCGGCATCACGAACGTGAGCAACGCCTTCGCCGGCGTCGGCAACCCCGCGGTGGTACTGATCGATTGGAAGAAGGGAAGTGCCGCGCTTCTGAAAACGAAAGAAGCGTTTCAGGGAACCGCGTGGGGCGTCGCGTTCCACCCGCACGGCGGGATCGTGTGCGCCGGCGGTGCCGGTCAGGGCCGCGTGTGGTTCTGGAAGGGTGACGACCCGGTGAGCGCGTTCACGCTGAACGTGCCCACCAACTGCCGCGACCTCTCGCTGAACGCCGACGGTTCGCGGTTCGCGGTCGCCGGTGCGAACGGCACGGCGCTGGTGTACGACTTCACCGGAACCGGCACGGCGGCCCCGCCCGTACCGAAGAAGAAGTGAGCGTCACTTCAGCAGCGCCTTGATGACGTGCTGTTCCTCCACGCCCGTGAGTCGCTGATCCAGCCCTTGGAACTTGAACGTGAACTTCGTGTGGTCGATGCCGAGCAGGTGCAGCACGGTCGCGTTCAGGTCGTTCACGTGCGCCGGGTTCTCGGTCACGTTGTAGCTGTAGTCGTCGGTTTCGCCGTACACCTGCCCGCCCTTGATGCCGCCGCCCGCGAGCCACATGCAGAAGTTCCGCGGGTGGTGGTCGCGGCCGTAGTTCGTCTTCGTCAACCCGCCCTGACTGTACACCGTGCGGCCGAACTCGCCGCCCCACACCACGAGCGTGCTATCCAGTAGCCCCACGCGCTTCAGGTCCGCGAGCAGCGCCGCGGTCGGCTGATCCACGTCCTTGCACTGCGAGCGAATTTCGTTCGGCAGGCTGCCGTGTTGGTCCCAGCCGCGGTGCAGAATCTGGACCGCGCGCACCCCGCGCTCGACCATGCGACGCGCCAACAGCGCGCTCGCGGCGAAGCTGCCGGGCTTCTTCACTTCGGGGCCGTAGCTCTCCAACACGTTCGCCGGCTCTTTGCTCAGGTCCGTGAGGTCCGGCACGCTCGTCTGCATGCGGAACGCCATTTCGTACTGCGAAATGCGCGTCAGCGTGTCCGGGTCGCCGTAAGTGTCGTGGCTCTTCTTGTTCAGTTCGCCGAGCGTATCGAGCATCGCACGCCGGCTCTCGGCACTCACGCCTTCGGGGTTGCGAACGTACAGCACCGGGTCGCCGACGCTACGGAGCGCGACACCGCTGTACTTGCCCGGTAGGAACCCGCTGGCCCACATGCGCGAGAACAGCGCCTGCGCCGCGGCCCCGGAACTCCAGAACGGTGTGAGCACCACGAACGCCGGCAGGTCGTTCGTTTCGCTACCGAGACCGTAACTGAGCCACGAGCCGATGCTCGGCTTGCCGGGCGTCTCGCTCCCGGTCATCACGAACGTACACGCCGGGTCGTGGTTGATGGCGTTCGTGGACACCGACTTCACGAGCGCGATGTCGTCCGCGTGCTTCGCGGTGTGCGACAGCAGTTCGCTGAACCACGTCCCGCACTTCCCGCCGCGCTCGAACTTGAACACGCTGGGCGCGACCGGCAACCGCGACTGCCCGCTGGTCATGGTGGTGATGCGCTGCCCCTTGCGGACGCTTGCCGGCAGGTCTTCGTTGAAGCGGTCGACGAGCTTCGGCTTGTAGTCGAGCGTGTCGAGTTGGCTCGGCCCGCCGTTCATGTGCAGGTAAATGACGGCCTTCGCCTTCGGCGCGTGGTGCGGGAACCCCGGTAGCGGCGGGTGAACGCGCGCCGCGGGTTTGGGCGTGTCGGCGCGGGCCTCGCGCGCCGCGAGCAGCGCGAGCGCCGCGCCGCCGAGCCGCAGGCCACTGGTACCGAAGAACTGCCGGCGCGTCACAGACAGCGCGCGTTCGAGAATCGGGTTCATGTCGGTTCCGGTCGGTGATTAGTTCGGTTCAGGTGATGCTTGCAGCATTTGTTCCACAGCCTCGCGCCCGGTCATGCCGGGGCGAATGCCGAGCGCCTCCGCTTGCGGCGTGACGCCGACAATCTTCGCCTCGAACAGGTCTTCGGGTTCCACGAGCGGCTTCGCGGGCGTACCCTTCGCGATGGCGATGGCCTGCCCGAACTCCGCAGCAGTCTTGAGGTCGTAGATGCCACAGCCCACGATCCCGGCGCGCGTGAGGATGGCGCAGTACTGCCCGCGGTGCCAGCGCTGGCTGGTGCCGATCGCGGTGCCGCTCGCGAACTGGAGCGGGCGGCTCGTTGTGCGCGGAAGGTCGTCGTTCACGGGTGCCTCAATTCCGCATCACGGTTTCGTCGAGGTTCAGCACCAAGTTCGCGATCAGCGTCCACGCGGCGACTTCCGCGTCCGGGGCCGTGCCCTTCGGCTTCGATTCGCCGGTGTGAACCACCTTCTTCGCTGCGGCCGGGTCGGCGTCGAAGATCGCGCGCTGCTTCGCAAGCGCCGCGGACACGATGCGCACTTCGTCCGCGTCCGGTTTGCGGCCGAGCACGGTGCGGTATAGGAAAGCGATGCGCTCCGGTGTGCCCTTCCCGCCTTCGGTGAGGGTGCGCTCTGCGAGCGCGCGGGCGGCCTCGAAGTGCTGCACGTCGTTCATCAGTTGCAGCGCCTGAAGCGGGGTGTTGGTGCGGTCGCGCACCGCGCAGAGTTGCTCGCGGTTGGTGCCGTCGAAGTTCGTGAGGAACGGGGCCGGGGCGGTCCGCTTGATGAACACGTACAGGCTGCGCCGATAGAGCGCCGCGCCGTGGTCTTGCAGGTAGTAGCGGGTGTTGCTGTCCGCGTAGCCCACCGGTTCCCAGATGCCCGGCGGCTGGTACACGTTCACGCCGCGTCCGCCCATCTCGAAGTTCATCAGCCCGCTCACGAACAGTGCGTTGTCGCGCAGTTGTTCGGCATCCAACCGAAGGCGCGGGCCGCGCGCCAGTAGCCGGTTTTCGGGGTCACGCGCGCGGTCGGCGGCGCTCGCGCGGGCGTCGCGGCGGAACGCGGCGCTCGTGAGCATCAGCTTCACGATGCGCTTTGTGTCCCAGTCCTTCTGGTACTCGCTCGCGAGCCAATCGAGCAACTCCGGGTGCGACGGCGGTTCGCCCTGCACGCCGAAATCGGCGCTCGTGCGCACGAGACCGGTGCCGAAGAACTGCTGCCACAACCGGTTCACCGCGACGCGCGCCGTCAGTGGGTTCTCCTTCGCCACCATCCAGTTCGCCAAGTCGAGCCGCGTCACGCGCTTGGTCGGGTCGGCGAGTTTGAGCGGCGGCAGCACCGCGGGCGTACCGGGAAGCACCTTCTCGCCCTTCTTGTCGTACTGCCCGCGGATCATCACGAACGAGTCGCGCGGCACCGGCAAATCCTTGAACACCATCGTGCCCGGGATCGCGTCGGCCGCGGCCGCGTGCGCGCCCCGCGCGGCGTCCCACTTCGCGCGCAGCGCGTCCAACTCCGGCGACAGCGGTTGGCGCACCTTCGCGTCGTAATGGGCGCGAAGTCGGGCCGCGAGCGCCGGGCTGTAGGTGCCGTTCGGCCCGGCCGCGGCGGTGGAAGCGAGGTCCGCGGGCACGTCGGCGGGCGCTTTGCCGTTCAGTGACTTCCACCACGCCCGGAACGAGTACCGCGGGTCCGCCGCCGCATCGACTTCGCCGACGAGCGCCAGCGCGTCCCAGTACACCACGCCCCCGTACTCCTGTAGCGACAGTGACCCGGCCGCTGCGCCCGCAGTGAGGCCGAGTTCGGCGCTCGTAGCTCGGAGTTGCACCCACACGCCCGGTGTCGGCAGGTCGCCGAGGCGCGTGCCGAAGTTACCGGCTTTCTCCGCGCCCCACCACACGCGCTTCCCGCCGGCCAGTTGCAGCGTGATCGCGTGCGGCGGTTGCTTCGCGTCCACATACACCCACGCTTCGAGGGAACCGTTCGGTGGAACGAGGATCGAGCCGGCGCGGAAGGTGATGTTGTCTTGGTGGAAGAAGCTGTTCGCCTGCCGCAGCACGCGCACGCCATACTTCGCGCCGAACGCGGGCTTCGTCACCCAGTCCGCGGCGTTGCGGCTCGTGTTGTTGTTCGACGCGCCCAACGGGAACACGTCGTCGAACAGCGGTTCGCGGAGCGCGAGGCGCCCCGGCTTCGCCGTGATGGGGTCGTCGGGGGCGTGTGATGCCGCCGCGCGCTCGTAAGCGGCGCGCGCATCGGCTTCGGCCCTTGCTGCCGCTTCGAGCGCGGCGCGCTGTTCGGGCGTCGGCAGTTTCACGAACGGCCCGGTGGTGCTCACGTTGCTGTCGAGTGCCGGGTCCGCGCTCGAGTAGAAGAAGGCGTACAGCGAGTAGTACTCCTTCGTGCTGATCGGGTCGAACTTGTGATCGTGGCACACGGCACAGCCGGCGGTGAGACCGAGGAACGCTTGCACCGCGGTACTCGTGCGGTCCACCGCGTTGCGGTAGTGCCACTCGGATTCGATCGATCCGCCCTCGCCGGTCGTCACGTTGCACCGGTTGAACCCGGTCGCCGCGAGTTGGTCGTTGGTGGGTTCGGGCAGCAGGTCGCCGGCGAGCTGCCACACCGCGAACTTGTCGTACGGCAGGTTGTCGTTGAACGCCTTCACCACCCAGTCGCGGTACTTCCACATGGCGCGCTCGTTGTCGAGGTGCAGCCCGTGGGTGTCCGCGTAGCGGGCGATGTCGAGCCAGTGCTTCGCCATCTCTTCGCCGTACCGCGGTGAGGCGAGGTAGCGGTCGAGCAACTTGTCGTAAGCGTTGGCCGAGGTGTCAGACAGGAAAGCGTCCAGTTCCTTGGTGCTCGGCGGCAGCCCGGTGAGCGCGAACGCGGCGCGGCGGGCGAGTACCTCGCGCGGGGCCTCGCCGCTCGGCTTCAGGCCCTCCTTCTGAACGCGCGCGTTCAAGAACGCGTCGATGGGGTGCGCGGCAGCGGCCGGCGGCGCGGGCCGCGTGATCGGTTCGAACGCCCAGTGTTTCTTGTACTTCGCGCCCTGTGCGACCCAGAGGCGCAGCGTTTCCTTTTGCGCCGCGGAGAGCTTCTTGTTGGTTTCGGGCGGGGGCATCAGCCCGTTGTCGTGCGGGGCCGACAGCCGCTTCAGCAGTTCGCTCGCGTCGGGTTTGCCGGGCGCGAGCGCGGCGGCGGCGCGGTCGTTGGGTTCGTCGAGCCGCAGTTTCGCCTTGCGGCTCTTGGGGTCCGGACCGTGGCACGCGAAGCAGGCGTCCGCGAGGATCGGGCGCACGTCGCGGTTGTAGTCGATGGTGCGTGCGGGCGGATCGGCTTTGGGCGGCTGGGCGCGAAGCGCGCACAGGCAGGCGACGAGTGCAACGGGCGCGAGGAACGTCGGGAGGGAGCGCATTGGCGGCACCGGGAGGCGCGGGCGGGTGAACCCCGATGGAACCACGCGCCGGTGCCGCTGTCAACCGCCGAATGCCTTAGCCGCGCTTCTTCTTGGCGCGGGCGTCGTCGGTGACGGTGTCGTCGGGGGCGGCGACCTGCGGCGGCTTCGCGCGGCGGAGCCCGTCCACGGTGGTTTCGTCGCCGGGTGCCGGGCGGCCCGCGACGGTGTCGGCCGCGCGGTCGACAATCGTGCCGGCTTCTGCAACCGCGGCGAGGTGCGCCACGAACATGTCGTACACCCGCTTGCAGAACGCGCACGCCCCCACGTGGGCGGCTTCGTCCGCGGTCCACGCGCCGCCGCAGCGGAGCACCGCGCTGAACCGGGCCACGGGCGGGCACCGGTCGGTCTGCTTCGAGTGCCGGGCGTGCTTGGCCTTGGCGTCGTCGGTGTCGTTGGCGCGGGTCGCGCGCAGCAACCGCACCACCGCTTCTTCGGTGGCCGCTCGCGCCGGTTGCACGTCGAGTTCGTTCATATCGCACCCGCGAAAATAGAAGGCACGGTCGGATCGGTCGGCGAACCGGCGCGCGGGCGGCGCGCCGCGGGCTTACAGGTCGCGCGGCGGGAACAGCGCGGGGCACTCGCGAGTGAGCAGCTCGCCCAGCCGGAGGCGCGCGCGGTGCAGGCGGCTGCCCACGCGCCCCACCGGGATGCCCAGCACGCCCGCGGTCTCGGCGGGCGTCAGTTGCTGCAGGTCGCGCAGCACGAGCACCTCGCGCTCGGTCTGGGTGAGCAACTCGAGGCACGCCCGGAGGGCGGCCTCGCGCTCGCGGGCCAG
>JALHNS010000061.1 GCA_022843445.1 Gemmata sp.
GGTGAAGGCACCGGCGGACTGACGTCGCGCCGCTCGCGCGCCTTCGTGCGTGTCTGCCACAGCGCGTCGCCGATGAACAGTGCGACCGCGAGCCAAATGCACACGAACGCCGCGAGCTTGTCCGGCGTCAGCGGTTCGCCCAGCCACGTCACCGCGATCACCATCTGCACCGTCGGCGACAGGAACTGAATGAAGCTGATTGCCAACAGCGGCAACCGGCGCAGCGAGAGCGTGAACGCGAGCAGCGGAACCACTGTCACGATTCCGCTGAACGCGATGAGCGCGTTCAGGCTCCAGTTGTCGGCCGAGAAGTGGTTTTCGCCGGCACTCGTGAGGTACACGAGGAACGCGAGCGACGGCGGGAGCATCAGCAGCGTTTCCACCGCGAGGCCCGGCATGCTCTCCACCGGGGCGCGCTTGCGCACGAGTCCGTAGAGGCCGAACGTGACCGGCAGCGCCACCGCGAGCCACGGCAGGTAGCCAGCCGCGATGCACGGAATCGCCACCCCCACCGCGACCAGCGCCAGCGCCGGGTAGTGCGCCGGCCGCAGTTTTTCCTTGAGGAACAGCGTCGCGAAGGCCGCGTTCACGAGCGGCATCATGTAGTAGCCGAGGCTCGCCTCCGCGACGCGCTTCGTCGTGGTCGCGTAGATGTAGAGCAGCCAGTTCAGCGCGAGCAGCGTGGCCGACAGGAGCATCGTGAGCACGAGGCGGCGCGATTGGAGTACGCGCAGCACGTCGCGCATGCCGCCGACCGCGACCGTGAGCACCCCGATGATGGGCAGCGACCACGCGATGCGGTGCGCGAGAATCTCCCACGCGGGCACGTCGCGCGCGGTGAGCGCGGCGAAGTACAGCGGCACCAGCCCCCACCACAGGTACGCGACCAGACCGAACGCGAGACCCGAACGAAACTGTGCCGGCTGCTCTGACACCTATTGCTCCTTAATGGGCAGGGTGCTCTGTTGAAATGATGCGGTTTGTTCTTGTGGCACCGGCCTCTGGCCGGTGCAAAGTCCGAGGATTCTTGACACCGGCCAGAGGCCGGTGCCACAACAATCACCGCCGGGACGCATCATTTCAACAGAGCATGGGCAGGGGTTAGTGGTTAGTGGGCAGAAACAACACGGCCCCTTCGGGGCCTCCGCTAACGGTCCTGTTTTCTCTTCTCTGCCCACTGCTCACTGCCCACTCACCACAGTGCGAAGCACTCGGCCCAGCTTCTGGTGGAAGTAGTGGCCGCCGTTTTCGCGCTTCACGCTGAAGCGGCCGGTCGTGAAGCTGCGGCCGTGCAGGTTGCGCTGCACCTCTTCGCACACGCCGATGTCTTCCTGCTGCACCTGCTCCGCCACTTCCACGCTCTGCCGCTTGAAGTCGTCGGTCACGCTGTCCGCGAAGTAGAAGTCGAACACGACGCGGCAGCGGTCGGGGCCGAGCGGGAGCACGAGGTTCGTGTCCATCACGCCCGCGTAGGCGTTCAGCATGAAGTTCGGCCACAGCCACCAGTACGCCGCGTCGCCGGTGCGTGTGACGCCCGCGCCGCCGTCGGTGGGCTTGGTCGGCGCGCTTTGCAGCACCGTGTTGCCGTCCGGCACCGTGCGGTACTCGAGATAGTTCAGCGCGCCCGCGAGCGCCGGGTGAACGGTGTTCACGTGATACCCGCCGTCGAGGTAATTATCGACGTACACCTTCCAGTTGCACGCGAGGTCGTAACTCTTGCGCGCGAACCACTTCAGCCCGTCGAACGCCCTTGCGCGCTCCGCCCACGAGACCAACGGACCCAAAAACGTGCGCAGCGGTTCGGGCGATTGACTGAAATTCACGAAGAGGAACGGCCCCCACACGTCTACCGCGACGGGCGGGAGGCCGTTGTCTTCGCGCGCGAAATTCTGCACGCCGTCGAACTCCGGCACGCCGCGCAGGTTGCCGCTCAGGTCGTAGGTCCAGCCGTGGTAGCGGCAGCGGAGCTTCGTGACCGTGCCGCACTCTTCGGGGCACACGCGCGCGGCCCTATGGCGGCACACGTTGATGAACGCGTTCAGCGCGCCGGCCTCGTTGCGCACCGCGATGACCGGTTCGCCGGCCACATCCGCGGTCACGAACTGCCCCGGGGCGGCCACCTGTTCGGCACGCCCGAGGAAGTGCCACGCGGGGCGGAACACCGCGTCGCGCTCGAGCGCCGCAATCTCTACCGACGTGTACCACGAGTTCGGAACGGTACTCGCGCGCTCGAGCGGCACTTTGGGATCGAACGCGGCCAGAAGACTTTGAAGTGTACCGCTCATGCGAAGTGCCCTTTCACCGCACGCGGAGCGTGCCCCAAGGTAGTAGGCACGCTCCGCGTGCCGTTCTGCGGAGCGCGGAAGGCGACGCGCACAGTTGGTTAGCTGACGCGGCCCGAACACACGGCACGCGGAGCGTGCCTACTACCCTAGATCGTTACCGACGAGAAGCCGCCATCGACGACGATGTTCTGCCCGGTCACGAAGCCGCTCGCGCGCGGCGACGCGAGCCACACCACCGCGCCCGCGAGTTCCTCCGCGCTCCCGAAGCGGCCCATCGGCGTGTGCCCGATGATGGACGCGCCGCGCTCGGTGTACGTGCCGTCGTCCTTCAACAGCATGCGCCGGTTCTGCTCCGCGGGGAAGAACCCGGGGCTGATCGCGTTCACCCGCACGCCCTTCGTCGCCCACTCGCGCGCCAACCACATCGTCAGGTTCAGTACCGCGGCCTTCGACGCAGAGTACGCGACGACGCGCGACAGCGGAATCACCGACGACATCGACGCGATGTTGATGATGCTGCCCTTACCGGCCGCGACCATCTGAGCGCCGAAGATCTGAGAAGGGAGGAGCGTGCCGCCGACGAGGTTCAGGTCGAACACCGCGTTCCAGCCTTCGATGGGCAACGTGCAGAAGTCGCCACCGGGCATCACGGTGCCTTCGGGCTTGTTGCCGCCCGCGCCGTTGATGAGCACCGTGACAGGTCCGAACTTGGAAACGATCGCATCGCGGGCCGCCGCGAGCGATTCGGCTTTCATCGCGTCGGCTTGCACGAACGCCGCGATGCCGCCCGCCTTCTCGATGGCGCGCACGCGCTCCATCCCGCGCTCTTCGCTGCGCCCCACGACGGCGACTTTCGCGCCGGCCGCGGCGAGCGCGTCGGCCATCGCGCCGCCGAGCACGCCCGTACCGCCGAGCACCGCGGCCACTTCGCCCGAGAGATCGAACAGGTTGGTCATTGGGTTCTCCGTAGGACAGGCTTCTAGCCTGTCCCAGCTTGGACAGGCTAGAAGCCTGTCCTACGAGACGAACAGCAGTTTCAGGTGGCGGTCGTAGAGGTTCGCGGTCACGTTGCGCGCGATTGCGGTCTCGCACTTGCGCAACATCGCGAGGTACACTTCGCCGAGTTGCGCCGCCACCTTGAACCCGACGTGGACGAGCTGCCGCAGCGACGGGTTGAACAGCGGGTGCGATTGGTCGTGCCGCAGCGCCCCGGTGAACTGCTCCGCGGTCCAGCCGTTTACGGTTTCGGCGTCCGGCAGTTCGGTCGCCTTGATGTCGATCACGGTTGCGTACGGCGCGCAGAGTTCGTCCTTCTTCGCGAGCGCCTTCGCGTAAATCTGCTTCGCCAGCGCGAGCCCCTCGTCGCCGCTCTCCGCGAGGCCGATCACCTCTTCGAGCCACGTCGTGCCGGCGGTCTTCAGGTGCAGGCCCGCGCCCGTGTCGCGCAGCGCGCGGTTGATGATCGGGTACAGCGAGAACTTGTCGCTGCCGCTGTGGACGCTGAGTTTCAGGTTCGCCGGCAGCCGGAACTTTTTGACCGCGAAGGCGAGCACCGCGAGGTCGTCGCGGAACTCCTTCTCGAACTGCACGAGGTCGCCGACGTAATCCACGCCCTTGTTGAACCGGCCGGTGAACTTCGGCGCGATCGTTTGTAGCGGCACGTTTTCGTCCGCGAGCGCCGCGAGAATGAGCAGCAGTTCTTGCGGGGTTTGCGGCGCGTCGGTCTCGTCCATCGACACTTCGGTGATGAAGTTGTCGCGCCCCTTGATCCACGTGATCTTGTTGTAGATCGCGCCCGCGTCCTTCACCGCCTTGAGGTACTTGCCCACGATCCGTTCGACGTCTTGCGGCGTGGTGGTGAACGGTTCGGACACGCCCGGAATGGCGACCGTGCCGAGCAGTTCGGGGTGCCGCGCGCTGAAGATTTTCACCGCGCCCGCGTGCGCCGGTTGGCCGATGCTGTCGGCCACGTCGATGGTGTAGAAGTCGCACGACGGCAGGAACCGCTCCACCGTTTCGAGCCGAATGTGGTCGGCATCGACGTGATAGGGCTTGGTCCAGCCGAGCGCTTTCACGGCAGCGTCGGCCGCGGCGCGCGTGGCGGTCGGTTCGGAGCCGATGATGGTGTGCTCGCGGTTGGACTTGTTCCAAACCGGGATCACTTCGACGCCGGCTTCGCCCGCGAGTTGGCACGCGCGGAGCTGCGCGCGGGCCTGATGGGCGAACCGATCGCCGACACCGACCGAATACTTCGCCAAAGTGAGCATGTGCGCAACAGCCGCGGGGGAGGGTACGCGGATGTTGTAGCAACCGTGCGCCCGACCGGTGCGGTGCGGGCACGGAGCGCCGGTCGGGTCACGCGCCCTTGGTCGCGTCGCGCATTTCGCCCTTGGGCAGGTTGGGCACGGCCTTCAGGTGCGCCACCTGCGCGCGGCGGTAGCCGTCCGCGGCCGGTTCGCCGTAGGGGTTCACGCCCGCCAAGCGGCCCTCCACGACCGTTGCGAGCATGAGCATCTGGAGCAACTGACCGATCGTGTGTTCGGAGATCATCGGCAGCACGAGGTCGGCGGTGGGCCGGGCCGCGGCGCTTAGCGCGTCCGTCGCGCCCTTGTGCGCCGCGTCGAGCAGGTCCGGCGCGCCCTTGCGGCTGAACTGGTTCAGGTCGTCCTCGTTGCGGTCGGCCATGCCCACCATCACCGGCGGGTGCTTGGGCTGCTTCACCACGAGCTGGTTCACCACCTTGTCGCGCGGGCCTTCGAGCAACTGTTGCCCGCGGCCGCTCAGGTCGCGCGGGCCGAGTGCGGCCAGCGGCGTGGGGCCGCGCCCGGCCTTGCCGAGCGACTCCGCGAGCAGCAGCTCGTACCACCGGCACACGCCCTCGAGCTTGGGCGACCACGCCATCAGCACGCGCCCGCCCTTGCCGCGCTCCGCGAGCAGGTGGTTCGCCGCGGCGAACTGCAGCACCGGGTTGCGCTCGAACGGCTCCTCGACGAACCGCCGCGTCACCGTGGCCGCGCCGAGCAGCATCGCGCGCACGTCCAGCCCCATGACGGCGGCCGGCAGCAGCCCGGCGGGGGTGAGCGCGGCGAACCGGTCGCCCACGTCGTCGGGCACGGTCAGCACGTCGTCGTCGGCGAACCCGTCGGCGCGCACGAGGTCGCGGAACTTCCCCTTCGCGCCGGTGACGGGCACAATGGCTTGCTTCAGCAGGGGCGATTTCGGGCCGTAGAACTTCGCGGCCTCGGCCCGCAGCGCGCGGTACGCGGCCGCGGTTTCGAGCGCGTCGCCGGTGCGGCCGATCGCCACCACGCCCCACCGCTCTTCGATGATGTCCGGATCGACGCAGGTGTTCTCGAGCAGCTCGAACAGCTCTTGCAGGCAGTCGCTGTCCAGCGCGTGGCCCTCGAAGTGGACCCGCGGCTTGCCCATGCGCAGCTTCGGCGGCAACTCGTTGTGGTGCGCGTGGCACAGCGCCTCGAACAGCGCGCGGGCCGTCACGTGCGCGGCCCCGGGGGCCAGCACCACCACGCGGTCCACGGTGTCGCGCAGGCGCTGCGCGAGGCGCAGCGTCTTGCCGAGGTCGCTCGCGTCCTGCTTGCGCTTGTAGCCGTCGAGCAGCTTCTGCGGCAGGTCGATGAACCCGGCTTGCAGTGGGCGCATGTGCGGCGGCGGGTTCACCCGCTCGCGCTCCGCGACCACGGTGCCGCGCACCTGCAGCGCGCGGTCCTTGATGCGCTCGAGTTCGTCCGGCGGGAGCAGGTGCTGCGCCTGTAACTCCGCGACCGGCGACCACGCCTCCGGGTGCGGGACGAGCAACCGCTGGAACTGGTACTCGATGTTCTCGTCGGGCAGTTGCATGGCTCGAGGTTCCAAGTTCCAGAAGTTCCAGAAGTTCCAGAAGTTCCAAGTTGCCGGTTGCTGTTCCACCCGTCGCGCCGCGCGCCTTGGAACGTGGAACTTCTGGAACTTGGAACACTGCTGTAACTGTACGTCATTATTCGCCATGCGTAAACTTTTCACCATGAACACTCACGACCTCATCCGCGAACTGCGCGAACCGGCCAAAACCAAGATCGTCATGCTGGTGGCCGATGGCCTCGGCGGGCTGCCAATGGCCCCCGGCGGCCTCACCGAACTGGAGACGGCCCGCACGCCGAACCTCGACGCGCTGGCGCGCGAGGGTACGGTCGGGCTGAGCGTGCCGGTTCTACCGGGGATCACGCCCGGCAGCGGCCCCGGGCACCTCGGGCTGTTCGGCTACGACCCGCTCGAATACCGAATCGGGCGCGGCATCCTCGAAGCGCTCGGCATCAACTTCGCCGTCGGCTCGAAAGACGTCGCCATTCGCGGCAACTTCTGCACACTCGGTGCGGACGGCAAAATCACCGACCGCCGAGCCGGCCGCCCCACCAACGAGAAGAACAGAGCCGCCGTCGAGAAACTGCGGACGATCAAGATTCCCGGTGTGGAGCTGTTCGTGGAACCGGTGAAAGAGCACCGGTTCGTGCTCGTGATTCGCGGCGACGGCCTCGGCGACCGCGTGAACGACACCGACCCGCAAGCGGTTGGCGTGACCCCGCTGAAAGCCGAAGGCGCAGACGCAGCGAGCGCGAAGACCGCGGACGTGGTGAACCGGTTCCTCGCCGAAGCGGTGAAGGTGCTGGCGAGCGAAGCCCCGATCAACGGCGCGACGCTCCGCGGGTTCGCCACCTACCCGAAGATCGCCACCTTCGAGAACGTGTACGGCCTGAAGTCCGCGGCGCTCGCGGTGTACCCGATGTACAAGGGCCTCGCGCGGCTCGTGGGAATGGACATCCTCGACGCCGGGCAAACGCTTCAATCTCAAATGGACAAACTCGCGGCGGTGTGGGGCGACTACGACTTCTTCTTCCTGCACTACAAGTACACCGACAGCACCGGTGAAGACGGCAACTTCCCGGCGAAGGTGGAGATGATCGAGAAACTGGACGCCGCGGTGCCGGACATTACCAAGCTGAAGCCGGACGTGCTGATCGTGACCGGCGACCACAGCACGCCGAGCAAGATGAAGTCGCACTCGTGGCACCCGGTGCCGACGCTGATTCACGCCGACAACTGCCGCCCGGACGAGGTGATCGGGTTCAGCGAGCGCGCGTGCTTGCACGGCGGGTTGGGCCAGTTCCAAGCCCAACACCTGATGCTGCTGGCGATGGCGCACGCGGGTCGCTTGGGCAAGTACGGGGCGTGATTCCGAAGCGGAGCGCGCGATGAGCGAAGACGATGCGTTCGTGGCGCGGCTCCGCGCGAAGCCGGACGACGAGACCGCGCGGCTCGTGTACGCCGACTTTCTCGACGACCGCGACGACCCGCGCGGCGCGTACCTGCGCGCCGAAGCCGCGTGGGTGGCACTTCAGCCGCAAGACGAACAGTACCGGCCGATGTACCGCGAACTGTCGCGGCGGGCCGCGGCGCTCGACCCGGCGTGGCTCGTGAGCGCGAGTCGCGTCGCGCACCTTGTGCGGCGCGAGTGCGCACCGGGGCCGAGTTACACCCTTCCGCCGGAAGCGGACCCGCGACCAGCGCTCGCGGATCTGCGCGCCCTCTATACCGAAGCGTTCGGCGCGGGCGCATCCGAGCGGTTCTGCCTGCCGGTCGATTTCCTCGCGTTCGTGGCGCTGTACGGCGGCGCGGCCAACGGCTTCACGTGGTACTTTTCGGCCCAGCGCTTAGCGGGCGCGAACCGTGCGAACGTGAACACATTCGGCCGGTCGCGCCCCAGAGATGCGGAAATGTGGGTGCAGTTCGGCGGGGTTACCGAAAGGCGGGGGTACTTCGTGTGCGCCGATCTCGGTAGCACGCTGTTCGGCGTGACCGCGGAGGGCGAAGACTACCACCCGTGGATGGCCGGGATCGCACCGCTCGAGTACCGCGGGCGCAACCTGCTGCACTTCTTCTCGGGCTTCGTGACCGCGATTCGCGGGTGCGACCCGGTGCCGATCGTGCCGCACTCCGAATGGGCCACGCACTGACGCGCAAAGGCGAGCGGCACACGTGAGCGTGCCGGTGGCTTGGCCGCGACGCGCACGAAGCACGCGGCCACCGCCACGTCGTCTGCGGCACGGGCCGAAAGTGGTAGGGTGTGTGGTGCGCGACGGGTTTGTGCCCGTTGAACCCGTGGCGCTCTTTCAACCGGGGCCGGGCCGACACGCCCCCGTCCGTACTCCCCGTGGCACGCGCGGCCAACGGTTCGCGCGTGACTTTTGCGCGCGGTTGGGGTGTAATGGTCCGCAGGCCCCCCTCGCCCCCCTTTCCAGCAGGAGCGCACCATGCTACCGGTCGTCCCCAGCACCCGCCGCGAGTTCATCCGCA
This sequence comes from Gemmata sp., assembly GCA_022843445.1. GTDB lineage: Bacteria > Planctomycetota > Planctomycetia > Gemmatales > Gemmataceae > Gemmata. The sequence goes on from JALHNS010000061.1 coordinate 8,634, forward strand.
CCGCCGCGCTCGGCACCGCCGCCGTCGCCGGCCTCACGCCCCTCCAGCGCGCCACCGCCGCGCGCGCCGAGAAACAGGCTCAGGCCGAAGCCATGATCTTCGAGCTGTACAAGAGCCTGACCGCCGATCAGAAGAAGAAGGTGGTGCGCCCGTGGGACCACGGCACCGCGAACGGGAAGGGCACGCCCTCGCGCCTGAAGACCGGCAACGGCGCGGTGGACAAACTGATGATCGGCACCGAGTACACGAAGGTGCAAGTGGAACTGCTGGACCGCATCTTCCGCGCGATCTGCAACGGCGAGCAGGGCTACAAGGCGCTGAGCCGCAACAACAAGTTCGACAACAGCGGCGACTTCGAGAGCATCAGCGCGATCGTCCACGGCGAGGCCGAAGAGGGGAAGAAGTTCTCGCTCGTGTTCACCGGGCACCACCTCACGGTGCGGTGCGACGGCAACTCCGAAGCCGCGACCGCGTTCGGCGGCCCGCTGTACTACGGGCACAGCCCCAGCGGCTACGCCACCACCAACGTGTTCTACGCGCAGACCAAAGCCGCCGACGAACTGTTCAAGGCGCTCGGCGCGCCCGAGAAGAAGGCCGCGGTGATGCCGGGCGCGTGGAAGGACGAGCACGGCGGTGTGAAGGTGCCGGGCAAGGAAGCGAAGGTGCCCGGCCTGCCGTTCGCCGACATGAGCAAGGACCTGAAGGCGCTCACCGAGAAGGTGATGAAGGAACTCGTCGCCCCGTACCGCAAGGAGGACGGCGACGAGGTGCTCGAACTGATCAAGGCGAACGGCGGCATGGAGAAGGTGGCGCTGGCCTTCTACCAAGAGGGCAAGACCAACGAGAAGGAGCAGTGGACGTACTTCCGGCTCGAAGGCCCGGGCTTCGTGTGGAGCTACCGCGCGCTGCCGCACGTCCACACGTTCGTGAACGTGACCGGCAAGCTGGCGTAAGCTGGTCTGACCGGTCGCACAGCCGCCGCCCACGCGGCTCACGTCCGCGGGCGCGGCGGCGGTGCGGTCGCCGGTTTTGGTGGGAACTGTTTTTCGAGATCGGTCGCCAGTTTCTTGAAGTCGGGGCGGGCGCGGAGCGGGGCGAGGTCCGCGTCGGCTTTCAGGTGCGCGGCGTCGTCCCACCCGGCGTCGATCGACTTCCGCAGCAGTTCCATCGACCGCTCGGCCAGCGCCGGCCGGCGCTCGGGAGCCTTGTCGGACGCGACCGCGTAGGCACAGGCGGCGTTGTAGTAGACGCGCAGTGCCCGTTGCCGGGGTTGCTCGCGGGCGCTCTCGGCGCACGCATCGGCTTCTTTCAGGCCGCGGTCCAGTTGGCCGGCTCTCACCAGTGCGATTGCCCGCAGGCTGCTTTCGTAGACGGCTTCATCTTTCGGGGTGATCGCCAGTAGCCGGTCCCACTCGGCTGCGGCCTCCGCGTGTCGCCCCAATTCGCCGAGACTGACGGCCCGGCTGCCGCGAGCCGTGCGCTCGAACCGCCGCAGCGGTTCCACCACGTCGGGCGGCGCGCCCGGTAGAGCCAGCGTCACCAGCACCTTGTCGCACACCTCCACGACCCGCTCGTGGGCACCGCGGGCCGCGAGCGCCTCGTTCAAATTTCTGGCATAGAAGGCGAGGCGCATTCTGTGGCGGGGTTCGCCGGGGTAGAGGGCGACGAGGCGCTCGCGCACCTCGAACGCGCGGCGATGATAGGTTTCTTTGTCTGCCGGGTTGGAACTGCCGAGCCCGAGGTTGCCGAGAGTGTTGGCCAAGTAGTCGAGTCGGACCGGGTCGCTCGGGCGCTCCTTCACGAGTTGCTCTCGCATTTCCAGCGCCTTTCTAAACAGCGGTTCGGCCTCGGCGCCTCGATTCTGCTGGAGCGCGGTGATCGCAAGATTGTTGTAGCAACTCGACAGGTACAGCCGGGATTGTGGTTCTTCCAACCCCTCGAGCAGTGGCAGCGCACGCCGATAGAGTGCATCACTTTCCTTCGATCCGAACGGTTGGAGGCGAATTTGATTGCCCAGATTGAGCAATGTCGTGGCTAAGTTGTGCCGGGCAATGGGGTCGTCGGGTCGTTTGGCGTGTAGCACCTCAGCATCTTCCATCGTTTGTCGCCAGAGGCGCTCCGCCTCGGCCCGCTTTGCTTGGTTCAAGTAGCTTTCCCCGAGAAGGATGCGGACTCTGAGGCGCTGTTTCCGTGCTTCGTCACCCACGACGGGATCGTCTACGAGTTCGCTCAAGGCGGCTTGGGCGCGCGCAAAGGCCCGCTCCGGTTCTGTTCGTTCCCCCAAAGCGTAGCGGATTGTGGCGATCTGGTACTCCCAGTTGATCCGATCCAAACGCGCTTGGGGCGTATTCCCTTGCGTCGTGGCGAACGTGGCGAACAGCTTTTCCACCCGCCGCAAGAACGCTTTCTGAGACTCGTCGAGTTGGGCCTGTTGCTGCAACAACAACTTGACTACATCGCCGGCCAACGAATCGAGGGCCGCGCGAGTGGTACGGTCGGACGCTTCGGCCGCGGCGCGGGCCGTTTCGGACGCCTGCCGTGCCGTCGTCAACTCGGCGTTGCGGTTGCGCAGTTCCGCCGCTGCGCGTTCGAGTTCGCCCAGTCGCGCGGTGGCGACCGCTTCGGCCCCTTCGGCCCGCACCCGCTGCACGGCCTCGTCGTCCCGCGCCTGCCGCGCGTTCAGTAAGCCGATGGCCGTGCCGGTACTGCCGGCCGCGAGGATGAGCACCACGATCGACGAAAGCGCGAGTTGCACCCGCCTCCGCTTGCGCTGCTCGGCTGCGACGGTTTCGGCTCGCGCCCGGTCCAGTTCCGCCCGCCGTGCCCGTTCGTCGGCCGCGGCGCGCAGATGGGCTACGGCTTTTGCCACCGCGCCGGCGTCGGCCGGTCGGTCGGCCTTGCGCGGGGCCAGACACCGCTTGCACAGGGAGACCAGTTCCGGGTCGGCCCCGCTCGCATCGAGGCGCTGGAAGCAGTTGTCCACTTCGCCGCGCGCGGCCATTTGGCGCGTGCTCTCGCGCGTTTCCCCCTGAAACGGGGGCGCGCCGGTGAGTACGGCCGCGAGAACCCCGCCCAACCCGAACACGTCGCTGCGGGCGTCGATCTCGTCGACCGCCCCGATCGCCTGTTCGGGCGGCATGTACGCCGGCGTGCCCAGTACGGCCCCGGCTTGGGTGAACGGGTCGTTGTCGCGGTCGGTGCGGATGTCGGTGCCACCCGCGGTCGCGTCCGGGTCGGCGCTCGGCCCCGGCCCCTCGGTCAGCACCTTGGCGAGCCCCAGTCCATCACTTGGACTTCGCTGAACGCCCCGACCATGACGTTCGAGGGTTTCAGGTCGCGGTGAATCACGTCGTGCGCGTGCGCGTAGGCGACGGCCTGACACACCGCCTCGAACGCGGCCACGAATCGCCCTGCGTCTTCCCGCGAGTCGGTTCGTGCCCGTAGCAGCGTTTCGAGTGTGTCGCCCTTGATCAACTTCATGGCGAGGAACGGCCGACCGTCGGGCAGAGCACCGAGGTCGTAGGCGGGCGGGATACCCGGATGCTGGAGCTGAGCGGTAATGCGGGCTTCGTCGGCGAACCGCCGAGCCGCGGCCGAATCCGGGGCGTAGCGCGCCGATAGGACTTTGATGGCCACCTCGCGGCCGAACGCGGTGTCGGTAGCGCGGTACACCACGCCCATCCCGCCGCGCGCGATTTCGTGGCCGAACGAGTACCGCCCGGTTGAACCCGGCAGTTCGGTCGGGTCCCCGGCTGGCGTGTCGAGGGTGGAGGCGGTACCGCCGTCGGTCGCCCGATCAACGCTCTCGGACTTCGTGGGAACATCGGGCACGGTTGGGCCTCCGTTCAATCGAGTGCCCGATTGTATCACTCAGGTTCTTGCGCGCGAAGGCTCCGCGCTCGGTTCCGGCTACTCGTTTGCGGCGCTACACGTCGCACGCCGCGAACGCCTGCTGCAAGCCCTTCATCGGGTCGCGCGTCGGGATGAACTCGTGCCCGACGTGCCCCGCGTAGCCCACCTTCACCAGCTTCTCGATCACCGCCGCGTAGTTGATCTCCTGCGCGGCGTCCAACTCGCCGCGGCCCGGCGCGCCGGCCGTGTGAACGTGCCCGATGATGTCTTTTGTTTGTTCGATGCGGCGGATCAGGTCGCCGTGCATCACCTGCACGTGGTAGATGTCGAACAGCAGCTTCACGCGCGGCGAGCCGACTTTGCGGATCACCTTCGCCACGAAGTCGAGGTCGTCGCCCTGATAGCCGGGGTGGCCCTTCATCGGGTCGGTGTCGTCGCGCGTGTTCAGGTGTTCGAGGCACACCGTCACGCCCTTCTTCTCGGCGACCTTCGCAAGCTCCTTCAAGCCGGTCACGCAGTTGTTGAAGGCGTCGTCGGCGCTAATCACCGCGGACTTCGGGTCGTCCGGGTTCGTGAACTTGTAGCCCACGAACGCGATCACGTTCGGGAACTTCGCCTCCGCGCACCGGTCGATGGTCTTCGTGGTGCGCTCGACGATTTCGGCGTGAAACGCCTTGTTGTTGAAGCCGCGCATGAACGGTGCGCCCGGCATCCCGTTCGACGCGAGCGCGCACACGAGGTCGTTCTTCTTGAGAAGCGCCCAGTGTTCCGGGCCGATCAGTTCGACCGATTTGCCGCCGAGCGCTTTGGTAACATCGACCACCTTTTCGGCGCTCCACTTGTCGCCGCGGGCGTTGAAGCACCAGAACGCGACCGAGTGGTTCACGCGGCCCTTCAGTTTCAGATCGTCGGCGGCTTCGGCTGCGCTCATGGCGATTGGGGCCGCGGCTGCGGCTGCAAGGATGGTGCGGCGAGTCGGCATTTGTGTGCCTCCGGGAGAGGGAACGGAGTGTACCGCGCGGCGCGTGGTGCGGCGATACAATCCCCGCACCACACGAAAGGGTACCGCGATGTTCCTCGGCATCGAAATCGGCGGCACGAAGTTGCAACTCGGCCTCGGGCGCGGCGAGGGGCACATTTACGCGCTGTGGCGCGGCACCGTGAACCCGGCCGAAGGCGGCGAGGGCATTCGCAAGCAGATCGTGAGCGCGGTGCCGCAACTGCTGACTCAAGCCGAGATGAAGCGGAGCGAATTGCGCGGCGTCGGGATCGGCTTCGGCGGCCCGACCGACGACGATGCGCGCACGGTCATCAAGTCGCACCACATCGCCGGGTGGGACGGGTTCCCGCTCGCGGATTGGGTCGGCGAATTGGTCGGCGCGCCGGCGGTGATGTGCAACGACGCGGACGTGGCCGGCCTCGCGGAGGCGCTGTTCGGCGCGGGGAAAGGGCTGTCCCCGGTTTTCTACATCACCGCCGGCAGCGGGATCGGCGGGGGTCTCATCATCGACGGCCGTATCTACCGCGGCGTGGGGAAGGGCGCTGCCGAAATCGGCCACCTGCGGCCGGTGTACCCGCTCGCCGGCGGCGCGCACGATCAGATTCTCGAACACTGGTCGGCCGGGTGGGGGATCGGTCAGCGCGCGAGTGTTGCCGGCGGAAGCGAGATCACCGGCAAAGACGTGGCCGAAGCCGCGCAGCGGGGCGACGCGCTCGCGCTGCGCGTCCTCGACGAAGCGGTTCAGGCGCTCGCGGAGGGGGTGTGTTCGGTCATCAAACTACTGTGCCCGCGGCGCGTGATCATCGGCGGCGGTGTCTCGCTCATCGGCGAAGCGCTGCTGTTCGCGCCGTTGCGCCGGTACGTTGCGGAACGCGGGTTCGCGGCGTTCGCGGGCCTCACGGACATCGTGCCCGCGGCGCTGGGCGAAGAGGTGGTGGTTCACGGCGCGCTCGCGTACGCGCGCCAGAAGTTGGGATGAATCCCCGGGACCGCGGACGTCTCGGCCGCGCGTTCAACGCGCGAACCGGCGACCGGACGAACGTGAAGTGACAACATCGCTTCGCCGGGCGGCCGAGACGTCCGCGGTCCCGGGAAGGTCACACTCCCAAGCGGCAGCCGACGCGCTCGCGGAGCGCGTCGTACACGCTTGTGTCGCCGGCCGAGGTGCCGCGCACGTCCAGTTCCGTCATCGGCGAGAGGTACTCGGATTCCGCGAGCGCGCGCAGTTCGCCGGAACCGAACTCGTCGTTCCCGCTGAGGTCCAGCACTTCGAGGCGCGCGGTGCGCGGCGAACCGGCGATTACTTCGATTGCGGCGCGGCGCAGTTGGCAGTTCGCGACGCTCAGCCCGGTTAGCCGGAAGTGCGGGCTGTTCAGAACCGCTTCGATGCCGGACGCGGAGATGCGCGTGCCGCTTACGGAAAGAACTCGCAGGTTGCGCAAGTGCGGGCTGTCCGCGAGCGCGCGCAACCCGGCGTCGGTCACGGCTTCGGTGTGTTCCGCGCCTTCGAGGTGGTACGGGCTGTTGTAATTCAGGTGCAGTGTGCGCAGGTGCCCGAACTTGTCGCATCCCGCGATCATCTGCAGTGCGGTGTCGGTGAGGTAGTTGCGGGAGAGATCGAGGTAGGTGAGCGCGTGCGCCCACTTTGCGGCGCAGAGGCGCGCCACGCCCGCGGTGCGCACGAAGTTCTCGCCGACATCGAGCACGCGCAGGTTCCGCGGGCCACTTGAGTTGAACAGCGGGTCGAGGCTCGCTTCGGGGATGGTGCCGTTCTGCATGCGCAACTCTTCGGCCTGCGCCCAGAACGGCGACGCCGCGAGCGCGGCCATGTTCGCCATCGCGCTGCCGCACCCGTTCATGTGCAACCGCTTGAGCTGCGAAGTCGATTTGCAATTGAGCAACCGGTCGAGCGAGATCGCGCCGAGCGGGGTGTTGGACACGTCGAGTTCTTGCAACCGGCACCGCGCGCCAACGAACGCGTCCCAGCCGTCCGGGGCCAGTTGGTTCGCGCGCACGTCGAGGTCGGTGAGTGCGCTCGCGAAGTCGGCGATGAGGATGTCGCGCACGTTTTCTGCGGTGAGCAGCGCCCCGCCCGCGCCGAACTCGGCGAGCTTGCATTTGCGGCCCATCGCGTGCGCGAGCGCGATTGCGTCGAGTTGGCCGTCTTGTCCGTACAGGTTGCCGCCGCACAGGAGTGCTTTGAGTTGGTCGCGGAAGGGCGCGGCTTCGAGGATTTCCGGCAGCGCTTCGAGGCCGGGCCGGTGGCTCAGGTCGAGTTCCCGCAGGCGCTCGAACTGCGACCGGTACAAGAAGCCGCCGAGTTCGCCGAGGCCGGTGTACCAGCCGCTCAGGTCGAGCGCGTCGAGCCGGGCGAACCAGCCGCGCTGCCCGGCTTCTTTCAGGTCTTCGGGGAAGTCGTTCTGGCCGGACTGCACGCGCCAGCGGCGCACCGGGTGCGCGTTCGCGAGCTGCGTGCCGGCCCCGAGCATGAACGTGGGCGACGCGGCCACTTCGTGAACGAACCCGCGGTCGAAGTGCCACTCGGTGAGGCCGTCGAAGTCGCCCGGTGCGACGCCGAGGAACGCCCCCTCGTGCTCGCAGAGCAGTTCGTGCTCGCGGTCTTCGAGTTCGCGCCGCCGCGGGTCCGATTCGGGCGTGCGCGCGCGCTCGATCTGCACGCGAATGAACTCCGCGCGGGCGTGCTCGTCCACGTCGTCGAGGTAGTCCGCGTACACCAGCCGCGGCGTGTCCTCGTCCGGCAGGTCGCGGATGGCGCGGAGGAGCGCGAGTTCGGTAGACATGCCCGCGATGATACCACACGGAACGGGGCGATGGCAGGCGCGCAGTTAGAGCACGTCTTTGCCTTTGGGGTCGATCGCGAGCACGCCGCTAAAGCTCTTGAGCACGCCGACCAGCGTGAGGTAGTCGTTGAAGTGTTCCATGAACGGGTCCGGCACGTCGGTCTGGGCGTCGATCAGCGTCCCGCCCGCAACGTACTTCTCGGCCTCGGCCGGTTCGACACCGGGGACGTGCCCGAGCAGTCCTTCGATTTCGCCCGCGACACCGCCCCCGGTGCGCACGGCGACCGCGATCCACCAGTCCCCTTTGGAGACGCTGACGCCCGATTTCGTCGGGGCGACATCGAACCCCGGGAACTGCGCGGCGAGCCGCGCGCGGAGCTCGTCGGCGGTGAAGTCGGTTTCGGGCGTGACGACGGCAACGGCGTGGTACATGGCACGACTCGAGAGGGTGGGTGTGCCGCGAGTGTACCACACCGCGCTTCAGTTCTACTACGCCCGCACCACCTTTTCTCGGCCCGCGGGGACGGCCTTCGTCGCGTTCCGCGTGTCGATCACCAGTTGGCTGTGCTTCACGATGAACGCGTAATCGAACGCGGTGTGATCGGTCGCGATGAGCACGCAGTCTTGCTCCGCGAGGTACTCCGGCGTGAGCGGTCGGCTCTCCATCGGGTCGAGGTGCGGCCAGTGCCGCATCCGCGGCAGGCTCGGGATGTGCGGGTCGCTGTACGACACGTTCGCGCCCTTCTTCAGAAGGAGGTCGAGCAGCTCGAAGCTCGGGCTTTCGCGCGGGTCGTCCACGTCTTTCTTGTACGCCATGCCGAGGATCGCAACCTTGCTGCCGCGCACCGGTTTGCCGGCGTCGTTGAGCGCGTCGGCGAGCCGCGTGATGACGTACTGCGGCATCGCGGTGTTCACTTCGCCCGCGAGCTCGATGAACCGCGTGTTCATGCCGTAGTGCCGCGCGATCCACGTGAGGTAGAACGGGTCGAGCGGGATGCAGTGCCCACCCAACCCGGGGCCGGGGTAGAAGGCTTGGAACCCGAACGGCTTCGTCTTCGCCGCGTCGATCACCTCCCACACGTCGATGCCCATGCGGTCGTACAGCACCTTCATCTCGTTCACCAGCGCGATGTTGATCGCGCGGTAGGTGTTCTCAAGGATTTTGCACGCTTCCGCGACTTCCGCGGTGCTCACGCGCACCACTTTCGGCACGATCGCCGAGTACAGCGCGCACGCGAGGTCGCCGCTGTGGTCGCACAACCCGCCCACCACCTTCGGAATGTGGCTCACGGAGTGCGTCGGGTTGCCGGGGTCTTCGCGCTCCGGGCTGAACGCCACGAAGAAGTCTGCGCCCACCGTGAGACCGGCGCGCTCCAGCACGGGCAGCATCACGTTGCGCGTCGTCGTCGGGTACGTCGTGCTTTCCAGCACCACGAGTTGCCCGCGGCGCAGGCGCGACGCGATGGCGCTCGCGGAGTTCACCACATACGTCAGGTCCGGTTCGCGGGCCTCGGTGAGCGGCGTGGGAACGCAGATCAGGATCGCGTCCGCTTCATTCAGTCGGTCGAAACTCGACGTCGCCTCGAACCCGGTGGCGCGCATCGCGCGCACCGTATCGTCGGGAATTTGCTTGATGAACGACTTGCCCGCGTTCAGCTTCTCCACCTTGGCGGCGTCGATGTCGAACCCGAGCACGCGGAACCCGGCCGACGCGAACGCGCGCGCCAGCGGCAGCCCGACGTACCCGAGGCCGATGATGCCGACCGTAGCGGTCTTGTCTTGAACGCGCGCGAGCAGCGCGGAGAATGTGTCAATCATGGTGCGCGACCCCATCCGTCCGTGGACCGGGCGAGAATCCTTTCCCCGGCGCAGATGGTCGCGGATGCGGGGGGCGGGTGTCAAGGCGAAGTGCGCGGCGCGGTTTCTACAGAATCCGCGCGCGCGCGCTTGCTCGCACCGGGTTCGGGCGAGTACACTAGTTGCACCTACCGAACGCCCCCGGCCCGGCCGTCGCTGGCTCCTCCCGCCGAGGTTCGCTTCTATGCGGATTCGCTTCTCGTTCGCCCTTGCGATTCTGGCCCTCCCCGCGGGCGCTCGCGCCGAAGACCCGCCCGCGGCGGTCAGCTACTTCAAAGACGTGCGCCCCGTTTTTCAGCAGAACTGCAACGGGTGCCACCAGCCGGCGAAGCCGCTCGGCGGCTACATCATGACCGCTTACGCCGACTTGCTGAAGAAGGGCGAGCGCGACAAACCCGGCGTCGTGCCCGGCAAACCCGCCGAAAGCTACCTCCTCGACCAGATCAAGATTCACAGCAGCGGCAAGGCCGAGATGCCGAAGGGCCGCGACCCGCTCGCCCCGGCGCAGATCAAGCTCATTACCGATTGGATCGCGCAGGGCGCGAAGGACGACACACCCGCGAGTGCGAAGGCCGTCGCCTACGGCCCGGAGAACCCGCCGAAGTATTCCGGCCCGCCGGTGATTACCGGTCTGGCGTACAGCCCGGACGGCACGCGACTCGCCGTCACCGGCTACCACGAGGTGCTGATCTACGACACCGAGAAGTACGAACTGAAGGCGCGGCTGATCGGCATTTCCGAACGGCTGTCGTCGGTCGCCTACTCGCCCGACGGGAAGAAACTCGCGGTCGCGGGCGGCGCGCCCGGGCGCTTCGGCGAACTGCAAGTGTGGAACGTCGAGACGGAAAAGCTGCTCGTCTCGGCCCCGTACACCTTCGACACGCTGTACGGCGCGAGCTGGTCGCCGGACGGCAAACTGATCGGCTTCGGCTGCGCCGACAACACCGTGCGCGCCGTCGACGCGCTCACCGGCAAGCAGGTGCTTCAAATGGGCACCCACTCCGATTGGGCGCTCGCGACGGTGTTCTCGCAAGACGGCGCGCACCTCGTCTCGGTGAGCCGCGACATGAGCATGAAGCTCACGGAGGTGGAGACGCAGCGGTTCATCGACAACGTGACGAGCATCACGCCGGGCGCTCTCAAGGGCGGGCTGATGGCGCTGGACCGCCGGCCGGTGAAAGAGAAGCGGATCACGAAAGTGCCGCAAGACGAGGGCGGCAAGTTCATCGAGAAGGTGTACGACGAGGTGGTGATCGGCGGGTCGGACGGCGCGCCGCGCCTGTACAAGATTCACCGCGAGGTGAAGCGGCAGATCGGCGACGACGCGAACAAGGTCCGCGAGTACGAGCGCATGCCGGGCCGCATCTCGAGCGCCGCGTTCAACGCCGACGGCACCAAGTTCGCGGCGGTCAGCAGCTTGGACGGCAAGGGCGAGGTGCGCGTGTACGACACGCAGAGCGGCGCGAAAGTGGTGTGCGAGAAGGTGAGCGGCCCGGCCTACGCGACCGCGTGGCACCCCGCGGGCAAGACCGTCGCCTCCGCCGGCTTCGACGGCGTTGTGTGGCTGCACGACGCCGCAACCGGGAAGCTGCTCAGCACGTTTGTGGTGCTGCCGAAGCGATAAGTCGTGGCACGGGCCTCTGGCCCAATGGCACTTACTTTGGCTTGTTGGATTTGTGGCACCGGCCTCTGGCCGGTGTACATTCAAGGCATTTGAACACTGGCCAGAGGCCGGTGCCACAAGAACGAAGCCTCAAAGTAAGTGCCATCGGGCCTCTGGCGCGTGCAAGAGATTCACAGGCCAGAGGCCTGTGCCACAAAACAAGCAACCTGCGAGACCCTACATATGAACCTCTCCCGCATCCTCACGCTGTTCGCCGCGATCGCGGCGCTCGGTTCGCCCGCCGCCGTCGCGCAAGAGAAACTCCCCGACGGCGCGAAGGTGGTGAAGCTCGACGTTCGGCCCGCGAAGGTCGAACTGAGCGGCCCGTTCGCGTATTCGCAACTGCTCGTCACCGCGACGCTCGACAGCGGCGAAATCGTGGACGCCACGCGCACCGCCACCGTCGCGCTGCCGAAGTTCGCGGCGCACACCGCCGGCCTCGTGCGCCCCACCGGCGACGGGTCCGGCGAAATCGTCGTCAGCCTTGCGGGGCAAACCGCGAACGTACCGGTGACCGCGAAGGGCTTCAAAGACGAAGTCGCGGTCAGCTTCGTCACCGACGTGCAACCGGTGCTGAGCAAACTCGGCTGCAACGCCGGCACCTGCCACGGCGCGCAGGCCGGCAAGAACGGCTTCAAACTGTCGCTCCGCGGCTACGACCCGGTGTACGACTACCGCGCGCTGACCGACGACCTCGAGGGCCGCCGGTTCAACCGCGCCGCGCCGGAGCAGAGCCTCATGCTGATGAAGCCCGCGGGCGCGGTGCCGCACCAAGGCGGCGTCACGATGGCCGCCGGCGACGCGAACTACGAGCTGCTCCGCCGCTGGATTTCGCAAGGGCTGAAGCTCGACCTCGAAGCGACCCGCGTGAAGAGCATTGAGGTGTTCCCGAAGAACCCGATCGTGCAGCGGATCGGGCAGAAGCAGCAGTTCGCGGTGGTCGCCACCTACGCCGACGGGCGCACCCGCGACGTGACCGCCGAATCGTTCGTGGAGAGCAGCAACACCGAAGTGGCGACCGTGGACAAGACCGGCCTCGTGAGCACCCTGCGCCGCGGCGAAGCGACCATGCTGGCCCGCTACGAGGGCGCGTACGCCGCGAGCACGGTTGTGATTATGGGCGACCGCAGCGGGTTCGAGTGGGTGCAGCGCCCGGTCTACAACCACCTAGACGAGCTTGTGGACGCGAAACTGAAAAAGGTGAAGGTGCAGGCGAGCGACGTGTGCGACGACGCGACGTTCATCCGCCGCGTGTACATCGACCTCACCGGCCTCCCGCCGAGCGCCGACGAAGTGGTCGCGTTCGTGAGCGACAAACGGGACGCGCGCGCCAAGCGCGAGGAACTGATCGACAAGTTGGTGGGCAGCCCCGCGTACGTGGATCACTGGGCGAACAAGTGGGGCGACCTGCTGATGGTGAACAGCAAGTTCCTCGGGGGCGGTGGTGCGGCCGCGGCCCGCAAGTGGATCGCCGAGCGTGTCGCCGACAACACCCCCTACGACAAGTTCGCGTACTCGATCCTCACCGCGACCGGCTCGAACGTCGAGAACCCGCCGGCGTCGTACTTCAAGACGCTCCGCACCGCCGACGCGGTGATGGAGAACACCACGCAACTGTTCCTCGCGGTTCGGTTCAACTGCAACAAGTGCCACGACCACCCGTTCGAGAAGTGGACCCAAGACCAGTACTTCGAGTTGGCCGCGTACTTCGCACAGGTCGGGCGCACAGAAGACCCGAAGTTCCGCGGGCAGAAGATCGGCGGCACCGCCGTGGAAGGCGCGAAGCCGCTGGTGGAAGTGATTTCCGACGCGAAGGGCGGCGAGATCACCCACGACCGCCTCGGCGTGCCGGCGAAGCCCGCGTTCCCATACGCGGCGAAGGCCGATATCGCGCCGACGGAAACGCGCCGCGCGCAGGTGGCGAAGTGGATCACCAGCCCGGACAACCAGTACTTCGCCAAGAGCTACGTGAACCGCATGTGGAGCTACCTGCTGGGTGTTGGCATCATCGAGCCGATCGACGACATTCGCGCGGGCAACCCGGCGACGAACCCCGAACTGCTCGACCGCCTCGCGGACGACTTCATTAAGAGCGGGTTCGACACGCAGAAGCTCGTGAAGACCATCTGCAAGAGCCGCACGTATCAGCTCTCGCTCGCTACGAACAAGTGGAACAAGGACGACGAAATCAACTACTCGCACGCGATGGCGCGGCGGCTTCCGGCCGAAGTGCTGTTCGACGCGATCCACAAGGCGACCGGGTCGCAGAGCCGGCTGCCGGGGCTGCCGCCGGGCAGTCGCGCCGCGCAACTGGTGGACAGCAACGTGGACCTGCCCGGCGGCTTCTTGGAACTGTTCAACAAGCCGGTGCGCGAAAGCTCGTGCGAGTGCGAGCGCGGCAGCGGCCTGAACCTCGGCCCGGTGCTCGCGATGGTGAACGGCCCGATCGTGGGCGAAGCGGTGCGCGACCCGAACAACGCGCTCAACAAGCTCGCGCTCACGGAGAAGGACGACGCGAAGCTCGCCGACCGCATTTACCTCTCCGTGCTGAACCGGTTGCCGACCGCGAAGGAGCGCGAGGTCGCCATCGGCGCGATCCGCGCCGCGGCGAAAGACCACGCCGAGATGCTGGCCGAGTACAAGCCGAAGGCCGCGGCGTTCGAGGCGTACCAGAAGCAACTCGACGCGAAGCAGGCGGCGTGGGAGCAGGGGCTGAAGGCGCAGAAGCCGACCAACTGGCGCACGCTGGACGTGGTGCGCGCGCGCTCGAAGCAAGGCCCGACCCCGGCCGCCGCGAAGGACGGCGCGACGCTGACCGTCAACAAAGACGGCTCGATCACCGTGACCGGCAAGAGCGACCAAGTGGACATCTACACGGTGGACGCGCTCGCGGAGTTCGACGGCCCGATCACCGCGCTGCGGCTCGAAGCGCTCGCGGACAAGAGCCTGCCGGCCGGCGGCCCCGGCCGTGCCGATAACGGGAACTTCGTGCTGAACGAGTTCAAAGTGGCCGCGCGCCCGCTCGACAAGGACGGCCCCGCGACCGCGGTGAAGCTGGTGAACCCGCTCGCCCTGTTCAGCCAAGACACCTTCCCGATCCAGAACGCGCTGGACAACAACCCCGCAACCGGCTGGGCCACCGCGCCGCGGTTCGGCCAAGACAACGCGGCGCTGTTCAAGTTCGAGAAACCGGTGAGCGGCCCGGCGGGCGTCGGCTTCACGGTCACGCTCGACCAGCGGTTCGGAACCAAGCACACCATCGGCAAGTTCCGCCTCTCGGTAACCACCGACGCGAACCCGACGCTGACGAGCACGCTGAACGCGACCCAAATCGCCGCGCTCGACACGCCCGTCGCGCAGCGCTCGCAAGCGCAGAAGGACCTGCTGCGGAACATGTACTTGGCGCAGGACAAGGAGTACGCGCGGTTGGCCGCGGACGCCGCGAACCCGCCGCCCGCGGACGCCCGCGTGCTGGGCGCGCAAGACCTCGTGTGGGCGCTGGTGAACACGCCCGCGTTCCTGTTCAACCGCTGACAACTCGTTCTCACCGCTGGCACATCCGCCGGCGGTAAAGTAGTAGGCACGCTCCGCGTGCCGTTGCTGAGGAACTGATTCGACCTTCGCGGAAGGCAAATTCAGT
>JALHNS010000062.1 GCA_022843445.1 Gemmata sp.
CCGGTGCCGGACCGCTGGAGCGCCTGCTCGCCGGCCGGGTGGCCCTCGCGGCGGCGCGCCTGGCCCAGTTGCGGCTACTGACCGAACGGGCCCACGGCGCGGTGCCGACTGGCACCCGCGACAGCGCGCCGCGGGTCAAACGCGCCGAGCGGGAGGCCGCTGCCGCGGAGCGGGCCCTTCGAGATTGGCAGGAGCGGATGCCGCCCGGGCGCTGATGCGCGCGTCGTCGCGGTCCGGCTCGAAGCGACTGCCACCGGCGCGAACGGCCCGCTCGGGGAGCGCGGCCGCGCGGGTTCACGGTCGCTACCCGCGAACCGTCGCCGATTACCGGTGTCACGGCATCCGCGAAAGCGGCCCGAAGGGCGAAGGCGGCGCGCGCAGCGGCACCGTGAGGTCCGAGAACTCCGCGACCAATGGCACTCGGTTCGCGACACCGCCGAACGCACGGGCTCTCGACGAGGACGGTGATCCGCTATCGCCGTGAGCCGATCTGCCGACTGGAGCCCGGTCGGAAGGGGCCACCGCAGTTGGACCCGCACCGGGTGCCGGTCGACGACTGGGTCGGTGGGGGCAGAACACACCGGAAGTTGCACCGCCTGTTCGGCGAGAACGGCGCGGCCGCCGAATGCTGGACCACCGGATCGGTTGCAATCGGGTGCCCTTCGCGGGTGGAACGAAGGGTAATACGAACCGTACCCACACGCCGGCCTTCAAGGCGCAAGGCGCGCTCGTGAACTCCATCTCTTGGCCTCGCTTGAATGGAAGCGCCAGCGGGTCGAGCCTGATCATCCCCACCCAAGCGTGCGTCGGCAGTGCGCGTTGCTGGGGCTGGCTCGGTCGAGCCTCGAATGGGAGCCGGCCCGGGCCGCCCCCGAGGACGCGCGGTTGGTGGCCCGGATCGAGCTGATCCGCACCGAGAGCCCGCTCATGGGCTCGCGCAAGTTGGCCCGGATTTTGATCGCGCGACGGCCACGGCGAATTGCAAGCGGGTGCAACTGCCCACGCGCGATGGGTCCGGAAGCCTTGTACTGTCGGCGCATGACGGCGGTGACTGGTCGGGAGCACAACGTGCACCCGTGACTGTTCAGGAACGTGCCGATCACGCGACCGAATCAGGTGTGGTGCGCGGATAGTACGCACGTGCCGATGCCGTCGGGGTTCGTGTACTTGGCGGGACCATCGACCGGTTCAGCCGGTTCAGCCGGTTCGTGGAAGTTGTCGAACACGTTGGACGGTTGGTTCTGCCACGGGATGTTGGACGAGGCGCTGTCGCGCGGAACGCCTCAGGTGTTCAACACGGATCAGGGGTGCAGTTCACGGCCCGCGCGTGGACGAGTCGCGTCGAGCGGGCCGGCGCGCGGGTGAGCACGGATGGTAAGGGCCGGTGCTCGGACAACGTGTTCGTGGAGCGCCTGTGGCGGAGCGTGAAGTCCGAGTACGTGCACCCGTCCGGGCCGGCGAGCGTGCGCGCGTTGGAGCGCGGGTTGGGTGAGTACTTCGGGTTCTACAACGAGGCGCGGGTGCATCAGGCTCTGGAGTACCGAACGCCCGCGCACGTGCATCGCGCCGAAAGCCGAAGACCCACGGAGGGGTAAGACGCACGAGCGCGAGCTATAGGCCAACCCACCGCGCGGGAGTCCCAACACTGGCCCAGAACATGGGGTCCACCTCAGGTGTCAGGTAGCGAACACGGCCAAGTAGTCGGCTTGTGCGGTGCGGTGCCAGCCGTGGCGGTCGGCGCGCGCGTCCACCACGCGGCGCACGTCCGGCCAGCCGGGGTCCGGGTAGTCGTGGAACGCCAACTGCCCGCCCGGTGCCAACAGCGCGAGGGCGCAGTCGAGGTCGCGGGCCACGCTCGCGGCGTCGTGACCGGTGTCGACGAAGACCAACTCGAACGGGCCGGCGTGCTCGGCCCGCAGGCGCGCGCACACGTCGGCCACGTCGCCGCGGGCGAACGTCACGCGGTCGGCCACTCCGAACCGACGGCACCACTCGGCCGCTTCCGACTGGTCCGCGACGTCCACCGACAGCACCCGCACCGCCGACTGCGCCGCACACACGGTCGAGCGGCCCCACGCGGTGCCCAACTCCAAGACCGACTTGCCCGACGCGGCGCGCCAGAGCAACTCGGCCTCGGCGCGACTGAACCAGCCCGGGACGCCGTCCGGCGGGCGGAACCCCGCGCCCAACTCGAGCACAAACGCCGGGTCGAAGTCCGGGGCGCGGGCGTCGGGGGTGCCGAACGCCGAGCGCAGCGGGGCGTGCTCCACGAGGCACGGGGCGGTGTACCACAAGGGCACGTTCAACTCGGCGCAGGTGCCCAGTACGCGCGTGTCCTGACCCTCGCGCAGTCGGTCCCAGCGGTCCAGCGCGGCGCGCACGAACCGTGCGGAGAGCAGATAGCCCTGCGCGCCCCACAGGCGGTTGCGCTCCCACAGCCGGTTGGGGCCGGTGTACCGCGGCTTCGCCAGTCGGTACCCGAGAGGCGATTCGACCCGCTCCCACGGGTCCGCGATCAGGTCCGGCACGAACAGGCCCAAGTGGTCGCACCCGTCGCGCGCCACCAACGGGTTCGCGAGCAGGTTGCGCCGCAGGTGCTTGTTCACCCGAACGTCGTCTTCGAGGATCACTGCGAGGTCGCACCCGGAGCGCGCGGCGGCTTCGAGCGCCAGTTTGTAGGTGCGCGCGCCGGACTCGCGGCCGACGGGCCAGTCCGCGGGCTGCGTCACCACCACCGGCTCCGCGCCCCAGTCGCTCGCCCGGGTGCTGTCGAGCGTCAGGCGCAGGCTCTCGGCGTTCGCGGGGTAGGTGACGACGAACAGGCCCAGCCGCGGGAAGCCCTCCGGCAATGGTACCGCCGGCACCCGCAGGGATTCGGCCTTGGCCGGTGCGCCGGCGGGTTCGGCGGGTGCGACCGTCGGTACCGGTGCGGCCGGCGCGCCGGGGATCAGTCGCAGGTCGAGCGCGGGGTGTCGCGGTCGTTCGCCCGCGGCGTCCTCCCAGCCCAGACGCGCCGCGCCCACGCGCCACACTCGCACCGACGTGTCTACCACGACACCGAACCCGCACTTCAGCGCCCGCGCGCAGAACGCCGCGTCTTCCGCTTCAGTGCCGGTGCCTTCGAGCGGCGCGAAGAACGCCGCCTCGCGGTCTTCGACTTTCGCGCGCTCGGCGATCGCGTCAAAAACCGCCCGGCGCACCAGCGCGAACGCCAGCGCCGCGGAGTGTGCGGCCCGCGGCCCGCCACCGGTGCCGAACCGCACTTCGGCGACGGCCGGCTCGAACGCACACGCCATCCCCATGCGCCCGCTGTTGGGCACCGCGCCGCACGCGAACGGCAGCCTGTGACCGCGCAGCCGCTCTACCGCGTCCGGCTCGAACGCGCACGTCGGGTCCAACAGCAGCACCTCGCGCGCACCGGCGGCCAGCGCGTCGGTCACCATGCGGTCGCGGAAGCCGGGCGGCGCGTCGGGCTGGCGTACCCGGCGCACCGGGTAGCCGCGCGCGTTCAGTTCCGCCAGCGCCGCCTCGAACGCCGGGTCGCACACCCGGCCCGACGGAACGATGACCGCGCACGAACTCGGTTCGGCTGGCGGTTCCGGGGCCGCGGGCGCGACGCCGGCGCGGAGCACGCGGTCGATGCGCTCCAAGGGCACCCGCACCGCGGGGAACCCGGTGGGCCGCTCGGCCCGGTGGTCGAACGCCGGCGGCATCGCGGTCGTGAGGCACTCCGGCCCGTACTTGCGCCGGCACACCGCCGCGGCCTTCGCGGGAACGCTGACCGCTATCGCGCCCAACCGCCCGCGCGCGGTGGGGGTGATGTGGTCGAGCGGGAAGGTGTCGGTGCCGCCCCACACCGAGTCGTGGCACCACAGCCCGCCCGAGCGGTACAGGAACCCGATGTCGACGGCGCTCGTGCCCGCCGCCACCTTCAGCAGCCGCGGCGCGTGGACCGTTACCGCGAGGTCCGGCAGCGCCGCGGCGAGTCGCGTGCGCAAGTCGTCGGGGTGGACGGGGTCGTGGACGAGCAGGTCCGCGTCGTCGTCCCACGGGAGCAGGTCGGCGTAGCACAGACTGCCCAGCAGCGCCCCGCCGTACAGGACGTGCCCCAACTCCAGCGCGCGCAGGGCCGCGCCGGTGCGGGCCACCAGCGCGCGGAGCGCGGCCCGGTCGCCTTCGGGCACCGGGCGGAACCAGCGGGCCACCTCGGCGTCGGTCATGCCGGGTCGGGGAGCAGAAGGGCCTGTTGCGCCAGAGCGGCGAGCGGCTGGTCGATGATCGCGGACAGCGCCGCCCGCACTTCGGCCGGGTCCGTCACCTCGCGCCCGTCGCGGTCGAGGCGCAACCGCCCTTCGCTCGCGGCCGTCGCGCAGGCGTCCACCAGCGCGGCGCGGTCGCGTGTGCCGTCGAGCAGCGACAGCAGGCAGCGCTCGAGGTCGCCCAACCGCACCAGTTCGTGCCGCCGGTTCGCCACCCCGCGGCCCTCTTCCGCACGCACCCGCGCCGAGGGCGCCGCGGCGGGCCGCTCGCCGGCTTTGGTCGCCACCGACACCGGCGCGCCGTGCAGTTCCACGAGGTCCGAAGTCAGGTAGCTGTCCACCAGCCCGCTGGCGAGGTTCCGCGCGTCCGCGTCCGCCGTCGCCGGGTCGGTCAGGTTCGCCAGTTGGCGACTGCGGGCGACGAGTTCGGCGAACGGCACGGTGCCGGGCCACGCCTCCGACAGCACCCGCATCGACGCCTTCAACAGCGGCTGCTTGGTCGCCAGCACCACCCCGGACGGCCCGCGGTACCGCGCCGATTCCTCGGCCCCGTGCGCGGGCGCGTTGGGTTCGGCCGGGGGCGGTTCGACGGGCCGGGCCGCGGACGCGACGTGCAGGCGCTCCACGCGCTCGGGCCGCACCTGCCAGTTGGGGGTGTTGCGGGCGTGCACCAAGAGCGTCTCGCGGAACGCGCGGTTGCGCAGGAAGTCCATGTACTGCTCGGTGGCGATCTGGTCGGTGGCGAGCAGCTTGAGGGCCTTCTCGGTGTCCGGGGGGAACTGGGCGGCGGTCATGGTGCCCACGCGGGCCTCGCCCAAGTACCGCAGCCCGAACGCGCCGGCACGGTCCACGAACTGGTGGAAGTACAGCGGCTCGTTCACCTCCTCCAAGTGCTCGTGGTACAGGTAGTGGTCGGCTTGGTGCCGCACCGCCTCCAGTTCGCTCTTGAGCAGGGCCGGGTACAGCGCGCCGTCGGGGCGGGCCGAATCAGCGAGGAAATCGAGGAGGGCGCGGGCCTGCCGCACGCGGTCGGCGGGGGCGGCGAACTTGCGGGCGTGGAACCGCATCATGTCGCGGATCATGCCCCGCATGTGCCAGCCGGGGTAGGTGTTGTAGCTCACATACGCCACCCCGTTGGGCGCGAGGTGCGCCGCGCACAGGGCGAGGATCTTCTCTTGGACCGCGGGGGCGACCCACGAGAACACGCCGTGGCAGATGACGTAGTCGAAGGTGCCGAGGTCGGGCCCCAGTTCGAGCACGTCGGCGCGGCGCAGGTCGAGGTTGGGCAGGCCCAGCCGCCGCACGAGCCGCTGCCCGTCCTCGATTTGGCGCGCGGAGGCGTCCACGCCGAGGCAGGTGGTGCCGGGGAAGGATTCGGCGACGGGGATCAGGTTGCCGCCGGCGGCGCAGCCGAGTTCGAGGACGCGGGCGGTCTCGACGGGGGGCGGCCGTAGGCCGAAGAGGGTGGCAACGGCGGCGAGGCGGGCCGGGTGCGTCTGCGGGTACGGGTGGCTCTCGTACGGCACCTCATCATAGGGCGTCGGACGCGGCGAATCACTCACGGGGCACCTGGCGACAGGAGGAGAAACGTCGAACGTAGAAGCAATCTGCGGAATGGCTGTCGACTTGGAGTCAAGGTATCAAACGGAATTCTTGGTTGAAGTGTGTCGCAGCGGTCGCAGGCCGAAACGGCGACCTGAGGCACGCTGGTGCACTTCGGAACGGCGCTGAACTTCGGATCGCGCAAGTGCGGTTGAAGCAAGGTGAACAATTCGAGAATAAGGTCCTCGCAGACACCACGAAAAACCTACACATCGCTGAACCAGCGCGCGAAGTGTTAATCACTGTCACGAAGAAAATCAGGGAACCAAAATAGGCTATCTTGGGCCTGAAATTTCGCTTTTTTTATGCTCTTCAGTACTACGCGATAGTGCGGTGCAGATTGCGTAAAGACACTTTCGCTATCGGCGAGGGCAGAATCAAACAATTGGATGACACGAATCTTGTAACACCCGGGACTTACAGCAATCCTCCAATCCTCAGCGTCACTTCGCGGCAGGCGAATGCTACGAAACTGTGCTGCGTAGGTCAACATATCATAGGATACTAGATGCAACGCGCTGCTACTGGCTTGAATGCTTGCAGAGAATTCGCGCACTCCCTTGGTCTTAGTGGCCGCAGTTTGCACATCAACGATCCAGTTCGCAGACGCACCAGTCCCCCAGCACACTATTCGCCCAAGTCGCCCTTGAGATTGAATATGTGAATTGAACTGCTCAAGAGTCCAATTTGAATCGATGAATGACGCGTAAGTCTGAATATCTACGATTCCGAGCAGGGACTCGCCGGGAATAATTAATTCCACTGCACTCTCCGTAAACTTAATCTGAATAAGAAAACTCCACAGCAAAGTGCCAATCCCCATTCTCTAATCGTGCAATCGCATAGTCAGCAATGTCCCATACTATCTTGTGGCTCTGCCTGTGCAAGGTGAATAGTTCCCAAGTCACCTCATAGAGCCGATCTGTTGGTTGCGGCAATTCGGCCGGATCTGCTGACGCGGATACGAATTCATGCGCCAAACCTTCACTGTCTTCACTCAGCTCTTGATATGTAAGGCGAAGCGAAAATGCTCGCCATGATTCAGGAACTGAGTTGATGGCTTCTTGTACTATCTCTAGATGTAGGGTCTCCTCAGCAATGCTCATGACACACCTTGTTCTGGAATATTACACGTTTGGTTCGACAATTCGACGCATCAGCCTATTATTCAAGTATACGCTATGCTCCACTTCAAACGGCACGTTCGGTGCTGGCACTGTCTTGTTACGCGGGTACTTCGGTACGTGGATAGTACGCACGATTGCAGACGGATTGTTATCGGCAAGCCCAATAGCATAATTCTCGAATATCTTTTTAGGGCTCTTGTTGGAATGGCCCAGTTCAGGGATCAGATTGCCCTTACTATTCACACGGGCAAGAGCCGAGTCGTCAACTCCATTCTCGGGAATCAAATGCCCCCTCTCATACCCAGTTGGCCGACCACCTACCGGCTCAGGGCGGTATCCCTTCTTTCGACCGGGGTGGGTACCGGTGAGTATGCCTTCGGCACGCTTCGGAAGATTCGTGCCTGTGTAAGCTGTTAAATGGACAGGATTACTCAGTGTTGTCTTGAAGACCGGCCCTCGTTGCCGCAACGAAGCAACGATTTTCTTCGCGGTCTTCGGGCCGACGTTTTTGACACTCGCTTCGAGGATCTCTCGGGCGAGTAACCTGCCTTCGTAAGTCCCCAGATTCAGTGCCCGTGCGATTTCCTGAGCTTTCAGTTTCCCTAGCCGTGTATTCGGGCGCACCGCTTTGACAGCATTCAGAACTTGCTTGTAATTCGCATTATGCGCCCAGAGGCTGAATCCCCAGTCGTTGTCGCCGACGAAGTAGGTGTGGTGCTCGGCGATGCGGAAGTTGTAGACGGTCTCCCAGCGGCCGGTCTCCTCCACCCCGTCCACAGTAACCCACCCGCTCGTCTCCGTCCAGACCCAATCCCCCACCGCGATCCGGTTCACCGCGGTCCAGCCCTTGTCCTTCACGAAGAACGGGTGCTCCGCCGTCGTCTCCACCGTCTGGCCCATCACCGTGAACAGCCAGATCAGCCCCTCGCGCACGAACACCTCTTCGACCAACCGCGGCACCACCGTGCCCTCGGGGTCGAACTCGCTGCGCGACAGCAGTTCCATGCCCGGCCGCACCTCGTCGGCGCGCACGGCCCCCCACGCGGCCCGCATCGGCGTGCGCCCCGAGAAGCACACGTTGAACCCGAGCTTGTTCAGCACGCCCGATACCTTGTTGTGCGCGGTAGTGCTCACCCGCGCCAACTGCTTGTGAACCAGCCAATCGGCGACGGCATTCACCCGCGGCAGGTTGCGCGCGACCCACCCCAACTCGGCCTTCGCCGCCGTTTCGAGCACCTGTTCGGCGGTCTCCTTCACCAACCGGCGCGCGGCCATTTTGCTCGCTTGCGCGCCGGCCCGCCCGCCGGGAATGAAGTTCAGCGGGGCCATGATGATCTCGTCGATCAGCGGCGCGACCCGCGCCCCGCGCTCGAACTGCTCCGCGTCCAGTGCCTTGCCGAAGGCTTGCGCCTCACGCAGTTGTTGGGCGAGCGGCGATTTCCCCGCCCCGAAGAGGAACGGATTCCCGAAGAGCAGACCTTCGAGCGACACCCCTCCGGCGTCCGCGCCGAGGATCAACTTTGCCGGCAGCGTGTTCGTGTAGCCGCCGGTGATCGCGGCCCACTTCGCTTTCTCTGCGTCTTGGTAGCGTCCGTCGGCCTGAAGCCCATCGATTCTCGCGTTCAGCGCTCGGAACGAGTACCACGCATCACCGAGTTCACCGACCATGCTCACGCCTTGGCCGATCAACCAGTCCAAAGCCGGATTCCCGCCCGTGAGCAGGTACCGGTCTTCAAATGACATGTTCTTGTAGTTCTCGCCGCTCTTCTTGGCCCGGTCGGCCTTCTCGTCGAAGTCCTTGACTCGGTGGCCGTTCGTGTGGTCGTAGTCGCGGTTGTTGGGCCAGTTGTTTTCCACCACCGGGTACGGGTTCACGCCCATGCCCCGACCGCTCTCGGTCAGGTTGCGCCCCACCCGGTCGTTGAACCACTGCCCCCGCAGCACCGAGAGCCCGACCGTCTGGTCGCGGAACTGACCACCCAACTCGAAGCGGTCGCCTTTCTCTGGGCCCTTGACATCGCCGCTGAGTCCGTAGTACCGGACGCGCTTGTACGCTTTCCCATCCGGGGTCACGATCTGGAGCACGCTGTTCTGGCGGTCGGTGAGGTAGAAGCGCGGGTCCGCACCGGTACCGATGTTGGCGAGCGGCGCGCCGTCCGGCCCGAACAGGTAGCGTACGGTGATCTTCCCGCCGCTTGCGTCCGCGTACTGCTGGTTGCCCGCGTACACGAACTGCGTCACCTTCTGGTCGGCCGGCACCTTGGCTTCGGTCGCATCGCGCGAAACGAGTCGATCAAAGGCGTCGTAGGTGTACCGAACGAGTCCGCCTCCGGGCCCGTCTTTCTCGGCAGCGACGAGGCGGTTGCGGTGGTCGAAGGTGTATTTCCAAGTCGCGGCTTTGGTTCCGTTGACTTTTACCTTCGTGAGGTTGCCCTCAGTACCCGTGCCTTCATCAGCACCGTCGTAGAAAATCTCGTCGTCGCCCTGCGTGGTCACGCGGTTCCCGGTCCCTTGGGCGGCATCCTTATCTGCGTACGGGCCGTTCCCGGCGGCGTCGCGTTGGGACTCTGGACCCTTCTTTGTGGGGAGCGCGGTCTCTGTGTGCGCCGCGACGGTGTCCTGCCGCTTCACTTGATTGAACTTGTCGTACTCGTATTTGGCGTGCTGTGTGCCCCAGCCGATGATCGGTGTCTTGCCTTGACGGCTCTCGATTTGCACGAACCCCTTATCGGAGTCGTAGATCGTCCTGACCAACTCGAAGTGCGCCTTCTCCTCGCGGGCTGGGGTTTGCCAGCCGCGGAAGATTTCGCGGTTGAGGTCGTCGTACTTGATCTCGCCGACGACCAGTTGGGTCGGGGCGGACCCGTTCTTGCCCTTAATGAAGTGAACCCGGTCCGTTCGGTACGTCGTCCCGGCGTCGTAAGTGAACCCGACCGTGGCCGTCTTCGTGTCCGATTTGAGCACGCGCGAGGTCACGCGCCCGGCGAGGTCGTACTCCGTGGACTGCGATCCGTTCGCCCCGTCCGATACCTTCACCACGCGCCCGGCGGCGTCGTAGCTGTAGGCCAGAGTGACGCCGGCCGTTTTCTCTTCTTTGGTGCGCCCGAGGTCGTCCCGGACGAAGGTGGTGTCCGTGTGCTGCTTCAGCACCCAATTCGCCCCCACAACCGGCGCGACGAACGGATACCGCGTGCCCTCCGTGCGCACCTCCAGTTTGGTCTGCGCTTGGAACGAGTACGCGACGCGGTCGGCGGCGTCCGAGTAGGTTGCGATGACCGTCGCGTTCTCAAGCACCTTCTGGGTCGGAGCCGTCGGGGCTGCTTTGGTCGGCAGGGCGTCTGCCGTGCCCCAACTTTCCAGCACCTGATGCCCCACGGAGTCGTACCCGAACCAGCGGATCTTGCCGTCGCGCGCCTGGATCGCCTCAATGCGCCCGAGTGCGTCGTAGCGGTAGTGCGTCGTGTGCCCCGCAGTGTCTCCGTACGGGTCCGTCTCGCTGAGTTTGCGGTTCAGCGCGTCGTAGGTGTATGCGGTTGTCGAGGTCCGCTTCACGGTGGGAGAAGACTCGATGACCTTTTGTTTGTTTTCGTAGACGTAATTCTCTCCGTCCTTCGCATACCACAGCGGGTAGACGATGTCGCGAACGGTGCGCACATTCCCCGAAGCATCGTAATCGGTCTGGATCTCTTGCCCCTGCGTGCCCTTTCGGTATTGGAATCGCACGCGCCCGAGGCGGTCGTACACGTTCTTCACGTTCCCGCCGGTGCCCGTCTGGTCGTTCTGCTCGATGACCTCGCCGAACACGTTCCGCTTGTAGGTTGTGTACAACCGACCCTTCACGACCTGTGCGTCATTTTCCCGCTCGACATCGGTGAGCTTGCGCGGGTCCCTCGCGCCCTGTAGCTGCTTGGTGAGGTTCCCGAGTCGGTCGTAGTCGTAACGTGTCCACGTCTGGTCGCCGTGCGTGATTTGGTAAACGACCGCGTCGAGCGAATCGCGCAGGTACGCGGTCACCCGCTGCTCGGTCTGAGAACCGTGCTGCGCCCCGTTTTTCGCGTTTCCTTCACCTTCCGCAACTTGGACGACGCGCCCGAGCAGGTCGTAGGTCACCCGCGTCACGCTCACCGTTTCAGTATCCTTGGTTTTCCCGGTGCCGACGCTGGTGCTGGTGAGTACGACACGCCCGTTCGCGTCGTACTTCGTTTCGGTCCACGGGCGCGTGTGCCCGAATGCCCCTACGGCGTCCGCGTCCGCGACCTGTGTTCCCTCGTCCACGCGCACGAGGCGACCGAGCGGATCGTAGGTGTAACTCGTCGAAACCGGTCGGGCGTAGTCGATCTGTTTGCCATCGCCCGTGGTGATCTTGGCGTGCCGCGAGTCGCCGGTGGTAACCTTCGACGCGAGATCGGTGGCCCCGGCGTAGTCGGTGAGCGTGCGGCGCTCGCGGGCGCTGCCGGCCCCTTCGATGAGGACGGTCTGCCGGTCGAGCAGATCGTAGCGGAACTCGGTGCGCACCGACCCCAGTGCGGTCGTGTCATCGACGAGCCACAGCTTGTTGTCCCCCGTCACCACCGCGGTGAGCCGGTCGGCAGTGTCGTACTCAAACGTGCGCGTCAGGGGCACGAACGCGGCGTTCTGCGCCTCCCCTTGCGCGCTGCCCTGCGTCTCCGCAGACCTGCGCCCGAGTTCGTCGTACGTCGTCGTTGACACCACACCGCGCGGGTCGGTGACCGAAATGACTCGGCCGGCGGCGTCGTAGGCGTACTCGGTCAGCGGCGGACCGTAGCCGCCACCCGCGAGCGTGTGCCCGGTCAGATTGTCCGAGACCTTCCCCGTGTCTTCGTGCCACGCGGCATGCACTTCGATTTGGTTGCCGAGGCTGTCGAAAACGAACTTCGTGGTTCGAGTTAGTGCGAACTCCAGACTCGTACCCAAGACCGGATCCGCCTCGTCGGGGATGACCTCCGGGCTCACGCGCGTGTAGGCGAGCGCTTGCCCGGTCTCCGAGTCGTATCCGAAGTCGTACCGCGTGACGCGGATGTCCTGATCGTCCGGGGCTATGTCCGACGACCCGATCCATTCGGCGACAACGCGCAACCGTCCGAGAGCATCGTACCGCGAGCGCGTTTCTTGGGTGCGCTGGAAGAGTTTGGTTTCGTAAATCTCACCGGGGCTGGCGAGCAACTCCCCGGCGACGTATTTCACAACGTTGCCGAAACCGTCGTAGTCGGACTTGGACCGACGGATACCAGTAAACGCGCCGTTGGCGTTCCCGGCGGTCACGCGCCCCTCGGTGACGGTGCGCACGCGGTCGCGGTCGTCGTACTCGTACGTCACGGCGAAACGGGTCTTGGGATCGACCGTGTCGCTGGGCGACACCTCGCGCACCACGCGCCCGCCCGCGTCGTACACCCACTCCGTCACGGGGAGACCGTAAGGGAACTCAACGTAGCGCGTCCCGTTCGTGCCATCGGTCCCGACGCTCGCGGTTGCGGTCGCGTTCGCCGCGGCAACGGTCTTGGTGCGTCGGTCGAGCGCGTCGTAGGTGTGGGCCGTGACAACGGCGTGGGTAATCGAGACGACGGGAATTGCGTTCGCCGAGAGCGGTTGATTCTTGGCCGGTTGGGGCCAAGTGTACTCGCGGTCGTACGCGCGGGGGGTCGCTTCCCACACCACGTTGTCGGCGGCGTCGTACCCGGTGCGCTTCGTGCGCGCGAGGGTCGTACCGGCTGCTTCGGTCGCGGCCACCAACCGCCCCAACTCGTCGTAGGTGTTCCGCGTGGTCCGGGACGCTCCCGCACTGGCACCGACCCCGCCCGCGACGGCGACGATATCCGACGAAACGGGCACCGGTTCGCGTACCGTGAGCAACCGCCCCTCGGCGTCGTAGGTGAACCGAGTCGAGCGCTCGATGTCGGTTCCCGCTGCTTCGGTCACAACGCGCCGGTTGCCGAGGGCATCGTACGCGTACTTGGTGACAACCTGAGCCTTACCTTGGCTGGGTTGTGCGCCCTCTTGGAGTCGGTCCCGGGTCTCCGTTTGCACGCGCCCGGCCGCGTCATAAGTGAAGGCGGCGGTTCGAAGTGGCGGAACCGCAAGGGCGTACTGCCCGTTGCTCTGCTTCTTCGCCGTCAGACCCTCTTCGAGACCGAGGACTTCGTTGAACGCGGAATAGGTGTACCGCGTCCCGTGCCACTGTGCGTCGAGGTTCCAAACGACGCGGTCGAGTGCGTCATATTGGACGTTCGTTGCGACGGCCGGATCGGGCAGTAGGAGAGGAGCAAAGGCCGGGTCGAGCAGGTCGAGCGACACGAACGAGGCGGACGCGGCGGTCGCGTGTGCGGTGCGGGTCGTGCGCCCATGGATGTCATGCTCGTAGCTGGTCGTGACGCTCTGTTCGCCAGCAGTCCCGCGTCCCGTGCGCACTTCGGTTAGGAGGTTGTCTGCGGCGTCGTAGTCGTACACGACTTTCGATTGAACCACCTTGGCACCGCCCGCGTCCTTGCTGGACACGGTAACTTGCCATACGCGCCCGAATTCGTCGTACTGAGTGGACGTAGTACGACCCAACGGGTCCAGCACCGACACAACCCGCCCGAGGCTGTCGCGCGTCGTGACGGTCACGGCGGGGGTCGTGTGGGACAATTTCAGGTGCGCCGGTGCATCCGCCGGGAGCACCGCCTCGGTGACGGTCGTTGTTCGCGCTTGGTCGTCGTACTCGAACCGCGTTCCTATACGATTGGACCCCGGGTTCTTCACGTCGGGTGGTGCCGTTCCGTCGTACTCCCGCGGCTCCCACAGGCGGGTGACGCGCCCGAGAGCGTCGTACGCTGTCAGGGTCGTGCGCTGGAGCGGCGTTCCAGCCGCTTCTGTGACGGACGTTTGGAACCCGCGCGAGTCGTAATCGAAAGTCGTGCGCGTGCCGACCCCGTTCACTGTCCACGCCACGTTCCCAGCTTTGTCGTACCCGACACCGGTGGTGCGCCGGGTATTCGTTCCCGCGCCCTCGGTCGTCCAAGTCGGACGGTCGAGCCGGTCGTACGCGATCACAGTGAGCGCGCCGTCACTCGCGACCGTTTCGATCGCGTTCCCGTTCAGGTCATAACGAGACCTCGTCTTCCGACCCGGCGCGTCTTCGACCCATTGGGCTGTTGCGTCGGCCCGCGTGCCAGTCCGACCGTAGTGGGTTTCGAGCACGCGCCCGACTTCGTCGCGCTTGAACTCATCGCGGTAGACGGTGATGTTTGTGAATACGTCCGGCCAGTAATTCGGGCTGTACTCAATTGCGTCCAAGTTCCCACTTGCGTCGTAGGACATCCGCCGCTGGCGCTCGAACCCACCCGTATACTCGGGGGCTGTGTACTCGACCCCACCCTCGGTCCACTTCTGAGCCGCGTACTTCGTGCCCTCTGTCACCGACCACGGTCGATTGCGTTCGTCGTATCGCGTCTCGATCAGGTTCCAGCGCGGTTCGGTGCCGACCGGCGGTTGCATGTCGTAGTACTGCGGACGCCACTCGCGGACGAGATTCCCCGCGGCATCGTATTCGTACTCGGTCGTCCGCCCGTCTTGGGCTAAATACGATCCCTCTTCAACGGATGTGATGTACCCGCGATCATCGCGGTGTGTGTAGAGAATCGACTCGAAGGCGTCGTCCACCACCTCGGCCTTCACTCTGCCCTGTGCGTCGTAGTCCCAGTGCCACTCGGCGCTCAACTCAGCGTCCGCTTCGTCGATCCGTTTCGTGAGGCGGTTCTGCCCGTCGTACCAGAACGACTCCACGCGCGGCGCGAGGAGCGTCGGGCTGGTGACAGTCACGCTGGTGGCGTTGCCGAAGCCGCGCTTCCCGTCAACCATCTTATCGTGCTGGTACCCGTAGGTCGTCTTCGTGCCGTGGGTGTCAGAAACGAGCGTGAGCCGTCGTTCGTCGTCGTAGAAGTATTCTTCCTTGATCGCGCCCGTGCGTGGGTCGCTCACCGACGCCACGAGCCCGCGCTTCGTGTCCGGGTGGTAGGTGTACGCGGTGGTGTTCCCCTCGCGGTCCGTGACCGATTTGAGGTCGGGGCTGCCCGCGAAGTACTCGTAGCTCGTTTTGCGCCCGTAGCTATCGGCGCTCCACCGAACCTGCCCGAACCGCGAATCGTACTCGAACGCCGCGCGGCCTCCGTCTGGACTCGCCACGCGAATCAAGTGCCCGCGAGCGTCATACCCGTACGCCGTTACATATCCGCGCTCGTCTGTGGTCGCGCGCGCCTGTCCGTGCCGGTCGCGCACGGTCGCCGTCCGATAGCCGTCAGCCAGTTTGGTGCCCCACTCACGCCCGAGCGGGTCAACCCGATACCACGTTTGGTGTTCGTTCGGGTCGTTCACCCCTCCACTGAACGGGTCTTGTACGAACGGGATCCACCCCGTGTACCCGCCGACCGGTAGCACAAACCCGCGCTCCGCCGCCGCTTCAACTTGGTACTTCGATGGGCTGTTCACCCCGCCGAGCGTAAAGAACCGCGCGGTGCCGCGGCCCGTATCGTAGTCGAACCCGGTGACCTGCGCGTTCTCGATCGTGTTCTTTACCAGTTGGCCCCAAGTCTCTTTCGCGACCAGCCCGGTCCCGACGGCGTAGTCGAACTCGCGCCGTTCGGTGAGCGCTTCGGCTGTGAACGTGAGGGTACGGAGCACCTGCGCGCCCGTCGCATCGAGACCTTCAAGACCGAGGGTGTACTTCTGCCCAAAGTGTTCAACAATGTGGCGCGCGTCACCGCCGAATTCGACTGTTGACTTGGCCCCATCGGTCGCTGTGACTTGGAGCGTTCCGGCGAGGTACTCGAACTTCGTGAGCAGGCCGTGGCGGTCGGCGATCTGCGCGAGCGAACCGTCCTTGCTGAACGTCCACGCTTCACCAAATTCCGAAGTGTAAGTGTAGCCACCATTCTCGGCGCGGAGGGATCCGAACTCTTCGGCCGGCCGTGCGAGGCGCGCCCCTTTTGATTCGAAGAACCGACTCTCACCGGTCCCGTACACCAGAAGCACGCCCGAGCGGTTCGGATTACCCTGAACCTTATCGATCGAAACGGCCCGCCACGCGATATCCAAATCCCAGCCGGCACCGAACAGGCTCGCCGTGTTGTTCACCACCTGCGCCAAACCCGTGGTCGCGAAGGTCGGCTGCCCCGAAACCACCTGCCCGTTGTCGTCCACCACCGCGACCGCGACCGTCCACTGGTACACACCGGTCGCCACCGGACCCGTGGGGCGCAGCGCCACCACCTGTTCGGCCGTCGGTGCGGCCGACACGGACACGACGACCGGGTTCGGGTTCTGCGCCCCGAACCCGGTGAGCGTGACGCGCAACTTCTTGGTGCGGTCGATTCCCGCGAGCGGGATCACGGTCTCGATAATTGGGCGCGGGTTCACCGTTGCTGAGTTGTAGACGAGGTGCGGGTCGCGGCCCACGGACGTGCCGGGGCTCTGATCGAAGTCCAGCGCGTGTTCCAGTCGCACCGCCCCGGTGTTGAGCGACACCGCACCGGCCGGTCCCGCATCCACCCACGTCGCGTCATCCCGCTCGTCCCGCCGTTGGTACGCCCGGAACCCCTGAACCGTCACGTCGAATCCGCTCACCAACGTCGCCGCGTAGTTTACACCGTTGGTGACACCCGCCTCGGGGCTTTGGACGTACACCGACACACTGTAGGTGCCGGGGGTCGCGTAGGTGTGCCCGGTCGCCGTGGTGACCCAGTGTAAAGTCGGATCCCCGCCGTTGGTGTGTATCTTGCCGCTGCCGCGCGCGGTACCGTCGCCCCAGTCGATCAGCGCGTTCTTGCCCTCCCACGCTTCGCTCGAGCCGGGTTGCGGGTCCGTGAACTGCAACAACGTCGCGCCGGCGCTCACGGACTCGGGTGGCGAACCCGTCTCGCGGAGGGGCGCGTCGGCCACCGACACGGTCCACGTCCCGGAACCCGCCGACTCGCCCTTTGCGACCTCGGCGGTGATCGCGTACCAACTCGGAATCGCGTAAGTCGGCTTCGCGCCATCGGGCAGCGCGGCGGCCGGGCGCGGAGCAACCGTGTAGTAATTTGCCCACTTGTCGTGCCAATCGACGGTGTGCGTCGCCTTGGTCGCGCCGACTCGCGACACATCGGCGAGTGCGCTACCGCCCGCGTCGCCCCACGACACCCAGCCGCGCACGTCGTCGAACTCGTCGGCCGCTTCCACTCGCGCCACACCGACCGTGCGTGAAGTCGGCTTGGCCCCGTTGCCCGTAGCTGCGATCCGAACGTCGGTGTCTTGCGGGGCGTCTGCCACGCGCACGTCGGTCTCAACGGTCCACACGTCCCACGGGCTGTTCACGTTCCAGACGCGCGCCACCGCGCGGTAGTGCCCGGTGTGCTCGTAGGCGTGGTCCCCGGCCACCCAGAACTTCCCGCCCGACCCGTACACCTCGCCCACCGATTCGGACCCGTCGCCCCACCGCACCCGCGCGACGTACCGCGCGTCGATCTCGGTTCCTTCAGGCGGGCCGGCTGCGGCGTCCGTGGTGTCGGCGCTCTCGGTGTCCGCCAGCCAGAACGTGCCCGCGCCGGCGTCGCCGACCGCGCGCTCGATGGTGTGCGGGGCGTTCGGCGCGCGCGTGACCGCGCGGTCGGCAACCAGCGCTGTAGTCCCGGCGCGGGCCAAGAGCGCGTCGTCGGCCGCGTCGTGCAGGCGCACGACCACGCCGTACGACCCCGGCTCGCGGTACGAACCCGGAATCGCCTTCACGGCCGTCGTGCCGCCGACGGTGTCGAGGACCGCCGCTTCGGGTTCGGACCCGTCGCCCCAGTCGATCAGCGCGTACACGGGGCGCGCGTCGACGGCGGTGTACGTTGCGAGAGTCAGTCCGTCGCGGGTTCCGTTCTCGGTGACGCTCGCGGGCTGTGTGCTCAAGGCCCAACTCGGCGGCTGGTACCCCCAGCCCGCTTGCGTGTCGGTGTACCCACTGGTTCCTGAAACGCGATCCCGAACGACGGTGCGTGCGACGTAGGTGCCGGGGACCGAGTAGTACTCGACATCGGGGATCACGATCAGCAGGTGCGCCGCGCTCGCGGGGTCCGCGACCAACCGACCCGTCACCGGTTCCGCGCCGGTGCCCAAGTACACCTCGGCGTCGTACCGCGTCGGATCGGTCCCGGTCAGCTTTGCGACCGCGCGCCCCGCTCCGCTGACGGAGGTGAATGGAACCGGAGTCAGTTCCGGTGCCGCTCCCGCAACCACGGCGGTGAGCCGGGTTGCGGCGGTCTCGGAGTGGACGACGATATTGGTGCCGCCGGGCGGGGCGTTCGGCTGGAGGTAGTAACGCGCGGTGACCGTGACTGTGATCCCGAACACGCCGGCCGCCGAATACCCCGGAGCCGCGAACACACTGAACGCGCCGTTCGAGCCCTCGACGGACACCGACTCCGGCGCGCGCCCGTCGCCCCAATCGACGGTGGCGGCGTAGTGCGACGCGAGGCGGTCCGGGTCCGTGTCGGTGAACGTCGCGACCACCTGCGCCGCGCCCATCTGCCCGGCGGTGCCGGTGCGCGGCGGCGCGGGCGTCAGTTCGACGCGGCTGTAGACGATCTCGGAGTCGTTGTCGCGGATCGTGACGACCGCGCGGTCGCTGTTGCCGATGCGGTACAGTTGGGGCGTCGGGCCGCTGCCCGTCAGGGGCGAAGAGCCTTCGCCGCCCTCGAACCCGCCCGAGAGGAACTCCTCGCCGCCCCAGAACCCGCCGCCCGGCGGCGGCGCTTCGATGCCGGACCCGATGCCGCTCCCGCTCCCGGTCCCGACCAGCCCCGCGTCCAGCGTCAGGTTCTGCTGGCCCGCGCTCAGCACGACCGAACCGGTGCGCGCCAACTGGCCGGTCGTCGGCACCGCGTCGCTGTCGGTGGCGTCCGAGCCGACGTTCGGTGTGGAGAACCCGTACCCGAACGGGGCTTGGTACTCCACCTCGTAAGTGCCCGCCGCGAGGTTCGAGAACGCGTACGTCCCGCCCGCGGTGATCGTCGAACCCACCTGCACTCCGCTGGCGAACAGGCGCACCGTCACCCCGCTCGCGCCCGACTCCAACGTGTCCTGTTGACCGTTCGCGTTCGTGTCGTACCACACAAAGTCGCCGATCGACCCGCTACCGCTGCCACTGCCCGACCCCGACCCGCTGCCCACCGTCACAGTCACTTGCGCCGTGTCGATCGCCCCGCGCGCGTCGGTCAGCGTGTAGACGAACACGTCGGTCCCGGTGTACCCCGTGGCCGGCGTGTACACGACCGAGGACGGCCCGTAGGTCGCCGTCCCGTGACCGGGCGTCGTCACCCCCGTCACCGCGATCGCGTCCCCGTTCGGGTCGGAATCGTTCACCGTCACCGGGATCGTCACCGCCGAGTTGACGGTCGTCGAGGCGGTGTCGTCGTTCGCCACCGGGGGCGCGTTGGGCACCACGGTCACGGTCACGGTGGCTGTGGCGGTCGCCCCGAACCCGTCGGTCACCGTGTACTCGAACGTGTCCACGCCGACGAACCCGGCTGCGGGGGTGTACACCACCGAGTACCAGCCGTAGCTCACCGCCCCGTACGTGCCCTGCGACCCGCCGACCACCCAGATCGCGTCCCCGTTCGGGTCCGAGTCGTTCGCCAGTACCGGGATCAGCACCGCCGAGGGCGCGACCGTCGTCGCCGTGTCGTTTTGTGCCACCGGCGGGGCGTTGGGCGGCGGCGGACTCGTCGGAACAACGAACCCCGCGTCGACGTTCACCTCGTGGTCCCCCGACGCCAGCGTCACCAGCGCCGCCGGCGCGAGGTCGCTGTCCAGTGCCGGGTTCGTCCCCTTGTGCGGTGCGGTCAGCGCCCACCCGCTCGTTGCGGCCGATTGGACCACCGAGTAGGTGCCGGGGCGCAGTCCGTCGAACACGTGCGTGCCGCCGGTCGAGGTCGGACCAACCAACCCGCCGGGGCCGACCAGTTCCACCGCGCCGTCCAACCCGGACTCGCCCCCGGTCTGCAACCCGTCCTTGTTCGCGTCGTTCCACGCGAACACGTCCAGCCGCGCCGGCGCGTACAGGCCCGCGTCCCGCGTCCCGGTCCCGCCCGACACCAGCGCCACCTCCGAACCGTCCCAGTCCGCGTCCGTCGCGCTGAACAGCATCCCGCCCGGGGCCGCGAACTCCACCCAGTAGGTGCCCGGCCGCAGCCCCGTGAACTCGTACTCCCCGCTCGCGTCGGTGTACTTGGTGAGCGGCCCCGACGGGTCGCCGTAGAGCGTCACCTCGATCCCGCTCAGTTCCTCCTCGCCGCTCGCCGCGCGCTCTTGGTCCGCGTCCCGGTCGTGCCACGCGACGCCCGTCAGCGTGGCCGCCTTATACGCGCCCGCGTCCAAGTCCGTGTTGCCCGCACCGCTGGACACCACGAACTCCTGCTCCCCGCCCTCCGGGGTGGAGAACAGGTACCCGCTCGGCGCGGTAAACACCGCCTTGTACTTGCCGTCCGCTGGCACCG
The DNA here is from genome assembly GCA_022843445.1 of Gemmata sp. Lineage (GTDB taxonomy): Bacteria > Planctomycetota > Planctomycetia > Gemmatales > Gemmataceae > Gemmata. The sequence goes on from JALHNS010000062.1 coordinate 20,497, forward strand.
GCAGTCCGTACAACCCGCCGGCGTCGGTCTGCGTCGAGGTGCCGTACACCGACCACGACGCGGTGCCGGTGTCCCACTTCTGCAGCGCCACGGTCACGTCCGCCAGCCCCACCTCGTCGGCGCCCCGCACCCCGTCGCCGTTCGCGTCTTCCCACACCACGTCGCCCAGTCCCGCCACCAACCCCGCCGCCCACGCGCTCGCCGTGTCGCCCGAGGCCGCGGTGAAACTCGCGGTCCAGCCCGCCGCGCTCGCGTCGCTGTCGGTGGCGTCCGAACCGGCGTCCGGGGTCGTGAACAGGTACCCGCCGGGCGCGGCGAACGCGACCTTGAACGTCCCCGGCACGAGTCCCGTGAACTCGTAGGTGCCGTCCTCGCCGGTCTCGGTCCACGTCTCCGGCTCCCAGCCGAAGTCCGGGTCCGAGCGGTACAGCGTCACCTCGACGCCCGCCGCGCCGGCCGGTGTGGTGCCCTGTTGCCCGTTGGCGTCCGCGTCGTACCACGCGACGCCCGACACCGTCACCGGGGCGTACAGACCGGCGTCGACGTCCGCGACCGTCGCGCCCGAGTCCACCGGGAACCACGCGGTCGAGCCGCCCCCGTCCGCGTCGCTGTCGAGGGCGTCGTCGGTGCCCGCGTCGCGCGCCGCGAACTCGTACCCGGTCGGTGCGGCGAAGAAGGTGTAGTACTCGCCCGGCTTCACGCCGGTGAACGTGTACGTGCCGTCGAGCTGCGTCGAGACGGTCCGCACCACCCCGAAGTCCGCATCGACGAGCTTCACCTCGACGCTCGCGCGGGGCGGTTCCGCGCCGCGCACCCCGTCGCCGTTGGTGTCTTCCCACGCGCGCCCGGTCACCGTCCCGAGCCGGTACTGGCCCGCGTCCAGCGCCCGCCGCGCCACCGGGCCGTCCGGCACCGCGATCACCCCGTCGGTGCCCGCGTCGCTATCGACCGACGCGTCGCTGCCCACTTGCTTCGTTGTGAACTGGTAGGTCGAGCCGGCCGTCGAGACGGTGATCGTGTCGCCGGCTTCGAGCCCGCCCGCGAACGCGTACCGCCCGTCCGAGTCCGTGTACGCCTCGGCGGTGGACGCGTTCGCGCGGGTGAGGGTGACCTTGAGGCCCTCGAGTCCCGGTTCGCCTTCGCCCTGAAGGCCGTCGCCGTCGGTGTCCTGCCACACGCGCCCGCCGGTGCCCGTCAGCACCCCCGCGTCGTACTCCGCCTCATCGCCCGACACCAGCACGAAGCTCTCGCTGGTCCCGCTCGCGTCGGCGTCGCTGTCGGTGGTGTCGTCCGTACCTGCGTCGGTGGGCGCGAGGGCGGACCCGCTCGCCGGGACGAACCGGACCGCGTAGGCCCCGGGCACGAGGCCAGCGAACAGGTAGGTGCCGGTCGTGGCCGCGGTCGTGGCGACCACCGCGCCGGTTCCGTCGAGCAGGTGTACGGTGAGCGCCGCGGCCCCCTCGCCGCTCTCGCGCCGCCCGTCCCCGTCGCCGTCGGTCCACGCGACCCCGCTCACTCGGGCCTTGGTGTACAGGCCCGCGTCGATCGCGGTTTCCCCGTGCTCCGCGGTCACGGTGAACGAGTCGGTGTAGCCCTCGTCGGTGCCGTCGGGGATGGCGTCGCTGTCGCGGTTGGTCGGCCCGACGTTCTGCGGGGAGAACGTGGCGCCCGCCGGCTTCGTGAACCCGACGTAGTAGGCGCCCGGCTCGACCCCGGTGAACCGGTACCGCCCCTCGGCGTCGGTGGCGGTGGTCGCGACGGACCAGTTGGTGTTGCTGTCGTACAGGTCCACGGTGACGACGTCGGGGTACCCCGCGCGCTCGTCGTCGCCGCGCCGCCCGTCGGCGTTGCGGTCGTGCCACGCGCGGCCCTCGACCACCGACGGCGGGGGCACCAGATCCACCGTCACCGTCTCCGGCCCCTCCAACCGGTCGTCGTCCGTCGGCGTCACCGTAATGGTGGCGGTCGCCTGCCCGTCGGGGATCACCACCGAGCCGTAGGTGCCCGACAGCGCGTAGTCGGCGTTGGGCCCGGTGCGGGTCGCGGAGTTGTCGATTTCGCGAACCCGGTAGTAGACCGTGAGCGCGCCGGTCGTGGGCCCGGTGCGGCGCACCTCGAACAGCCCGGTGCCCACCGCCGTGCCCGTGCCCGGTTCCGCCGCGCGGTCGTCCGCCGCGCGGATCGTCACCGTCGGCTCGCCCGTCCCCGATCCGGACCCCGAGCCGCTGCCGGCCCCCGACCCCGCGCCGATGTCGTCGTCGTCGATGGTGACGGTCGCCTCGTACAGGTCCGCGTCGACGGCGTAGGCGTTCTGGTTGAGCGGGTCCGCGAGCAGCGCCAGCACGACCGACTCGCCGCGCGCCGCCCACGGGTCCGAAGCCGGCCCGGTCGGCGCGCTCCCGTCCACGTCGATCGGTTCGGCGGAGGTGTCGTCGATGGGCTTGACGGTGAGCAGCACCGTGCGGTAGCCCGCCGCGATCTCGACCGAGCCGCGCAGCCCGTTCTCCTCGTCGTACTCGAGCGCGAGCGCGGCCGCGTCGAGGGTGTAGTCCGCGTCCTCGGCGGTCGCGGTCGCCTCGACCGTGTGCCGCGCGTCCCCGCTCAGTTGGAAGTGAACCGTCAGAGCGTCGGTGGTCGGCCCCACGCGCGAAATGCGGAACTGGCCCGTGCTCCCGAACACCGGGCCCGAGCCGGACCCGCTCCCCGAACCGGACCCGCCGCCCGAACCCGATCCGCTCGCGCCGGCCTCGGACGCCGACTCGTCCACCGCGACGACCAGCACCAAGGGCACCGTGCCCGCCGGCGCGCCCTGCGGCTGACCGGAGTCGCCCGTCAGCGCCGACGAACCCGACCCGCTCCCCGCGCCGCCGCCCTCGGGCGAGCCGCCGGTCCCCCCTTCCGCCCCGCCCAGCAACTGCGCCGCGC
>JALHNS010000063.1 GCA_022843445.1 Gemmata sp.
CCATTCACTACCGTTGGCGCCGCCGCGAGCGACAGCTCCGCCGGCGCGGGCGCACTCGCGCCCGCCGGCGCGGCGGCGCGCGTCGCCAACCCCCAGTCCATCACGAACACTTCGCCCGCGTCGCCGAGCATCAGGTTCGCGGGCTTCAGGTCGCGGTGAACGACGCGCTTGGAGTGCGCGAACCCGACCGTTTCGCACACCCGCTCGAACGCGCCCAGCAGCCGGGCGCGGTCCGCGGTTCGCACTTTCAGCACCGCGTCGAGCGTGTGGCCGTTCACGTACTTCATCGCGAGGAACGGGCGGCCGTCGGGCAACTCGCCCAGCGCGTACACGGGTGGGATGCCGGGGTGCGGCAGTTGCGCCGTGACCTTGGCCTCGCGCACGAACTCGGTCGCGCTCAGGCCGGGGCGCATCACCTTGACAGCCACCGCGCGCCCGAAGGTGAGGTCGCGAGCGTGGTACAAGATGCCCATGCCGCCTTCGGCGAACTGCTCGCCCAGTTTGTAGCGGGCCGGCGTGTCGAGGTGCGCTTGGTTCGCGGGCGCGGCGGGCGTCACGGTGCGCGGGAGCGTTTCGCGCGGGTCGCGCGGGTGCGAACCGGGAGCGGTCGTGGGGGGCGGGTCGCCGTTCACGTCACACCTTCGGGAGAAGAAGAAGGTGTGAAGATGCTACCCGCCCGCGAGCGGCGGCGAAAGGGCCTTACTTCTTCGCGGGCACGAGCAGGCCGTTCAGCAGGTCGCGGTCGCGGGTGCCGAACGCCTTCGCGCGCTCCGGTTTCAGCGCGCACAGCACCGCGGCTTGGTGCCCGCTCGGGCCGGCCACCAGTTGGAAGCTCTGCACCGCCGCCGCGCCGTCGAGCTTGCCCTCGGCCACGTACCGGTAGGCCCAGCGCCCGGCGGCGTCGGTGCCCTCGGCGTCCTCGAGCACCCGCGCCGCGGTCCAACCGGGCGTCGCGCTCGCGGCCTTCTTGAAATCGTCGGCGCTCGTGTGCTTGCCTTGTTCGACCTGCGCCCACGGCATCACCGTCGCCTGCGCCACGAACTCGCCCTTGTCCAAGAGGCGCAGAATCAGGTGCTGTTCGGTCTGCCCGGTAACGTGCCAGTCGCGCGGGTAGGTCAGCGTGTAGCGCGCCTTCGGGTCGTCGTGCCGCAGCGCGCTCAGCTCCGCCGGCACCGCGCCCTTCGGCACGGTGGCGAGAACCGCGTCCGCGAGTTCCTTCGGCACCTCCGCCAGCGCCTCGCGCTTCACGGTCACGGTCACTTCCACGTTCGAAGCCGGCGCGACCGGGCCTTGCTCGCGGTCGTCCTTTTGCTTCCACACCAGCGCAACGACGCGCTTCGTGGCGATGTCGAAGGTGCCGGTCGCGGTCACGGTCAGCGTCACCTTGCCGCCGTTCTCGATGCCCTCCGCTGTGCCCTCAATCGTGAAGGTGGCGCTCCCGTCCGCACTCGCGGTGAACTTGCCCGCCAGCGAGTGCTTGATGAGCGCGTCGAACAGGCACGCGGCCTGCGCCGCCTCCGGCGACACCGGCCATGTATCGCCCGCGTTCACCGCCTTACCCGGCAGCAGTCCCGCGAGGCACTGCGGGTTGAAGTGTTCCGTTACCAAATCGAGTTCGTCGCGTGTCAGCGGCCCGGCCGGTGCGAAGCAGAACGGGCCTTCCGCCGTGCGCAGCGCCACCACCAGCCGCCGGTTGTCCGGCAGCGCGCGGCCCATCTTCTCCGCGTCCACCACCACCGACGCGACCGCGTCGTCGTAGTGCCGGGCGGAGCGCGTCGGCAGCCCGGCGTCCACCGCGAGCGTGCGCTCGGTGAACAGGTGCCGCGCCTTCGCTTCGAGCTTCAGGCTCTCTTTCATACCGTCGTGAACGACGTGCAGTTTGCCCGCGAGGTCGAGTTCGACGGAATAGCGGAACGCGTCGCCGGCCGCGGGCGCTTCGGCGAGGTTCACCGGCTGAGCGGAAGCGCTCGGGGCGAACGCGGCGAGCAGGGCGAGTGTCGCGGCGGCGCGAAGCATCGGCACGTCCTCGGCGGGTACTTGGGGCACCGCGGCAGATAGCGACCGCGCCGCGCCGCGGTCAAGGGGGTAAGCGAAAAAACAAGCAAAATTGGCTACTTTCGGCGCGAATCCGAGTTCGGGCTATTCAAACGCCGCTACCGCGAGTCGGCCTGCCAAAGCCGTCGCGGTGAGCGCGAAGTCGAGTTCTCGGACGGCAAGGGGCCGCCCGCGTGCGCGGCGCGCTCGCACCGAGTTCGCACCAGCGCACGAAAGACCCTTCGGTGAGCGCACCGGCGCGCCACCGCCTTAATAGTATACTTAAGTTCAAACTCTGTCAACGGCAGATGCGCGGGCGGAACGGGCGGCTCGTGGGGCACACCCGAACCGCCGAAACCGGCGAGCCAACGCGAGCGGGGCGGCGGTCCGAAGACCGCCGCCCCGCTCTTGTTGCGCTCCGTCACGTCACGGTCACTTGATGTCTTCGAGGATCTTGACCGCGTTGCCGTCCGCACCGCGCTTGTAGAGCGGCAGGTGGCGGTAGTACACTTCGAGCGTCAGGAGGCACATCGCGGTGGTGCCGAGGCGGCCGCACCCGCGCCCGAACCAGCCGGCTTCGGGGTCCCAACTGCCCATGTCCGCGCCGTCCTTCTTGCGCTGTTGGGAGATGAGCCAGTCGCGCATACCGCCGGAGCGCTTCCCGTCCACCAGCTTGCCCTCGTTCCAGTTCTTCCAGTCCTCGCCCTCGTAGAAGTGAACGACCTGCGTGGCGTAGTAGTAGTAGTACATGTCGCGGACGCTGCCTTGGCCGACCGGCGGCTTCTTCACGAGGCCGGCGACGCCGTCGATCATGCCCGGGTGGCTCGGCCCCCAGTTGTCGATGTAGTAGCGGCACAGCAGGCCGACCGCGGTGAGCGCGGTGCCGGGGGCCGCGCCGGCGCTGTCGCCGTAGCCGTACATGGACTTGCGCGAGCCGCCGGCCGCGAGGTTCAGGAAGTTGATGGCCTTCTTGATCACCGCGTCGTTCACCACGAGGCCGCCCAGCTTCGCCGCTTGCAGCGCTTGGATCTGCCAGCCCACGATGGAAGTGTCGCCGTTGGCCCCCGCGCCGTAGCCCCAGCTCCCGTTCGGCCCTTGCGCGCGCTGCACGAAGTTGATCGCGGCTTGCGCGTAGGGGCGCAGGTTCGGGTCTTTGGTCATGCCGTAGGCCTCGCACAGCGGGATGGTGGCGATGCCCTGAACGTACATGTTCGTGCTGATGCGGCCGGCGTTCTGGCCGCTCGGCGGGCACATCTTCATGAGCGCCGCGAGGCCGTTGGCGACGGTCTTCTGGTACTTGCGCTCTTCCCCGCCCTTACCGGGCTTGTGCGTTTCGCCGGCGGCGAGGAAGGGCAGCAGGGCCATGCCGGTGGCGGCGGCGCGGTGCTCCTTCTCGCCTTGGTCGTACTCCCAACTGCCGTCCTGCTTTTGCTGGCGGGCCAGCCACGCCAGCCCGCGGGCCACGGCGCGCTCGCTCTCCTCGTTGCCGCCGCCCTCGCGCAGCATCTTGGATTTCGTCGCGCCGCTGCGGCCGGCCATCGTCGCGGTGACGTTCCCGCCGCCGCCGCCGGTGCCACTCATCAGGTTGCCGGTGTCGCCCACCGCGCCGGGGTTCGTGAGGTCGGAGGCTTCGAGGCCCGGCGGCTTCAGCGCCGTCGTGTCGTTGGTCTGCACGTCCGGGATGCCCACGTTCTCGTCGGTCACCTTGGCGTCCGCGTTCTGCTTGTCGAGCCGGTCGATCTCCGGCAGCGCCGCTTCGATGTTCGAGTCGAGGCCGGGGTCCTCGTTGGTCAGGTTCTTGTCTTCCGGGTCTTCGGTCTTTTCGGCCGTGGTGGCGAGCACCTTGTCGGGCGTCTTGGTGTCCGCGGTGCGCGCCCCGAGGATGAGGATCGCCAGCGCGATGACCGCGACGTGAACGGCCCCGCTCACGACCCACGCCGGGACGTGCTTCTTCATGAGGCGCTCTTGCGGCGTCTCTTCGGCCGCTTCGAGCAACCGGATCACGGCACCCGCCGCGGCCGGTTTGGTGTTCGCTTCGCTCACGGTTCGTCTCCTCCGGGGGCCGGGGCGGGGCCGCACCAGCGCGCGGCACCGAAGCTGATGTTCGTTTCCGTAGCCGGCCCCTGTGAGGCCGGAACTACCTTGCTCGATCGGCACCGGGGCACAGGCCCCGGCTACGGGCAGAATCGGTCAGTTCGTCCAGTCGTTCGCGGGTGCCACCGGCGCGGGGCCTTCGGCGAACGGGTTCTTGCCGCGCACGGTGTCGATCTGCTTGCGCGCCGCGCGGTCGCCGCCGCGGTACCACCACGTCAGCAGCCCCGCGCCGCCCACCAGCACCACGATGCCGCCCACCACCCACTTCACGAACGAGTCCCACGCGAGCGTGTCCGGCACGGTCGTCGGGTCGGTGCGCGGAATCGGGCGCTTGCCCACCAGCAGCGGCGCGTACTTGTCGAGCGTCTTGTTCTTGTTGTTCGGGTCCGGTTCGCCGGACGTGTACCGCATCTTCTTGAACGAGAAGCCGGCGAACGTCACCCACTTGTTCACGCGGCCGACCGGCTCGACGCCCTCCAGCGGTTCGGTGAAGATCACGCACATCGGGTTGCCGCGCGGCTCGTCCTTCCACACCAGCCAGCCCTCGAACAGGTGCTCCACGCCCGCGAGCTTCAGGTCCTTGCTCGGGGTCACGCGCCGCAGCGAGATCAGCCGCCCCTCGAACTTCACGTTCTTCAGCCGGAAGTCGCGGCGCACCTCCTCGAACAGGTCGGCGAACGTGGTGTCGGCGCGGGCGTGCTGCTCCAGTTGCTCGGCGCTGAACCGGTGCGCGTGCAGGATCACCCGGTTGTAGGCCGCCAGTTCGGGCCACGTTTGCTCGGTCGGGGCCTTCTCGATCATGAACGTTTCGTCGCGGATGAACCGGTACACCCGCACGTTCGGGTCGATCACGGTCGGGTCCGGGCCGGGCGGCACCGGCGGGCCGGGCAGGGGCGTCACGCTCTTGCCGATCAGCACCGGCACGCTCACCATCGTGCCCTCGTCGCCGGGCACACTCATGGTCTTGAAGTAGAACCCCGCGGCGCCGAACCAGCCGTCCGCGTCCACCCACTCGCCCGGCTTCGCGGCGCGCACCCGCGCGAGCGCCTCCGGCAGTTCCAAGAACGCCACCGACACCGGCGTGAGCGGCGACTCGTTCAGCGGAACGAGCCGCACCTCGTACATCTCCTTCACCCCGCTCTCGGGGTTGTCGCGGAAGAACGCGGGCGCGAGCAACCGCCGGGCGCAGACCACTTTGCCGTCGAACCGGATCAGCTCGCAGCGGACGTTGACGCGCACCGACTTGATCAGATCGACCGGCGTCAGGTCGCGGGTGGCGGCGGCTTCGAGGTCGGCGGTCGCGAACTGCTTCGCGTGCAGCACCACTTCGACCCACGCGTTGAACTCGTCGTTGTTCTCCGCGGGCGACGCGACCGGCTTGAAATCTTCGATCTTGGAGAACATCAGCCGGTCGGTGTTGATCGCGAACTGCGCCGGCGGCTTCTTGCGGGGCGCGTCGGCCGGCAGCGGCGATTCGCGGTCCAGTTGGTTCGCGGCCCGCAGACGGTCTTCGGACTTCTGTTTGGGTTCCTGTTTCGCGTCCGGTTTGGGGTCTTGCGCGCCGAGGGCCGCCACCCACGCGCCGCACGCGACGGCGACCGCGCACGCCAGAGCGGCGCGGGTGCGAGGCGAGCGCGCGACTGGGGCCGACCGACCGGACATGCGTTTTCCTCCGCACGAATTCGACGCGCAACCCCGGCGTTGGTTCCCGGTTTCGCGCCGGAATCCGGCACCGATCTATTGTCGCTCGCCGCGAACCGCCGGTCAACAGCGCGCAGGTTCTTGCGGGAAAACGGGTTAGTGGTAACGGGCGGGCGGCGCGCTACTTCTTGTTCAGCGGAACCGGGGAAATGTCGTTGAACCCGGCGCGGATGCCCTGATCCACGAGTTGCACCACGTACTCTTGCAACAGTTTGTCGCCGATTTCGAGCGTGAGCTTGCCGCCCGCCGGCTTCTTAGCCTGCGCGACCTGAGCGGCGAGCCGCTTCACCTCGTCGCGGAACTCGGCCACGCTCGCGGGGATGTCGCGGGCCGGCGTCACGGTGTCCGCTTCTTGCACGGTCAGCTTCTCGATGGTGCCGTTGTCGGCGGCGCTCACCCGAATGATGAAGTGCATCGGCTTGTCGGCTTCGACGACGCTGGGGATCTGGTTGGACGGGCCGCCTTTGTCTTGGGGCAGCGCGAGGGCGATTTGGCCCTCGGTGGGCGCGGGGTTGAACGTGAGAATGAAGAACGCGAGCAACTGGAACGACATGTCCAGCATGGGCGTGATCGGCAGGTCCGGTTCGACGAAGTCGGTACCGGGTTTGTGCTCGCGGCGGCTCATCGCGGCCTCTCGTCGTGTTCAGAGTTCCACGTTCCACGTTCCAGCAGTTCCGAGTTGAAGACCGGAGAACGTCCGGAGCTCGGAACTCCCGGTCCGGTCAGTCGGTGCTGCCGTCGAACAGGGCGCGCAGTTGCACGCGGGTGTAGCCCGCCTGCCGGCACGCGAACATAATCGGGTACGTCTTCTCGAACGGGCACAGCTTGTGAACCCGCAAGATGATGACCGAGCGCAGCGGGGCGTCGGCGTTCGCGGCCGCGCCGACCGCGTTCCGGTCCTCTTGCGCGCGCCGCCGGAGGAACGTGAGCACCTGCGCCGCGTTGTCCAGCGATTCGGTGACGCGCCCCTCGGAATCCTTGTACTGGTCGGCCGCCGCGAGCAGCACGCGGCCCTTCTCGTCCACGTTCAGGAAGATCGTGTACGATTCGGCCTGCGTGAGCGCCTTGGCCGCGATCGCCTTCGGCAGCACGATCGCCACGCTCGTCTGCTCCAGCACGAAGTTCGCGCAGAGCATGAAGAACATGACGAGTTGCAACACGAGGTCGAGCAGCGGCACGAGGTTCGGCTCGCACTTGTCGGAACCGCCGTGGCTCATGGCTTCGCGCAGTGGGTAGTGGTCGGGGGAAAGTGGGAAGTAACGGCAGCGGGCACCAACTGCCCACGGCCCACCGCCCACTGGCAACTGTTCCTAGCGGCCCGTCGGGGCGGCGGGCACGGTGCCCGACGGCCCCGCGCCGCTCGGCCCCACGGTCGCGGCCCCGCCGGCGGCCTTCTTCGAGTTGTGGTACATCTGCGTGAGCAGGTCGTCGGCGATGTGGCCCACGTCCATCGTCACCTTCGTAATGCGGTTCCGGTAGAACGCGTTGAAGAAGATCGCGGGCACCGAGATCGCCACGCCGAACAGGGTCACCACCAGCGCGTGCGAAATGCCGTCGGCCAGTTCCGCGGGCTTCACCTGCACGCCGGGAACCGCGAGCACGGAGAACGACTTGATCATCCCGTACACCGTGCCGACCAGCCCGATCATCGGCCCCAAACTCGCGATCACCGCGTTGTAGTTGTTCTTCTGCTCCTTGTCGCTCTTGATGCTGTCCAGCGTGTTCATGGCGGCCTCGCGGGCGTCCTCGAGGCCGTACTGCAACCGGCTCATGCCGGCGGTGAGCACCTGCCCCAAGAACGACGGGTCGTTCCGAGCCATGTCGAAGGCTTCTTTGAACTTGCGCTTGTTCACGATATCGGTGAACTCGTCCACGAACCCCGGCGGAATGGCCGAGGTCATGCGCAGGTCCAGCGCGAGGAGCACCACCAGTGCCATCATCGCGACCGACAGCGCCAGCAGCAGCGGCCCGAACACGAACCCGAGCGACTTGATCATAAAGAGAACGAGGTTCTCTTTCTGTGCGGTGCCTTCCGCCGGCGCGTCTTGTGCCGACGCAACGTTGGCGAACAGCAGCACGACGGCGAGCGCCAGCGTGTACTGGAACAGCGAGCGAGCGGCGGGCAGGTACCGCGAGGCCGAACGGGTCATGCTGCGGGTCCTAGAAAGTCGTGTTTCGCGGGCCGGTAGCTCTCGAACGCGGGCCGACGTGCCCCCGTTGGACGCGCCGCCGCGCCGAGAGTTCCCGATTTTCGCGCGCGTCTTGCTTATTAGGATGGCACGCGCCGGGGCGCGTCAAGCGACTTGTGGGCAAAATTCTGCCGCGCGGGGTCGAATCGCGCCTGCGCCGCCACAACCGCCGACCTCGGTGCGCCTTCCGCGCCTAGCGACCGAAGGCGAGCAGCGCCACGCCCCCCAACACCGGCACGAGCACGACCGACCCGAACAGCGCGCACGCCACGCGCGCCGCGGTCACGCTCTTGGTACCGATACGGTCCATCCACGGTTTGCCGACCGGCCCGGTGAGGAACTCGCGCGGCGCGAACAGGCACGTCAGGGCCATGCCGAGTGTGAACCCGGCGGTGGCGAGCGCGAACGGGAGCACGAACAGCGCTTTAATCGCGCCGATCGCTTCGCCGCCCACCAACATCACAACTCCCAACACGACACCGAGCACGGCCCCGACGACGGTCCCGCACTTCGCCCAGAACGCGATGCGCTGGCCGTAGAGTGCGTGCCGGGCCGCGGTCGCGTCGTCGACGGGCGGTGCCTCGGGCGGCGGTGCGCTCGCGCCGGAGGTCCACGGTTTCGGTGCGTCGCTCGCGGGCTGCTTGCGCTCCCACGGCTTCGGTTGCTCGCTCATGCTCACTGCTCCCTGTGTTCGATGGTTTCAGCACGGTCGGTATCGTGCGCGGCCGACTCACCCACCGGTCCACGCACACACCTCCAACGATCACCAACACCGCAGCCGGGCCTGTGGCGCACGCGACCGGGACGAAGAACGTCCATCCGATGTCGGCCGACGGCACCAGATCGAACGTCAGGGCGATTGCGTTCCACGCGAGGACGGCAAGCCACGCCGCACTTGCGGCGATACACAGCCAGAGCGGAACGCGGCTCAGCATACCTGCCCACGCGGATACGGCGTCGCGTCGCTGATGTTGCTCGCGCATAACGCCCTCGCGTTCGGTGAAATTACGATTCCAACACGGTGACGGTGCCGCGCGCGCCATCGACGCGCAGGCGCTGACCACTCCGAAGAACGCGCGTCGCGTCGGGCAGACCGGCCACCGCGGGTAGGCCGAACTCGCGCGCCACAATCGCCCCGTGCGACAGCACGCCGCCCGTTTCCATCACCAGCGCTTTCGCGCCAACGAACAGCGGCACCCACGCGGGGTCGGTCGTCGGGCACACCAGCACATAGCCGCCCTCCGGCGGCGCGGCGGCCGGTTCGGTCAGCACCAGCGCCGGCCCTTCCGCGACGCCCGCGGAGAGCGGCACGCCGTCGAGTTTGGTGCCACCCGGCGGCACCGGGAGCGGGCGGCCGATGGCGTCCAAATCGTCGCTGAACAGCACCGGCGGCACTTCGAGTGAGAGCAGCGTTTGCCGCTGCTTCCGCGCGGCGCTCGCGCGCGAAGACACGTCCTTCCCCGCGAGCAGATCGGGCAGGTCCGCGGGCGTGAGGAACCAGATGCCGCCGTTCAGCCCGAAGCGCCGGTCGAGTTCGAGGAGCGCGCGGCGGATCACCGCGTAACCCATCAGCAGGTAGTGCTTGCCGGCTTCGCGCAGGCCGAGGAACGTGCGGAGCGCCTGCACGCGGAGCTTGAATTGGTCGCGGAGCGGCCCGGTCAGTTTCGCTTCGTCGGCGATGGCATTCACATCCGCGGGTTGCGTGCCGTGCGCGCTCGCGGGCGCGGCGCGAATCAGCTTGTCCAACTCGTGCGGCACTTCGGCCCAGCGCGGCTGCGCCAGTTCCATTTCGTTCGTGCCGCGGTGCCCGAAGCGGTCCAAGAAGTCGGTGCGGGACAGCGCGCCGCTCGCGAGCGCGCGCACCGCGGCCGGCAGGTTGGCGTCTTCCGGCGGCGCGGCCCCGAGGCTCAGTTCGCCCACCGCGGCCCCGGCGCGCTCCGGGCCGAGTTTCGGCTTCAGCAACTCGTACACCTCGTTCCACGCGAAGTTGGCGAACACCGTCGGCTTCAGGCTGTGCCGCGCGAAGTCGATCAGCGTTTCGCTCACCCACTCGTCGAACTCGCGCGCGAGGGCCGGTGCATCGAGCGCGGACCAGTCGCGCGCGAGCGCGGTGCGGGCGCGCCCGGCGAACGCGGGTGCCAGTTCCGCCTCGAACTTCGACGCGAACGTCTCGGACTGCTTCTTCGTGGTGGTCGCCATGCGCGCGAGCTTCATCACGGTGCCGGGCAGCGAGAGCACGCCGAAGAAGCAGCCCTTGCCGGCGAGCGGGTTCAGCACCGGTTTCGGGTCGAGCGCCTCGCGCGGGTTCGCTTTGTACTTCGCGAACGGGTACTCGAACGGCGGGTTGGCGAACTGCACGCGCGGCAAGCGCGAGAGGTTCGCCATCGGCCGCCCGGCCACGAGATCGAAGCCGCTGAGCGCGCCGAGTGCCGGGTCCGGTTTCGCGCCGAGGTCGCGGTTCATCGCGCCGAAGCCGCCGTCGGCCGCGAGCATCCGGCCCACAACGGCCCACGTCATCGGCGTCGGCTCAGGCAGCACTTCGCTCAGGTTGTAGCGCACCCACACCGTGCCGCGCGGGTCCGCGAGTGCGCGCAGGTCGTTGATCGCGGCCGTGCGCGCGTCTTCGCGCTCCGCGGCGCTCGCAACCGTGATCGGCCGCGCTTGCAGCAGGTGGAAGGTGCCGCCGGCGTAGGCCCATTCCACGTCGCGCGGGTCGGCGTAAAACGCTTCCACCTTGCGCCCGAGGTCCGCGAGCCGTGACAGTGCGTCGTCACTGAGGCAGAATTCGCGCTGAAGGTTCGGGGGCGTGTGCTCTTCGCCCGCGGCGCTGATGCGAAGCGCCTTCGAGCCGAGCTGCTTGTCGAGCACCGCACCGGTGGCGCGGTCGAGTGCGAAGCGGTCCGGTTGCACGCGCCCGGACACGACCGCTTCGCCCAACCCCCACGACGCTTCGGCCAGCATGCGCCCGCCGCTCGCGTCGAGCGGGTCGCGGGTGAACAGCACGCCCGCCACTTCCGCCGGTACCAGCACCTGCACCACCACGGCCATTGCAACTTCGCGCGCGTCCACGTTCTGCCGCTCGCGGTACGCGACCGCGCGCGCGGTGAACAGCGAGCGCCAGCACCGCTCGATGGCGTCGAGCACCGCGCCGGTGCCCGTTACGCCGAGGAGCGTTTCTTGCTGGCCGGCGAAACTGGTGTCGGCCGAGTCTTCGGCCGTGGCGCTCGAACGTACCGCGACCGGGCCGTCGCCCAGCGAGAGCAGTGCCACGCTGATCGCGCCTGTGAGGTCCGAATCGCTGCGCAGTCCTTTCTCCGCGAGCCGCTTGTGCGCGCGCGTTGTGACGACGAACCCCGGTGGCACCGGTAGCCCGGCGCGCGCGGTCTTCCCGAGGCTGAGGCCCTTCCCGCCGACGAGCGGCAGTTCCGCGTCGGTGATCGAATCGAAGTACAGGAGGTCCGGCATGTCACTTCGCTTTCTTCTTCAGAAGGCCCGCGTCTTCGATGAGCGACCACAGTTGTTCCCACACGGCTTCCGGCGGCAGTCCCTTCAGGCCGTGCTCGGCCCAGTGCCGCGCCGCGTCCGCGAGGCACTGCAGCGCGTCGGGGCGGACGGCGTGATCTGACACACCTCCCCCCCCCGGCACCCCCTCCCTAAAGGGAAGGGGGGAGAGGCCGCTCGCTGCGCTCGCGGGCACAGCGTTCGCTCTGTCTTCGCAAGCGTCACGAAGTGACGCGCCCTCCCCCTTCCCTTTAGGGAGGGGGGCCGGGGGGGTAGGTGAGCCGCCGCGCTTCCGCGGCTTCCCGTCGAGCGCTTCGTTGCCGATCAGGTCGGCGCGCGCGTTCTGTTCGCGGCGCACGTGCGTGAGCGTCACTTGCGCGAACTTGGCGCGCAGCGCGCAGGCGCGCTCGTACAGCGGGCGCATGTCCGCGTGCTTCACCTTGTACTCGCCGTTCATCTGTTTCACCATCAGTTCGCTGTCGCTGAACACGGCGAGGTGCGTGACACCGAGTTCGTGCGCCAGTTCCAGCCCCTTGATGAGCGCGGTGTATTCGGCGACGTTGTTGGTCGCGGTGCCGATCGCGTCGGCCTCTTCCACCACCGCGTGGCCGGGGCGCGCCAGAACGACCGCGTAGGCCGCGCGCCCGGGGTTCCCGCGCGACGCGCCGTCGATGTGCATCTTCGCCGGTTCGGACATTCCTGTTCCCCCGTGCGACTAGAATTCACACATTGTGCGGTCCGCGAACGCAAGTGGGAAGCGCATGAGCGGGAACTGGCTGATTCTGGAAAACTCCGGCCGCGTCGCGCGCGTCGGGTTGGCGCGCGAGGGGGCAATCGTGCGGCGCGCCGAATTAGACACCGCCCGGCGGCACGCGCGCGAACTCGTTCCCACCATCGACGCGATGTTGCGAGCGGAATCGCTCGCCCCGCGCGACCTCACGGGCGTGATCGCGGGCCGCGGGCCGGGCAGCTACACGGGCCTGCGCGTCGGGCTTTCCACCGCGAAGGCGCTCGCGTACGCGCTCGGGTGCGAGCTGCGCACCATCGACACGTTCGCGGCCATCGCCGAACAAGCACCGGCGGACGCGCAGAGCGTGTGGGTGATCGCCGACGCGCTGCAAGAGCAGGTGTACGCGCAGCGGTTCGACCGCACGGCCGCGGGGTGGGTGCCGTTCCAAGAGTTGCGCATCGTCGCGGCGAGCGAGTGGCTGAAGTGGTTGCCGAAGGGCGCGTGGGCGAGCGGGCCGGGCGTCGCGGTGTACGACTCGCGCGTTCCGCTCGATTGCCCGCGCGTGCCAGAGGCCGACCGCGAGGCGCGGGCGGAAAGTGCGTTCGCCGTCGGGATGCGGGTGAAGCCGCTGTCGCGCGAGGAGCTGTTCGCGCTGGAACCGCTGTACCTGCGGGGCAGTTCGGCCGAAGAGAAGGCGAAAAGCGAAGTCGCAAAAGGCGAGCGGCCGGCGTGAGCCGGCCGGTGGTTCGGAGCGAGAGAAAGAACCGGCCGGCTCACGCCGGCCGCTCGCCAGCAATCACTGACCGGGCCCCTTCGGCGCGGGCATCGGGGCCGGGAGTTCGCTGTTCGGAATCACCATCGGGCCGGGCGTAATCGGCATCGGGCTGCCGAACGTGGGCACGCCGAAGCCGGGGCCGGTGTACGTCGGGATGCCGGGAATCGGCCCGGTCACGGGCAACAGGTCGCCGTGCCCGACCGGACCGAAGCCGACCGGCGTGCCGTGAACCGGGGCCGGGGCGCACCCGTGGCACGGGGCGCCCACGAGCGGAACGCCGGGCGACGCGAGCGGGACGCGGTGGTGAACGATCGGGCGGTGAACGGCGCACGGCGCGCACGGGAACGCGGCGCGAAACCGCTGGACCGGGTGACAGCCGCACCCGCTGCCGAAGGCGAGTACCGCGAGAGCGAAGGCGGCGAACGAGTGGCGCTTCTTCATGGTGATACTCCGTTACGAACGGGCTGCGGCGATCCGCTGCCGACGCACGAATTGTGCGCGGGCGCGCGGGCCGAGCAACCGGCACGAAACAGAATCACCGGAAAGGCGGGTAAACTTGAAAGGGAACGCGCGACGGGGCAAACCCGTCGGGTCGGCGAAGGCGGTACGGTCGTAGCGGTGGTGCGGCCGCGCCTTACGGCGCGGGGACCGCGCCCGGGGGCAGCGCGCCGCTCGTGCCGGGGCAGCACGGGGGCGGCGCGAAGCTGCCACTCGAGTTGCAGTTGCGCCGGCACCCGCACCCGGACACCGGCACCGCCGCGAGGAACGCGAGCACGAACAGCACGAAACGCTTGGTGAACACGATTGGCTCCGTCGGGGGCGCTGAGGGCGACTTCGCGCACTTGACACGAAACTGTAGGTCGGGGTTGCGCGCGACCGCGCGCGGGCTTGAGGGAAACCGCGCGGTTTCCCCCGCGAGGCGGGCGGTTGTGCCGGTCGGCGAAACTGGCGAACGAATTCGGGTTGCACCGGTTGTGCGGGTGGCGGGATGAGCAAGCCGGGTTTCACCGACGTGCGGGACCGCGGGTTCGGCGCGCGAGCGCCGGTCGACGCCGCGCTCGCGGTCATCGATTCGCGCGCCGAACGGCTGCCGAGCGAGAGCGTGCCGCTCGCGGAAGCCGCGGGGCGCGTCCTCGCCGAACCGGTGCGCTCCGCGACCAACGTGCCCGCGTTCGAGCGCTCCGCGATGGACGGCTTCGCGCTCCGCGCGTGCGAAACCGACGGCCGCGCGCTCGCGCTGGTGGGTGCGGCGCTGCCGGCGAAGCCGTTCGCGCGCGCGCTCGAAGCGGGCGAAGCGGTGCGCGTCACGACCGGCGCGCCGGTGCCGGCCGGGGCCGACGCGGTGCTGATGGTGGAACGCGCGGAGGCCGGCGAAGCGAGCGTTCGCGCGAAAGAGTCGGTACCCGCGGGCAAGCACGTCGCGCGCGTCGGCGAAGACGTGGCCCGGGGCGCGGAGGTGCTGCCCGCCGGGCGCGCGCTGCGCCCGCAAGACGCGGGCATCCTCGCGGCAATTGGCGCGGCGCGCGTTCGGGTGGTGCGCCGGCCGGTGGTCGCGGTGCTGGCGACCGGGAACGAACTGCTGCCGCCGGGTGCGGTGCCGAGCGGTTTTCGCATCGCGGACAGCAACTCGCCGATGCTCGCGGCGCTCGCCGCGCGCGACGGCGCGATTGCACTCCCGACGCGCTACGTCCCCGACGACTTCGCGCGCACCCGCGACGCGCTGTCGCGCGCGTGCGACGAAGCCGACGTGGTGTTCGTCACCGGCGGAACGTCGGTGGGCGGCGAGGACCACTCGCCGCTCGCGGTCGCGGCGCTGGGCGAACTCGCGGTTCACGGCATCGCGGTGCGCCCCGCGTCGCCCACCGGAATCGGCTTCGTACGCGGCAAACCGGTGTTCCTGCTGCCGGGCAACCCGGTGGCGTGCCTGTGCGCCTACGACCTGTTCGCGTCGCGCGCGGTGCGCAAGCTCGGCGGGCGCGCACCGGATTTGCCGTACGCGCGCCAGAGAGCGGTGCTGTCCGCCGAAGTTCCGTCGGCGGTGGGGCGAGTGGATTACGTGCGCGTCCGCGTCCGCGCCGACGGCTCCGCCGAACCGCTGCCGAGTGGCGGAGCGTCGAAACTGAGTACGGTTGTCGAAGCCGACGGCTTCGTGCTGGTGCCCGCGAACCGCGCCGAACTGGCCGCGGGCGAAACGGTCGACGTGTGGCTGTACGGCTGAAGGCCCGCCCGCACGGGCGCGCTACGCCTTCGGTGCCGCTGCCTGTAATCGCGCGCCGAACGCCGCGTGTTCGGGCACCGTCGTCGCCCACGCGCGCCTTCCCGCCGCGGTCCCCGAGTATTCGTAACGTGCCGTCCGGTTCCAGCGCCGCGCGCGCTGAGGTTGAGCGTGACGCGCGCTGTGGCTCGTGTGCCGAGAGTGCGAGCGGCGTAACCGCACAAGATCGCGTTTAGCGCGCACACGGATTCGGCAACCGCGACCGACAGACCGGGTGAAGCGAACTCGATACCATTCCGAGTTCTGCGCCGCCTTGAGATCGCCACAACGCCTTGAATGAGTTCCGCGGACCGCACCACCGGGGCGGCGGCGTAGCGGCGCAGGAACTCCGGCACGCTCAGGCGGTCGCCGTCGCGCAGGCGCGGAACCGGCTCGGCGGATGTCGTCGCGGTGCTCCTCGCGTTCTCCCTTCGCGGCTCAGTTTACCCCGCCGCGCCCGCGGTTCGTAACGCGCGCGAGCAGATGCGCGCCGTCGCTTCGCTGTCGGATTCGGCGCGCCAGCGCGCGCACAAGTCGCGCACCCACTGCGGTTGCGATTTGGCCGCGTCGTTCAGCCAGTTGGAGACGGAATCTTGCACGTACTTCGCCGGGTCCGCCTTCAGCGGGTTCAGCAGCGGCAGCGCCTGCTCCGGGTTGTCCTTCAGCGCGGCGATGTGCGCGCACCACACGCCCCGCGGGCGCGTCGCCTCGATGGCGAACCGGCGCACGTTCGGCGACGCGTGTTGCACCCACGGCACGAGCGCGGCAACCGCGTGGCCGACGTTGGCCGCGAGGTGCGGGCGAACCGCCATCCACGCCCACTCGCGCACCCCGAAGTGCGAGTCGTCGGCCAGCGGGCGGATCAGTTCCAGCCGCGCCTTCAGCTTCAACTTCGGCGCGCGGCCGACGACGTAGCACGCCCACCCGCGAACCGTGTCGGCGCGGTGCGCGGCCAGAGCCGCCGCGCCCGCGACGCCCGCGTGCCGCAGCAGCACTTCGCCGACCGCGTCCATGCGGCGCGTCACGCCCTCGCCCGCCATCCCGCGGACCAACTCGAGGGATTCGGCGTCGATGTCGGGCACGGCGGCCTTCAGCAGCAGCGCGAAATCGACCGCCAGCCCTTCGGCGAGCGTCGCGGTCTGTTCGGTGCCCGCGTTCAGTTTGGCGAGCAATTCGGGAGAAATGTCGGCCCGGCGCGACGCGCCCGTTCGCGGTTCGGTCATGGCGGCCCTTCGCAGTTAAACGACGCCTCGGCAATCACTTGCGGCGCACCCGCGGGGTTCGCACCGGCGCGCCGCGGGGGGGATTTTTCTTCTGTAGTGATTTTCCGCGCGAATCTGACAAAATGGCGACCGCCGGGCGGCGAACACACTTTACGGCGGCAGGAGCCAGAGAGTTCTCGGCGAACCGCCCCAACCCTCCTACTGAGGTACCGCGATGTTGAAGAAGATGGTCATTCTGGGGGTGATCGGGTTCGTCGCCGTCGCCGCCCTCAAGAACACGAAGATCGGCTCCTACGTGCGCACGGAAGTGGACGGCCTGCGCGAACGGGCCGAAGCCGCGATCCCGCCGGAGAAGGAGATCGTCCGGCTCCGCAGCGAGCTGAAGCAACTCGACAAGGACGTGATGACCGCGGTGAGCCACGTCGCCAAGGAGCGCGTGGAAGTGCGAAACCTCAGCGACAAGGTGGCCGAACTGACCGCCAAGCAGAGCGCCAGCAAGAACGACCTCGAAACGCGCGCCGCCGCGATCAAGGGTGCGGAAGGGTACGTCACCTTCGGCGGCCGCCGCCTGAGCGTCGAGACCGCGAAGGCCGAACTGGAAGCCGACGCGAACCTGTACGCGGCGACCCAGAAATCGCTGGAGGCGCTGGAGACCACCCTCGCCAACCGCACCAAGGTGCGCGACGCCCTCGAGAAGCAACTGGACGAACTGAAGGCCCAGAAGGTGGCGCTGGCCGCGGCCGTGGACGCCGCCGAAGCCGAACTGAACCAACTGAAACTGGCTCAAATGCAGAGCAAGTACCAGACCGACGGCACCCGGCTGGCGAAGATCAAGGAAGACCTGCAAGCGCTCAACAACAAGGTGGCCGTCGAGCGCGAGAAGCTGAACCTGATGCCCAAGGTTCACGAGAAGGGCACGGCGACCTCGGGCGGCAGCAAGAGCGTGGACGACATCATGTCCGTGGTGAACGGGAAGAAGGCCGACGCCCCGAAGACCGACAAGTTGCCGAAAGCCGACTAACGCACCCGGCGAACCGAGAACGCCCGCGGCACACGTGCCGCGGGCGTTCTTCGTTACAATCCGCCGCACTTCCGGCATTGCTCATTTCGCGCGCGCCGCGGTACAACTACCCCATCTCCCAACGCCCCTCCCGCGCGAGGATCGAGCGGTGCCCGTCGTTCAGTGCCCCAAGTGCCCCACGAAGCTCAAAATCCCCGACGGGGCGAGCGGCAACACCAAGTGCCCGAAGTGCGCCGCGGTGTTCGCGGTCGGCGCGCCCAAGCCCGCGTTCGAGGTGGTCGAGGACGCCGCGCCGGCACCCAAGCCCGCGCCGAAGCCGGCCCCCAAGCCCGCGCCCAAACCGGCCGCGAAGAGCGCCGAACCCGAATTCGAGGTGGTGGACGACGCGCCCAAAAAGAAAAAGGCCGCGGCCCGCACCGACGACGACGAGGAAATCGAGATCATCGAGTTCGACGAGAAGGGCAACGAGATTTCGCGCGCCGTCCTGAAGCCCAAGAAGAAGGGCCGCGAAGACGACGAGGACGACGAGGACGACGAAGACGACCGGCCCAAGAAGAAGAAGAAAAAGAAGCGCCGCAGCGACGACGACGACGGGTTCCCGGATTGGAAGCCCGCGAACAAGAGCGCCGGGGCGTTTCGCACCGCGAAGAACGGCGCGCGGCTCGCCAGCATCGCGTTCTGGCTGAACCTCGCGGCCTACGCGCTCATCGCACTGTACCTGTTCATCGCGTTCATCATGGTGAACACCAGATCGAGCATGGGTCTCGGCGGGATGGGCCAAGACACGGCCGAAATCCTCATGGTGCTGCCCGGGTTGCTCGGCACCGGCGGGTGGGTGCTCGGCCTCGTCGGGTTCGGCATGATGTGCGCCGGGCCGCAGAAGGCGCGCGGCACCTGCATCGCCGCCGCGGTCATGGCGCTCGTCCACCTCACGCTGATGATCATCGTGTTCACGAACGCCGGGAAGGGCCTGCCGTTCATCGACCGCGGGGTGCTCGGCGACCCGCGGTGGATGTTCATGTCCGGTTCGATGGGGATCTTGGAGGCCGTGCCCGCGATCCTCATCTACGGCGCGCGCGTGTTCAAAGACGCCGACTTCTTGCTGCTCCTGTTCGCGGCCATTTTTGAAGTGCTGCGGCACGTCGTCGGCATGTTCGCGGTCAGGGCCACCGCGGAAGCGGCCCGCGACGGCGACGCCGGCCAGCGCGCCACGATGGGCGCGCTGAGCCTCGGCGCGACGCTCGGCATCGGCGCGATCGTGCTCACGCTCTTGATCGTGATTATGGAGATGGCGAAGGGCGGGCGCATCAGCCCGTTCTTCAAGATCGTCATCCTCACCTACACCGGGTTCGCGTGGTCCATGTTCCTAGCCGCCGGTGCCGCGAGCCAAACCCGCGACGCCTGCGACCGGCGCGCGTAGCGCGAAAGGGGCCGCGCCGTGCTGCTCACCTGCCCGATGTGCCGCAGCGGACTCGAGGTGCCCGACGGCACCGCCGCCAAAGTGCGGTGCGCCGCCTGCAAAACGGTGTTCGCGCCCGCTGCCGGCGCGCCACCGGCGGAAGGGGCGGAAGACGAACCCGCACCGCCGCCGAAAGCGCGCAAGCGGCGCGAGGGCCCGCGAGACGAAGACGCGCGCCCCACAAAGCGCGCCCCGGAGGCGAAGAAGAGGGGCGAGAAGGGTGAGGCGAAAGACGAGAACCGCGACTTCGACCCGGTGACGGAGGAGGACAACCGGCGCACCCGCAAGGCGCGCCGGGCCGCGCGGGCGCGCTCCGACAAAGACCTACCGCCCGAAGAAAAGGCCGCCCGCCGCGCCGCGTTCGACCGCGCCGCGTGGGGGGCGCGCCTCGTCTTCATCTCGTTCGCGCTGTTCATGGTCTCAATGTTGCTCATCATCGCGTTCTTCTTCCAGAGCGGCCTCTCGAAGTCGATCAAGCCGCAACCGGTGTTCCTCGCGCTCGCCGGACTGTGCGGAACGACCGGTTGGGTGCTCTCCGCAGTGGGCACGGTGCTGTGCCTCACCGGGCCGCCGGTACCGGGCCACTACGGGTTCGGCTGGGCCGCGGTGTCGGCCGTCGTGCTGCACCTCGTGTTCCTGATCGCCCTCGTCGCGCAGAACGCCGAGTATTCCGTGGGCCGCGAGATCGACCGCGCCACCGGCGACAACCAGTTCGGCCGCTGGTCCATGCTCGCCACCCGGCTCGACGCCACCATGTTCTACCTGACCGCCGTCGCGTACCCGTACGACCAAGGCGCGACGCCCAGCGACCCGCTCGCGCTCTCGATGTTCACCGGGCTGCTGGAGATGGTGCGCACGGTGCTCATCCTAATGCTGCTGTCGTCGCTGGCGCGCTCGGCGCTGGACAACGAACTGGCGCACAAGTGCACGCGGGCCGCGGGCTACGTCTCCGGCGGGCCGGTGCTGGTCGCGGCGCTCATGCTCGCGTTCGTGGCGACGGTGATCGAAACCGGCGCGGGCCTGAACATGTTCACCCGCGTCCTGTTCGCGGTGGTGAACATGAGCGTGTACGCGATCCTGATGGGCGTGACGCTGCCCGCGCTGCTCGCGGCCCGCGAAGTGACCGACGCCTGCGACGAACCCTACCAATCGCTCGTCCCGCAACTGTGACCGCACCATGCCGACCCCGCTCGCGGGCTACGCGCCCTACAAGAACCTCCCGCCGCTCGCCGGGCTGTGCACGCTCGAAGAGGCGGCCAAGCCCGGCCTCTCGGTGGAAGAGTGCGTGCGCCGCTTGAAGCGGTTTCACTACTGCTTCAAGCGACTGCACCAGATTCTCACGGCCCGCATCACCGCGGAACCGATCTACGAGCTGAAGACCGCCTTCGCGCACCACGCATACCTGTGTGCCGAACACGCGACCGCACTGCGCACGCGCATCGGCGAGATGCGCGAACCGCCGCTGGGGTTGGAGGAAGTGCCGCACCCGGCGCTGGAGGCGTACTTCGACGAGATTCTCGCCTCGCGCACAACGGAAGAACTGTTGGCAGGGGTTTACTGGTACGCGATTCAAGAGTTGTACAGCGCGATTGAGGAGTACAGCGAAGCCACGAACCCGCTGACGGACGCTCCGAGTCGCCGCGTATTGCGCTTCGCGCTCTTGGAAGTGGGTGACATGTCGGATTGGGGCTATCGGGCAACCGAAGCGCTTGTCGATCAGGAGAAGCGCAAGGAACTGCGCGGTTGGCTCAACATCCTTGACGAACTCGCGACACACGCCAAGGGTCTGGGCGGCACGCGACGCGATCCAGCCCTGCAGAATCACGAGCCCCCGCGCCGCTACTCCGCCGCGCCTTACGCCTACGATCCCATCCCGCGGCGCGACGAGCGGTTCGCGGACCCGTGGAATCAGGGCGTGAACGCGGAGGCGTTCCTCTACGACGAGACCAAACCGGCGCGCGCGAAAGCCCTGATGATGCTCTACAAGCGGCTGCGCGAGATCGACGTGCCGGAGATGATGGCGAGCATCATCACGCGCACGCCGGGCAAGCCGTGGGGCTACTACCGCGACATGAGCCGGCAGCTCTGGGACGAAGCCCGGCACGCGATGATGGGCGAAGTCGGGTTCGTCGCGCTCGGCGTCGATTGGACGAAGGCCCGCATCACCTTCAACTGGTCGTACCGGCTGAACACCGAATGCACACCGGACGAAGCGCACGGCGTGCTGTTCTTCATCGAACAAGGGCTGATGCCGCGCACCGGGAAGCGGTACGAGTTCGAGGTCGCGCAAGAGTCCGGCATCCCGCTGATGGCGACGCTGCAAGACTTCGACTGGGCCGACGAAGTGCTGCACGCGCAAATCGGGCGGTCGTGGTACGTCCCCAAGTTCGCCTCGCTGAAGGAGGCGCTCGATTACGGCGACGCGGCGTGGTCGAAGGTGCTGAGCAACTGGGCGACCGTGAAGGAGCGCGGCTTAACGCAACACGAGAACTGGTGGCCGGCCGTGTACGCGATGGCCTGCGCCGCCGAAGGCGCACAACCGGACCCCGCGGTGCTTGCCTTCGCGGAAAGCTACGAGGGCAAGCGCGCGGACCTGAAAACTGTAGGCGAAGGGTTGAGCGGTTGAACGTGTGTTGCACAGTGTCGCGGATGTGGGCACCGACGCCCCGAACGTGGGCAGTGCGGCGCGAAGTTCGCGCGAGGCTCGAAAATTCAGCGGTTCCGATCCGCTAGAAAAACAACAATTTTCGCGATTCGGAACCGGAACCGGCGCACTGGCCCCGGTGTTGCATTAGGTAGATGGTGTAAGACCGTTCGCGGGTAGCCGGAACTACTCGCGGGCGACGACGAGAGCAGAACTCCCACCCCTACCGCGAGTGGTGCCCCGGCTTGGAACACCGGGGCGCGGCGAGCGGTCCTCCAGCAAAAACACGGCCCCGTGCTCGTCGCGAGCGCGCGAACCCGTGTGGGCGCGGTGAACAACCAGCGGAACGCAAGTTTCCTGAGCCGTTCACCCGCGGCCCGTTCGACCCTCACGGCACGCGCTTACCGTAGCCCGCGTGCCTTCCCTCCCGCTTTCGCGCCGCCCGGCGCGACGGGACCGGTGCGCGCCGCGCGTTCCGACCGGTGAACTCGGAGCCGATGCCGTGGTCAAGTGGTACTTGGTCGGTCTGGTCCCGGTGGTGGTTGCGGTCGCGGCGGTCGCCAGCCCGCGGTGGGCCGAGGCCGTCGGGCTGGACGTGTGGAACCTGCCGGATCTGAGCGCGAAGGTCGATGCGGCCGAGGAGCGCGACCACGAACTCGCGGCCGAGAGCGACGACGTGCGGCACCGGATCGCGGTGAAAGAGGCCATTATCGCCGACGTGCTCGCCGAGCGGTGCGACCTCGCCGCCGCCACCGCGCGGTTCGCCGAACTGAACGCCACGCGCCCGCAGTGCATGGCCGTGATTCGCGCCACCTACGCCGGCGACACCGACGAAGAGAAGTTGGCCCGGAACGTGATCTCGTTTTGCCAAGCGCGCGTGCCCGCCGAGCACCGCACCGCCCTCGCCGAGCGGCTCGGCGCGCAACTGAACCGCATGCGGTCGGCCCGCTAGTCGGTTCGCGTTCTCCTCCTCTCCCACCCCGCCGAAGTGCGCCGCCCCGGCGCGCCGCGCGGGCCGTTCACACCGAGAGAGAGGAACTCACATGACCGCCGTTCGCCGCCCCGGTGCCGCCTCCGTCGCCACCCTGCTCGCGCTCGCCGCGGGGCTGGTGGCGGTGAACGCCGTCGCGCCTCAGTGGGCCGCCTCGGTCGGGGCCGACGTGTGGAACGCGCCCGCGGCGCGGGCCGACCACGCGCGCGCGGTCACCGAAACCGAGGAGATGGACGCGCACGCCGACCGGTGCGCCGAGCGCCGGCGGCGCGCGAACCAGTGCGCCGCAGCGCTCGCCGCCGGCACCATCGACCTCGCGACCGCGGCCGATGAGATGCGCGACGCGCTCGCCCCGATCCCCGGCTACTGCTACCTGCTGGAGAACGTTCACGGGCCGCAGCCCACCGAGCGGCACCTGTTCGCGCTCCACGCCATCGAGCGCGTGCAGCGGAACGAACCGGACGCGGCGCGCCGCGCCACACTGGCCGAGCGGCTCGAAGCCGAGTTCGCCGTGCTGACCTGCGCCCCGTGACCGCCGGCCCGCCGCGCGGTACGCTGAACGCGGTCCCTCCGCCGCGCGGCCCTTCCCATGTCCGACACCGTAGCCGCGCTCCGCGCGGCCGTGCTCGCCGCCCCCGCCGATCGCACCGTGCGGCTCGTGCTGGCCGACGCGCTCGACGAGAGCGGCGACGCCCCGCGGGCCGAGTTCGTGCGCGCCCAGATCGAACTCGAGCGGCTGAGCGCGACCGACCCGCGCCGCGCCGAGCTGGC
>JALHNS010000064.1 GCA_022843445.1 Gemmata sp.
GGCGGCCCAACCCTTAACGTCGCCACGGGGTGCGTGCCTACTACTCTGAAAACAACCGCGGGCTACGGAGACTCGCCATGACGTATCCCGCGAACGCCGACCTCGAAGCCGCGGTGCGCGCCCGCACCGACGAAGACACGCCGCGGCTCGCCTACGCCGACTGGCTCGACGACCACGGCGACCCGGTGCGCGCCGAATGGATTCGCGTGCAGTGCCGGCTCGCGGACCTGTCGCCGGCCGCCCCGAACTGGCTCGACCTGCGCGAGCGGCAAGCGGAACTCGCGTGCCTGCTGAAGCACCGGCACCTCACGCGCGTCGGCAACACCCTCGAAGACTTCTACTTTGGGAACGACCTGCTCGGCACGAGGGACGAACCGTTCCGCCGCGGATTTCCGTATTTCATCGCGTGCCAAACATCAGGTACCCACTGGACAGCAGACGCAGTCGCGCGCGTTACCCGCGACCTCACGCAACTGATGAGCGAAACGACGGTCCGCGGGTTCCGACCGTACAGCACCCCCGAAGTGCACCTGACGCAACTTCTTGGGGCACCCGTGTGCGCGCGGTTGCGCGGCCTCGCAATCAGCCCGCTGATTGAGGGCGGCGACTCGCACGAGCGCGCCGGCACGTTTTACGAATCGCTTGGCAAGAACGCGAACGCTTGCGGACTGGAGAGCCTGTCCTTGTCCGGCGTGATGCCCGAACCCGCGGTGCGCGCGCTGGCTCGCGCGACCGCATTTGACTCACTTAGGCAGTTAACGGTCGGCTACCTGCGCGTCTCAGCGGCGGCGGTCACGAAACTGGCGGAGTCAGCGTGGTTCCACTGCCTCCGGTTCTTTAGCACCGACCTCTCCGACGAAGCCGCCGCAATCCTAGTCCCAATGGGCGCGTCCAAAGAGTTGCGCACACTGGACCTGTCGGGTCTCTCGCCACCCGGAACTTTGAAGTTCGCCGCAGGAAAGTGGCCGGCGCTCGCCCGGTTGTACTTCGGTGGGGCGCTGAAAGCCACGGGCGCGAAGGCGCTCGCGAAGGCGAAGTTCCCGGCGCTTGTCGAGTTTCACAACGCGAGCACTGCACGCAACGATGACCTGAAAGAGTTGCTGAAGGGCGGATGGGTCGAGCGCCTCCGCGTGCTGGACCTCGCGAGCAACCAAATCGGCGACGCGGGGGTGAAGGCGCTCGCGGCGCACCCGGTCGCGCGCGAACTGCGGCACTTGCACCTCGGCGACAACAGTTTCGGGAAGGGCGGGCTGATGGCGCTCGCCACCGGGTTCCCGGCGCTCACCGTTCTCGATCTCGGTTCGTCGCTGAAGCGTAAAGCGACCGAAGCGGATGTGGCCGCGTTCGCCGCCGCGCTGAGTGCGCCATTGAGGCACCTGAACC
Source organism: Gemmata sp. (assembly GCA_022843445.1). Lineage (GTDB taxonomy): Bacteria > Planctomycetota > Planctomycetia > Gemmatales > Gemmataceae > Gemmata. The sequence goes on from JALHNS010000064.1 coordinate 1,384, forward strand.
TCCACGGGTGGCCGCTGGGCGACGCCGGTGCGAAGGCGCTGGCCGCGAACCCGGCGCTCGCGGGCCTCACGCGGCTCAACGTCGACGGTTGCAGCATCGGCGATGCCGGTGTGAAGGCGCTCCTCGCTTCGCCGCACCTGAGCAACGTGGTAGACCTGCGCATCGACGGGAACGACTACAAGCCCGCGGCTCTGAACGCGCTCGCGGACCCCGCGGTGCTACCGAACCTCGGCGAGTGCTGGCTCGACGGGTCCGCGCGGCTCGAAAAGAAGCTCGAGACCGCGCGCCCGAACTTGTACGTAATCGTGTAGCGCTTTGCCGTTGACTTCGCGGGCCGAGCGCCGACACTGTCGGGCACACCCCACGGAACGCCGCCATGCTTCGCGCTCTCGCTTGCGCGCTCGCGCTCTCGTTCGCCGCGCCGGCCCGCGCCGCCGACACGTCGCGGCCCCCCAACATCGTGCTCATCGTAGCGGACGATTTGGGCTGCTTCGAGTTGGGCTGCTACGGACAGACCAAGATCAAGACGCCGAGCATCGACAAGCTCGCGGCCGGCGGCGCGAAGTTCACGCGCTTCTACTCGGGCAACGCCGTGTGCGCGCCGTCGCGGTGCGCGCTAATGACCGGCAAGCACATGGGCCACGCCACCGTCCGCAACAACAAAGAGGCGCAACCGGAAGGGCAGTTCCCGATCAAGAAGGACGACACGACCATAGCGGACGTTCTCAAGGCCCAAGGCTACGTGTGCGGGGCGATGGGCAAGTGGGGCCTCGGCATGTGGGACACCGACGGGTCGCCGCTGAAGCACGGGTTCGACCTGTTCTTCGGCTACAACTGCCAGCGCCACGCGCACAGCCACTATCCCACCTACGTCTACCGCAACGACAAGCGCGTTGAGTTGAAGGACAACGACGGCAAGACCGGTAAGCAGTACACGCAAGACCTGTTCGAGGCCGAAGCGCTCGAGTTCATCGACGCGAACAAGGCGAAACCCTTCTTCCTGTACCTGCCGTTCACGGTGCCGCACGTCGCGGTGCAGGTGCCGGACGATTCGCTGAACGAGTACAAGGGCAAACTCGGCGACGACCCGGCCTACGACGGGAAGAAGGGCTACCAGCCGCACCTGGCCCCGCACGCGGGCTACGCCGCGATGGTCACGCGCATGGACCGCACCGTGGGCCGCGTCGTGGACAAGCTGAAGGAACTGAAACTGGACGAAGACACGCTGGTGCTGTTCACCAGCGACAACGGCCCGACGCACAACGTCGGCGGTGCGGATTCCACGTTCTTCAACTCCGCGGGGAAGCTCCGCGGGCTGAAGGGCAGCCTGTACGAGGGCGGCATCCGCGTACCGTTCATCGCGTACATGCCCACGCGCATCAAGCGCGGCACCGTTCACAACCAACCGTTGTACTTCCCAGACGTGCTGCCGACGCTGTGCGAGTTCGCGGGCGCGAAGGTGCCGAAGAACCTCGACGGCATCTCGTTCCGCCCGATGCTCCTGCCGTTCGGCCAGAAGCAAGCGGAACACGAGTTCCTGTATTGGGAGTTCTCCGGCTACGGCGGCCAGCAAGCGGTGATCGAAGGCGAGTGGAAGGCCGTGCGCCAAGACCTTGGCAAGGGACTCGTAAAAACCGAGTTGTACCACTTGGCGAAGGACGAATCGGAGAAGGAAGACGTGAGCGCGAAGTTCCCCGAAGTGCTCGCGCGCCTCGAAAAGCGGATGCGGGAAGAGCACACCCCGAGCGCGGACTTCCCGCTCCAAACCGTCGACGGGAAGAAGAAGTGATTTTTGCCGCACGCTGAACGCAGACAAAGACACGATCAGACAAAGACAGAAGAGGGATTAGCCACAAAAAGGCACAAGAGACACAAAGGAAGGCAAAGACAGAGTTGTTTTGAACTCAACTCTTCTGCCTTCTTTTGTTTCTTTTGGGCGTTTTTGTGGCCCAGTTGTTTTCGGTCTTGTTCGGATCGTGTCTTTCTCTGCGTTCATCGTGCGGCAAAACCCCGCATCACTACTTCGGCAGCACGGCGACGGAGCCGGTTTCGCTCACGAACAGCAGGTTGCCGGTGCGGTTGTCCTCGAACACTTCGATGCCGTACTTCTTCGCCTTGTCGAAGTCGTTCTCGGTGCTCTTGCGGGCACGCAGGGCCAGCGCGCCGCGCCACGTCACGCCCTTCGCGTCGGCCACGAACTTCCCGGTGTACGGGCACGCCGTCACGAACCCGGCTTCGGTGATGTAGAACAGCGTGTTCACGTTCGGGTCCTCGAACACTTCCACGCCCATCTGCTTGGTCTTGTCGGTGAAGTTCGGCTCGTCGCCGCCGCGCACGCGCAAGATCAGCCCGTACTGCGTCTTCGGGGCCTTCAAGTTCTTCTGGTCCGGGGCGCTCGCGGCCGAGGTCGCGGGGGCGATCGCGCCGGTTTCGGTGATGTACAGCAGCCCGTTGGTGTTCTCGTCCTTGAAGATTTCCACGCCGAACTTCTTCGCGCTGTCGAACTTCTCTTGCTCCGGCGCGCGCACCTTCGGTTCCATGCCGTGGAACCACTTCGGCCCGCGATCGACCACGAGGCCGCCCGGCACCGGCGCGAGCGCGATCGACCCCGACTCGCACACGTACAGGAGGCGGTTGGTGCCCTTGTCTTGGAACAGTTCCACGCCCCACTTCTTGGTCTTCTGCGTGAAGTCCGATTCGCCCGCCTTGCGGCAGTTCAGGTCGTGCGCGGTGAGCCACTTGCACGTTTTGTCCGTGGCCACCGCCGCGCCGCCGACCGCGGCTTGGGCCACCGAGATCGAGCCGGTTTCGCTAATCGCGATGATCGCCTTCGTCGCTTCGTCTTGGAACAGTTCGACGCCGATACGGGGCGTGTCCGGTCCGAAGTTCGGCGTGCCGCCCGGGCGCACGCGCAGGTTGTGCCCGTACAGGTGCTTCGGCGGCGCAACCTTCTTCTCTTGCGCCGCCGCCGGGGCCGGCGTGCCCGCGAGGGTGAGCAACCCGGCCGACGCCACGACCAACCCGGCCGCGATCAACTTCCGCATGAGTGTGCCTCTGAAGGGGAATGCGCTCTCGGCGCAAGCGCCGATGGGGATTCTGGGTGACGAGTTACGGCAACTCTGATAACAGCATAGTGCGAATTCCGCCACCGTGCGGAAACTCGCGCAACCCCCAGAATTCAGACGCGGCGCGAACCAGAAGAGTTTTGGCCGCACGATGAACGCCGAGAAAGACACGATGAAGACAGAAGAGAAGAGGTTTGGACGGGATTACAGGATGAAGAGGATACAGAGGGTTGAACACTGATGTTGCTCTGTTGAAATGATGCGGTTTGTTCTTGTGGTACCGGCCTCTGGCCGGTGCAAAGTCCGAGGATTCTTGACACCGGCCAGAGGCCGGTGCCACAACAATCACCGCCGGGACGCATCATTTCAACAGAGCACACTGATGTCTGAATTGTCTGTGTCCTCTTGATCCTGTAATCCCGTCCAAACCTCTTGTTGTTCTTCTCTGGTCGTGCCTTTTCTGCGTTCATCGTGCGGCAAAATCCCCGCTACAAAATGAAGCGCGTGAGGTCTTCGCGCTGGATCACCGGGCCGAGCTTCGCGCGCACGAACGCCCCGTCGATGCGCACGCGCTTCTCCGGCAGGTCCGGGCCGGCGAAACTCACTTCCTCCACCACCTTCTCGATTACCGTGTGCAGCCGCCGCGCGCCGATATTCTGGTTCGTGCGGTTCACGTCGAACGCGATGTCCGCGAGCGCCTCCAACCCGTCCGCGGTGAACTCCAACTCCACGCCCTCCGTGCGCATCAGTTCCGCGTACTGCTTCGGCAGCGCGTGCTTCGGCTCGGTGAGCACCCGGAGGAAGTCGGCGCGCGTCAGGTCGGTTAGCTCCACGCGAATCGGGAACCGGCCCTGCAGTTCGGGCATCAGGTCCGACGGCTTCGCGACGTGGAACGCGCCCGCGGCGATGAACAAGATGTGATCCGTCTTCACCGGGCCGTGCTTGGTGTTCACCGTCGTGCCTTCCACGACCGGCAGGAGGTCGCGCTGCACGCCTTGGCGGGACACGTCCGGCCCGTGCCCGCCGCCGGGCGCGCACACTTTGTCGATCTCATCGAGGAACACGATGCCGTGATTCTCGACGCGCTCGACCGCTTGCTCGACCACCGCGGCGCGGTCGATGAGCGCTTCGGTTTCTTGTTCGAGCAGCACCTTGCGCGCGTCCTTCACTGGCAGTTGCCGCGGTTGCGCGTTCTTCGGCATCATCTTGTCGAACATGCCCTGCAAATCGACGTCCATGTTCTCCATGCCGAGGTTCGAGAAGATCTGAACCGGCGTGGCCTTCTGTTCGAGGTTCAGCTCCACGACGCGGTCTTCGAGTTCGCCCGCGTCCAGCTTCGCGCGCATCTTCTCGCGGGTGCGCTGCCGGCGCTCGAGTTCCTCTTTCTCCGTCTCCGGTTCCCACGGGGTGTTCTTCGGCATCGGCACGAGCAGATCGAGCAACCGCTCCGACACCTTCTCGTTCGCCTTTTCGCGCACCTTCACTCGCATCTCGGCCTTCACGAGGCCGATCCCGGCTTCGGTGAGGTCGCGGATGATGCTCTCCACGTCGCGGCCCACATAACCAACTTCGGTGAACTTGGTGGCTTCGACCTTGATGAACGGTGCGCCGACGAGAGCCGCGAGGCGGCGCGCGATCTCGGTTTTGCCGACGCCCGTCGGCCCGATGAGGATGATGTTCTTCGGCGTCACGTCTTGGCGCAGTTCGGCGGGGAGCTGCTGCCGCCGCCACCGGTTGCGGATGGCGACCGCGACGGCCTTCTTCGCGGCGGCTTGCCCGACGATGTACTTGTCCAGTTCCGCGACGATCTCGCGCGGGGTCATCGAATCGGCCACGGTCGTTCCTTTCGCAGGGGCGAAGAGGAGTTATCCGCAGATTTCGCAGATGGACACAGATTTGACAACCAAGGCAGAGAAGAATATTGACCGGATGAACAAGATGAACAGAATTTCAAGACATTGGTTTCATCCGGTTTATCCTGTTCATCCTGTCCAAAAGTCTTCGTCCTCTGTCTTCAAAATCTGCGTTCGTCTGCGAAATCTGCGGATCAAAACTCTTCGTCTTCTGTCTCGAAATCTGCGGATCGTCCCTCTTAACTCAATTCTTGCACGTCGATGTTGCGGTTGGTGTAGATGCACAGGTCGCCGGCGATCTCCAGCCCGGCGCGGACGATCTCGGCCGGCTTCAGCGCGGTGTGCGCCATCAGCGCGCGGGCCGCGGAGAGCGCGTAGGGGCCGCCGGACCCGATCGCCAGCACGTTGTCGGTCGGTGCGATCACGTCGCCGGTGCCGCTGATGAGCAGCAGGTGGTCGCGGTCGAGCACGACGAGCATTGCTTCGAGCCGGCGCAGGATGCGGTCGGTGCGCCACTCTTTCGCCAGTTCGGTCGCGGCCTTCGGCACCGAGCCTTGGAAGTCGCGGAGCTTGGCTTCGAAGCGTTCGAGAAGCGAGAAGGCGTCGGCCGCGGCCCCGGCGAACCCGGCTAACACTTTACCATCGTGCAGTTTGCGAATCTTCCGGGCGTCGGCCTTCATCACGATGTTGCCGAGCGTGACTTGCCCGTCGCCGCCGATTGCGGCACCCGTGGCGGTGCGAACGGCAAGGATTGTGGTCGCGCGGAGTTTCGGCACGGTAAAGATCGCTCGCGGGTGAACGAATAGCCTTCGGACGCCACAGGGGACCGGACGCCGACGGCGCGGTTCCTCGCGGGTGTAAGGGTATGATAGCGGGGCGGTACCGCCCGGAGAGCGGCGGGAAAACCGGTGCGATTTGCAAAGAACCGGGCTACCGGGCGGAATAGAATTCGGTGATAGTTGCAACAGAGAGAGTTCCGGGCACCGACCCGCGTTCCAATAGGAGCGACCATGAAACTGCTGACGAAAGGCCGGGCCCTGTTCGCGGCCCTGCTGGCGGGCGCGCTGCTCGCCGTACCCACTCCGGTCCGCGCCGCGGACATTTCCGGCGTGATGCGCGTGTACGACGATGCCGGGCTGTTCTCCGCAGCGGCGAAATCGCAGGCCGAACAAAAGCTGTCGTCCGCGAAGTTCGACCGCGGGCTGCACTTCACGGTCGAAACGTTTAAGGCGATCCCGGACGCGGAGAAGGGTTCGTACAACCCGGACCAGAAGGCGCTGTTCTTCCGCAACTGGGCGAAAAAGTTGGCGACCGGTGACAAGGCCAAGGGGCCGTACGTGTTGATCTGCATGAACCCGGGTTACACCGAAGTGATCATCGACGAGGAGACGCTGAAGCGCGGGTTCACCAACGCGAACACCAACGAACTGCACCGCATCTTCAACAGCGCGCTCATCGAGGCCGCGAAGAAGCCGGCGGAACGCGACGCGATCCGCGATGCGGCGCTCGTTCGCGCGGCCGAGTACGTCAGCACCGACCTCGCGGGTACCAAGGTGGTGAACGCGACCACGGGCAAGCCGGTTGCCGCGAAGGCCAACGAAAACGTGGGCGGGCGGAGCGTGATGAGTTGGGTGTGTATCGGCCTGTCCGTCCTGCTCGGCGTGTGGCTCGTGATCGGCCTGATCCGCATGTTTACGGGCGGCGGCGGCGGGTACGGCGGCGGCGGGTACGGTGGCGGCGGGTACGGCGGCGGCGGCGGTGGCTTCTTCAGCGGGCTGATGGGCGGCATGTTCGGCGCGATGGCCGGCATGTGGCTGTACAACAACATGTTCGGGGGGAGCAGCTTCGGTAACGACGCTTACGCCAACGACGCGGGCGCGACCGGCGACACCGGGGCCGGCAACTACGACAACGGGACCGACGCCGGCGGCGGTGGCGACTACGGCGGTGGTGATGCCGGCGGCGGTGGCGGTGGCGATTACGGCGGCGGCGATTACGGCGGGGGCGATTACGGCGGGGGCGGCGACTTCGGCGGCGGTGGCGACTACGGCGGCGGTGGCGACTTCTAACCGCTGAAGCTCGATCCAACGGGCGGCGCGCTTCACGGCGCGCCGCCCGTTCGCGTTTCCGCTACCATACTCGCATGAACCCGCAACCGGATTGCCCGTTCTGCCGGAAGCTCGCCGCGCCGCCCGGCAGCGCGAACGGCTGGGCCGAAGCCGAGATCGTGTGGCAGTTCCCGCACTCGGTCGCGGTACTCGGGCCGTGGCAGTTTTTCACCGGGTACTGCGTGCTCGTGTCGCGCGAGCACGCCACCGAACTGCACCACCACTCGCACCGCGCCGCGTTCTTGAACGAAATGTCGACGCTCGCCGAAGCCATCGGCGCCTGTTTCAAACCGCACAAGTTGAACTGCGAGTCGCTCGGCAACCTCGTGCCGCACCTGCACTGGCACGTCTTCCCGCGATTCGCGAGCGATCCGGAGCGGCTCAACCCGGTGTGGCTCGCACTCGAACGCGCGAAGATCGATCCGGCCGAAAAGCTGCGCCTCGAAACCGGCACCGTGCCGCCCGCCGAAGTGAAAACGCGCCTCCGCGACTGGCTCACCGCGAACCACGCACCCACGCTATGAACCCGCTGAAACTCGGAACCCGCGGCAGCCCGCTCGCGCTGTGGCAAGCGCGGCACATTTCGGCCCTCCTGCGGCCGGTGTGCGGCGCGGTGGAACTGGTGCAGATCGAAACGCACGGCGACCGCGACCAAGCCTCCGCGCTCAGCGCGATGGGCGGCTTCGGCGTGTTCACGAAGGCGATCCAGAACGCGCTGCTCGACGGTCGCGCGGACGTCGCCGTTCACAGCCTGAAAGACCTCCCGACGCTCCCGGAACCGCGGCTCGAACTCGCGGGCGTGCCGGCGCGCGGCCCGACCGGCGACGCCTTCGTTTCGCGCAAACACGCGCGCTTCGACGACCTCCCGAACGGCGCAACAGTTGGCACGAGTTCGCTCCGCCGGCGCGCGATGGTGCTGAACCGCCGCCCGGATTTGAAGCTGATCGAACTGCGCGGCAACGTCGATACGCGGTTGCGGAAGCTGGACGAACAGAACCTCGATGCGATCGTGCTCGCGGAAGCCGGTCTCGTGCGCCTCGGCCTCGCGGACCGCATCGCGGAAGTGCTGGACCCGGTGTGGATGCTGCCCGCGGTCGGCCAAGGCGCGATCGGGTTGGAGTGCCGCGCCGACGATTCGCGCGCGAAAGCCGCAATCGAAGCGATCCGCTGCACCGAAACCTACGCCCGGGTACAGTCCGAACGCGCGATGCTGTACGCGCTCGGCGGCGGGTGCCTCGTGCCCATCGGCGCGACTTCGCACGCGCTCGACGGCGTGCTCACCGTTCGCGGCGCGGTGCTATCGCCCGACGGCAAGCGGCGCGTGGTCGCCACACACACCGGGCCGCAAACCGCACCGCTCGCGCTCGGTCAGGAACTCGCCGGAATGCTGCTCGCCGAAGGCGCGGACGAACTGCTCACACACGGGATTCCGCCGGCATGACCGTGTTCGACCTCACGAACGCGACCGTTCTGCGCGGCGCGCGCCCCGCGTTCGAAAATCTCAACTGGACGTTCCGCGAGGGCGAAGCGTGGGCCGTCGTCGGCCCCACCGGGAGCGGGAAGACGACGCTCGCGGAAACGCTTCTGGGCAAGCACCTCGTGCGCGGGGGCGAACTGACGTGGCCGCTGTTCGAGCGGGTCCGCGCCGCCGGCCGCGCGGCGGATTACCCGTCGCAAGTGGTGGCGCACGTTTCGTTCAAAGAGGACTCGCGCCTCTTCAGCTACGCCGGGCGCTACTACCAGCAGCGGTTCGAGTTCGCGGACAGCGCGAGTGACGACCCGCTGACACTCGACACCTTCCTGAAGACCGGGACCAGCGCGACCGACGCCGAGCGCCAAACCGCGTGCGAGCGGTTCGGTATCTCCGCGCTGCTGCACCAGTGGTTCATGACGCTCTCGAACGGCCAAACGCGCCGCGCGCGGCTCGCCCGCGCGCTCTTGGCGAAGCCGGAACTGCTGGTGTTGGACGACCCGTTCATCGGCTTGGACGCCGCGGCCCGCGCGGACCTGAACGGACACTTGGGCGACCTCGTGCGCGGCGGGGCGCGCGTCGTGCTCATCTGCCGCGAAGACGCGGTGCCGGCATGGGCGACGCACCACCTCGAACTGCGGGGCCCCGAACGCGGGGAGCGAAGCGAAGGCACGGAACCGACCGCGGTTCCGAGTTCCGAACTCCGCGTTCCGCGCTCGGAAGCGGTCATCCAACTGCGCAACGTCACCGTTCGGCACGCCGGGCACACGATTCTCGACTCCGTGAGTTGGACCGTGCGCGCCGGCGAGCGGTGGGCGGTGCTCGGCCCGAACGGGAGCGGCAAATCCACGCTCCTCAGCCTGCTCTGCGGCGATCACCCGCAGGCGTACTCGAACGACGTGCGGCTGTTCGGCCGGCGGCGCGGTAGCGGCGAAACGATCTGGGACGTGAAGCGGAACGTGGGGCTGCTGTCGCCGGAGTTGCACCTGTATTTCAACGAACCGCTGACCGCGGAGCGCGCCGCCGCGACCGGGTTCTTCGAGGGCCTCGCGGACCAACCGACCACCCCGGAGCAAGCGGCGCGTGTGTGCGAACTGTTCGACGCGCTCGGCGCGGAGCACCTGATCGGCCGCGCGTTCCGGCAGCTCAGCACCGGCGAGCAGCGGCTCGTGCTGTTCGTGCGCGCGCTCGTGAAGCGCCCGCCGCTCCTGATCCTCGACGAACCGTTTCAGGGCATGGACACCGCGCTGGTGGCGCGGTGTCGCGAACGGCTCGCGCGCGAACTGACGGCGGAGCAAACACTCCTGTTCGTGACGCACGACCCCGCGGAACTGCCCGCGGGCGTCTCCCGCACGCTGCGGTTAGAGAAGGGCCGCGTCGTTCAGGCGTAACCCAACACCATATCCACCACCCAACACCCCGCGACGTGCGCGTGCGGGCCGCGACAGTGCGCCAGCACGCGCTCGTCTTCGCACCCGGCTTCTTGCAGCGCGTCCGCGAGGATCGGCAGCGCGCCGAAGTTGCGCGTACGGTCGATGGCGCGGGCCAGCGTGCGCACGTCCGTCGTGCGCCACTGGCGGCGCTCCGGCGGCAGCCACCGCGGGCCGACGATCTCCTCGAACAAGTGGAACTGCGCTTCCGCTTCGGCGCGCTCCGCTTCCGCGCTGGCCTTCCACGTCACCAGTTCGCGCGCGAACAGCGCTGCTGCCGCCGCGAGTGCGTCAGGATCGCGCAGCGCGTACTGAACTTCGGCGAAGCCGCCGGAGTTACGCAGCGCGCCGCACACGTACTCTTCCGCTTGGCGGTCGCAGTATTCGCAACAACTCCATCCGAAACCGAGCAAGTCGTCGAGGCGTTCGCCGTCAGCGCGGCCGAGCCACAGCCCCTCACCAGAGTCGAACAGATCGAGTGAGCGGATGTGGGCCAGTTCCTTCTCGCTGATGCGGCCCGACGCGAACGCTTCGGTCGCTTCCACCGCGGCGCGGGTGTGGTCGGAAGGTAAGTCGTCCCACACGCGCCGCAAGAACGCGGCCGTGAGGTAGTGCAGTTTGCGGTCGGTCAGTTCGAGGAGCAGGTTTTCGACGTCGGACGCGGCGTGCGCCGCCAGCCATGTGTTCAGCGTCAATCGTGTGCCGCTTCAACGGAAGCGACGGTTCGGAAGGGAACCACAGCAGCATACCGCGAACCGGTGGCGCGTCAAGCGCCGCCTGCGTGGAGTCCGCCCGGTGTGGACCGCGTCGTAATCTCGCCGTTGCGTGTCCTCAATCGCTGCCCGGTTTCGGCGACGTGCGGACGGGGCGAGCAATGGCAGCGAGTGTGCCGCGGCAGTTGAAACGGCCGAGCAGACACCCGCGCCCGCCCTTTGGCCCGTTGACATGGATTGTTCGCACGTATACTATACGTCTGCCGGCGCGAATGCGTTCCGGCGCGGGGCGGTTCGTTGGGGCGCGCGAACTCGAAGCGAGCCGCGACGCGCCCCGAACGCCGCCCCGAATGACGGGAGGGGGGGATAGCGCGTGAGGGGTTGGCCAACTCGGGGGTTAGGACGCACGAAATGCTAGAATTTCTAGTGAATTAAGCGAGTTAGCCAGTTGGCCAACTCGGGTGGCCAACTCGGGCCAACACGGGGCGTCTTGGCCAACGCCCGCGATCGAAATGCGGCACGTTCCGATGACCAACAACACCGGGAGAACGCGGCCGGCCCGGCCGAATGTTGAACAGCGAAGTCAGCGACACAAAAGGGGGAAGTGGAAACACGCGCGGAACGTGCGGCCGGGACGGTCGCGGTCCCAGTCTCACATCCCCTGTGCGCGCCGATACAGGCGTTCGTAGGTGTCGGCGCTGCGGCTCCAACTCCAGTCTTGGGCCATCGCGGTGCGCACGATTTGGCGGAACTGCGCCGGTTGGTCGCGGTAGAGCGCCACCGCCCAGCGCACGGTTTCGTAGAGCGCGTGCGCGCTGTAGTCGCCGAACACGAACCCGGTTGCGAGGTTGTCGGCGAGGTTCTCCAGCGTCGCGTTCACGACGGTGTCCGCGAGCCCGCCGGTGCCGCGCACGATCGGCGGCGTGCCGTAGCGCAAGCTGTAGAGTTGGTTCAGTCCGCACGGCTCGTAGCGGCTCGGCATTAGGAACAAATCGCTGCCCGCTTCCACCGCGTGCGCGAGCGTTTCGTTAAACCCGAAGTACACGCCGACGCGGTCCGGGTGCTTGTCGCGCAGGTACTGAAGGCCGTTTTGCAGGTCGCGGTCGCCGTCGCCGAGGACGACGAGTTGGCACCCCATGTCGATGAGGCCCGGGGCCGCGGCGAGTACCAAGTCCACGCCCTTCTGGTGCGCGAGGCGCGCCACGAGACCGAGCACCGGCGCGTTCGCGTCTTCCGCGATGGCGAACTTGCGCTGCACGTCCGCCTTGCACAGCGGCTTGTTCTCGAACACGGTTTTGGCGTCGAACTTGGACGCGATCAGCTTGTCGGTAGCGGGGTTCCACTCGTCGTAGTCGCAGCCGTTGACGATGCCCCACAGCTTCCAGTGGTTCGACGCGAGCAGCCCTTCGAGGCCGTAGCCGAACTCCCCGGTCTGAATCTCGCGCGCGTAGGTGGGGCTAACGGTGTTCACCATGTCCGCGAACACGATCCCGGACTTCAGGAAGTTGAAGCCCCAGTGTTCGAGCTGGGCGGGGTTATACAAGTGGCTCCCGAGGCCGGTGAAGTTCATCAGCTCGCGCGGGAACGATCCCTGATACGCGATGTTGTGGATGGTGAACACCGACCTCAGCCGCTGGTAGCCGGGCACGCCGCGATACAGTTCCTTCAGGAACACCGGCACGAGGCCCGTTTGCCAGTCGTTCGCGTGCAAGATGTCCGGGGCGAAGCCGAGGTGCGGCACGAGTTCCAGCACGGCGCGCGAGAAGAACACGAACCGCGCGCCGTTGTCCCAATAGTCGGTTTGGTTGCCGTTCACGCGCTGCTGGTACAGCCCGCGCCCGGCCCGCTGGTCGTCGCGCTCGAAGAACGGCGCGTGCTCGATGAGGAAGACCGGCACGTCCGAATTGGGCAAGCGCGAGCGGAACACGCGGCACGCGAGCACGCGGTCGCCCATCGGCACGGGCAGCACGATGTGCGTGCGCTCGACCGGCTGCTTGCGGCAGGCGTTGTAGAGCGGCATGACGACCGCGACCGTGTCGCCGCGGGCCGCGAGCGCGCGGGGCAGTGAGGCGGCTACGTCGGCCAGCCCGCCGGTTTTGGCGAACCCGGCCACCTCGCTCGCCGCTAGTAGAACCCGCACGCGCGCCTCCGGGGGTCACAGCACCGGACGTGATTCCTTCAACAGTCCGAAGTTGGGCGCGAGTGTCAAGCGCGTTTCTGGCGCGCCGCGTGCTGGGGCGAAGCGGAGAGCGGCAGAAGCGGAAGAAGCGGCGCGCTTTCGCGCGAAGTGGCGGTATGATGGCGTGAGGAACCCACGAGGGCCGTTCGATGTGCCCGCCAGAAACCAACGCTGACGCACCGCCCGCGATTTCCGCCGAGCGCCGCGCGGAGTTGGCCGCGCGTCTGAGCGAACCCGCGGTTCCGGTCGCGGACGTGATCGCGGACCTCAAGCGACAGGCCGAAGCGCTCCGAACCAGCAAAGAGTGAGCCGCGTTCTTGTAGGTCGCGGTCGAGCGGCGCTTCGCCGCGAGGCCCGACGGTGAATTGCTACACGAGAATCGCTTGCGTGTCCTGCAATGTGAATCGCACGAAATTTCACGAGACTTTCGGCGGAACACCTGAGAACCGCAGCAATGAGCGCACAGAATCACAGCTCGTTGGACGATCTCTTCACGATGGCCTTCGCGGGCCTCCTTCCAAGAATCTCTCAACTACACATCCAGATTGCCACACTCTCAGGGCGAGAGTTCAAGTACGAGGTTTCCGAGTATCCGATCGAACCCACGACAACGCCAGATAGCGCCCTTGCACAGGCTCAAAGAATCTTCCGTGACAAGTACCGCTGGAGTGAGTGGGATCAACGTCACCCGAATGTGAATGTTGAGCAAGAGATCGTTACGGGGCTCGTGGAGCACATCCTCTGTCAAGCCGAGAAGATTCGCCGGTGGCAGGAACGCAACCCGTCCACATCGCTCCCCGTTTCCCTTCCCGGCAATCCGACCATTGAGGTATTTCCCTCACCCCGCGTGGAACTGCTCGCGCTCAAAGCGATGCGAGTAGGGCGGGAAGCCGATCTGAGCGGTCATCAATCGCTCGTTAAAACATTTATCGGGAGTTGTCTTGCAAACCTCGACAAGCGGCCCACTTCACCAGGTGTTAGGGGTTGGAAACAGTTCTACCTTCTCGTTCTGGCGGAGCTATTCCGCTTCAGTGACCCCATGCGATACCGTGAGGAGGCATCCGAGTTGGGGGAGGACACATGGGGAGATCGGACGAACCTCTTCCCTTGGTACATGAAGATGGTGAGGGCAACTGATCGGGCACCCACCAGCGGTAACTTTGGGGACTTCAAGGCCGCGCCGAGAAGCAAGTTCGACAACAGCGGCTATGTCACTAACCGGGGTGGGCACGCCGTTCGTGTCGGTGCCACTGCGGAGGAGGCGCTCGGACTGCGCGAGTGGGAACTGGCCCGCCATAGTGGATTCCTTGAAACGGGCCTCTACACCATCGCGCATCGCCAAGGGCTGGTGGAATAAGGGCGAGCGGGAAATTCACCCGAGAAACGCTTGCGTTCTTCGCGCTTCATCGCACGCAAGCGCACCAACGAAAGCTGATTAGCCGTCGGGTCTCGCTCGCAAAGCCTCGCTCGACAGCGACCTACAATTTCCAGCACCAAGTCGCAGACCCAGCAGCCGCGGACGAAACCCTCGCTTACGCCTCGGGCTACTTGATGGCCTTCGTCACGCTCAGGCTGCGCACGATGCGGGCGACTTCGGGGCGCAACGCTTCGTCGTCGGCGGGAAGCGTTGCGGCCACCGTTGCGCCGCCGTCGGTTTGCTTCAGGATCGCGTATTCGAGGCGCAGCGCGTTCTTGCCTACTGTCGCGTCCACGGAGAAGCGGTCCAGCGTCACCGGTTCCTTGCGCACGCGCTGCGGCTTCTCTTGTGCGGTCACGGTCGCCTTCTGCTTCTCCAACACGCCGAGCGATTCCTTCAGCAAGTCTTCCGGTGTCGGCACCTTCGCCGGCGGTTCCACCGTGACGAGCAGGCCCGCGCCGCGGGCGTGATCGAGCGTCACTTGGTTGCCCTGCACCGCACCGACGCGCCAGCCGCGCGGGTGCAGGAACCGCACGCCGAGGTCGGCGTTGTCGTAGAGGAGCAGTGTGTTTTCACTGCCGGGCTTCAGGTCGAGGTCGCGGAGCGAAGCGTCCGAGAGGTCCGCGGGCATCTGCGCCACCGGGGCGCGCGTCATGCTGAACTGCCCTTCCACTACGCCCACCGCGCGGCCCATCCCGTCGAGCAGTTCCTTCGTCCCGCGTACCGAAAGGTATGTGAGGAAGCCGCGGTCGAGGTCGAAGTACGCGGTGCCGGTGAGCGTCTGCTTGTTCGGGCCGTCTTCGTTCACGCCGCGAAGTGTGCCGCTGAGCTTCAAGCGCGCGAGTTGCTTGCCTTCCGGCTTCGCGACGCCGACGAACTCCACGGTCAGCGCGCCTTCTTCCACTTTCTCCATATCGGTGAGTTCCTGTACGGCCGCGGCGCTCGCCTTCCACGTCGCGCCGGGCTTCACCGCGTTCGTCGGCAGCAAGCCGGGAATCAGCGCGGGGTTAAACACGTCCGTGCGCACCACGTCGATTTCGCCCCACGTCAGCGGGCCGTCCGGCGAGAACGGCGCTTTCTTCGTGCCGCTCCGAATGAGCACCATGCGGCGCACCGACGGCCGAATCCCCGCGTCCTGCTTCGCGGTGCCCACGGTGCGAGCGAAGTCCACGTCGCGGTAGGCGCGAACCACTTTCTGCGTGTCGGCGTCATCTGGGGAAACTACGCGCTCTTCGTAGGCGAGTTTGCTCGTGCCGGTGATTTCCACCAGTTGCCCGGCTTTGCCTTTTTCGGTTGTGGGGAGCGCGAGTTTACCCGTCACCTTCACCTGAACTTCAACTTTGGTGGTGTGACCGGGCTTAAACGGTTCACTGAGCGAGACTTCCTGCGCCGCTGCCGCGCTGCCGAAGGCGAAGAACGCGAGCCAGAGCCGAGCCGTGCGCATGGGTAAACCCTGTGGTTCTGCGGCCGGTTTTCGGGCCGGCGCGCGACATTTTACCCCGGTTCCCGTGGCGCTTTGGCGCAAACTTGAGGCGAAAATCGGTTCCCTTCGGGGGTGGCGCAAGCTGTAACGGTTGCGCAACTTGCGGGTTGCTTCGCGCGCGCGTGCCGCCAACGTAAGTCGCACAATTGCGATTGCAAAAAGGAACGCCGAAGGCGGAAAAGACGCCAAGTGAGTACAACCGTTCGCGTTCGCGCACGGCGCGATTCGACCGGATCGGAAACGCAACTTGCACTTGTGCAATGACTAACGGCGAGTGAATGCGCGGCGGGTCGAAATCGTCGAACGATTGGCAAGCGACGTGCATTACAAGGAAATCGCCCGCGACGTTGCGGGCGCGAGGTGTCCGGTTACACCGGGCACCGCGAACCTAACGACGTGTCCGACGTATCTATACGGTCAGAGCACGTCAAGTCCGGTTCGCGGGCGTTCGGGTAAGGATCGCTGTTCGCGTCGGGTAGTATCCGGTGTGGCGCGGGGCGAATACTCCCAAATCCGCACCGGAGTTGTGCGAATAACAAGACGGATTCGTTTGTCGCATCTTAGCGATTCGTTCAAGTGATCGGGCGCTCAGATGCAACCAGAGCCACACCAGCGGGCACGGTGCCCGCGGCCGGGAGGAACCGGTGAGCGAGTTCAAAACCGAAGCACTGCGGGAACTGACCGAACAGCAGACGCGGTTCGCGCCGCCGCCGCGCCGTCAGGCCCAGATCGCCGCGGCGCAGAAGCTGTTCGGCGAGATCGAACCGGGCCGCAACTACCCGTACCAGTACGTCTGCTTCCGCGTCACCGAGTACCGCTCGGACGCGCACCCGGACCTACTGATTACCGGCGCGGACCTGAAGCACGACCTCGAACTGTTCGTGCGCCGGCTCGAGCGCTCGCTGCCCGCGGTGCCCGCGACCGTGGAGCCGATGCTCACGCTCGACGAGGTGAGCAAGAAGTTCAACGTGAGCACCAAGACGATTTCGCGGTGGCGCGTGAAAGGGCTGAGCGCGCGGCGCGTGAAGGTGAACGGCCGTAGCCAACTCGGGTTCCCGGCCGCGGCCGTGGAGCGGTTCGTCGCCGAGCACAAGGCGCTCGTGGAAAAGGGCGCGAAGTTCAGCCACCTGACCGAAGTTGAGAAAGAAGACATCCTGCGGTTGGCTCGCGAACTGCGCGACGCGGGCGGCACGCTCACCGACGTGAGCAAGCGGATCGCCGCGCGGCTGCACCGCAGCCCGGAAGCGGTCCGGTACACGATCAAGAACTTCGACCGCACCCACCCGGAAGCGTCGCTGTTCCCGCACGCGAACGGCCCGCTCACCGAGGGTGCGAAGCGCGAAGTGTTCGACGCGAAGTTGCGGCACGAGGACGACCTGAAAAACGCCAAGCCAACGGGGGACACCGTGAATACCATCGCCAAGCGGTTCGGCCGCACGCGGAGCAGCATGTACCGCGTGGTCAACGAAGTGCGCGCGAAGGAACTGGTCCGCACCCCGGTCGATTACATCTACAACGCCGACTTCGACGACCAATCGAAGGAAGCGGAGATCGTCGCCGAGATGCCCGGTAAGGCCGAGTTCGAGGCCAAGCGCAGCGCCAAGAGCGCGCCGAAGGACGTGCCCGCGCACATGGCCCACCTGTACGAGTGGCCGCTGCTCACGAAGGAGCAGGAGCAGCACGTGTTCCGGAAGATGAACTTCCTGAAGCACCAACTGAATAAGGCCCAAGAGGCGCTCGACCCCGCGAAGGCCCGCGTCGCCGACCTGATGCGGCTCGACGAACTGAAGCAGGGCGTGCGCTCGTGCCGCGACCTGCTCATCAACTGCAACCAGCGGCTCGTGTACGCCCAAGCGAAGCAGCGGCTGAGCGCCGGCGAGCACATCGACGACCTCGTGAGCGACGGCAACCTGTCGCTGATGCGGGCGGTGGAGAAGTTCGACTACGCCCGCGGCAACAAGTTCAGCACCTACGCAACGTGGGCGATCATGAAGAACTTCGCCCGCAGCATCCCGGACTCGAAGACGCACAAGCAGCGGTACATGACCGGGCACGACGAGCTGTTCGAGGCGAAAGCCGACGTGCGGAGCGACGAGCAAGAGGCGCTGGCGCTCGCGGACGCGGCCCGGTCGCGGGTGAACAAGCTGCTCGAACACTTGGACGCGCGCACCCGCGACGTGATCCGCATGCGCACCGGGCTGGACGGCTCGCAGGAGATGACGCTGGAGCAGATCGGCCAGCACTTCGGCATCACGAAGGAGCGGGTGCGGCAGATCAACGTGCGCGGCATGAAGATGCTGCGCGAGTGGGCGGCGAAGGAGAGCACCGAAGCGGTGTGAGGTAAAGGCGAGGAGCGGCACGCGTGAGCGTGCCGGTTCTTCTCACTCCCAACACCCGGCCGGCTCATGCCGGCCGGTCGCCTTTTTACCGCACCTTCGCTTTGAACTTTACGGTGCCGGTTTGCCCCGGGAGCAGCGTGCCGGGCAGTTCCCAGCGCACCACCACCGACCCCACGTCGTTCTCTGCGGTCGTGAAGTTGGCGGGGCGGTCCGATTGCGCCGAGCCTTCGACGTAGCCCAGACGCGCGCTCAGGCTGTCACTAATCACCACGTCGTCCACCGGCTTGTTCCCGGTGTTCGCGTACTTGATGGTAATCGTGACGACCTCGCCCGGTTCCTTGGGGCCGCTCGGATCGACGCTCTTCGTCACGGTCAGCGGGCACAGCGCGCCGTACGCGGTGAGCTGCTCCGGTTCCACCACCACGCCCGTGACCTTCACGCCCTGCACCTGACCGACCACGAACGGGCGCGAGCTGCCGATGAAGAACGCGGTGCCCACCTTGCCCACGTACGAACCGGGGCGCACGCCGCCGGTCACGGCCGTGGGGCGCTCGGTGCCGATGTCCACCGCCGGCGCGTGCCGGTCGCGCACGAACCCGGTGCCCTGCGCGCCCACGTGCGCCGCGAGCGCCAGTTTCTGGTCGAACCCGATGGGCAGCAGTTCGGCGCGGCGCACCATGAACCGCGGCGAGCAGATGCACACCACGTTCGAGGTGGTCACCTTGCGCTTGCCGTTGAGCGTGTACTCGACGCCGACGTCGGTGGGGTTCAGCCCGCCGAGCGCGCCGCCCGGCCCGATGCCGAGCGGGTCGGCCTTGTCGTCGCCGTTCACGAGGCACTCTTCCTTCGGCCCCTTCGGCCCCAAGATCGGGTCGTACATCGGCTGAAGGATGATCGGCAGTTGGGGCGGCGCGACCGGGGCCTTGAGGTACCTCTCGCCCGGAAGCAGGATCGTGCCTTCCACCGCGCTCGCCTTCAGTTCTTCCGGCGTGGGCTTGCGGTCGCCGAAGCGGACGATCGCCATGAGCCGGCCGCCCGCGAGCGCGGCCTTTACCGCGGCGGTCTCGGTCGCGTCCGGCATTTCGACCGGCGCGTCGCGGCCCACTTCCGCGGGCAGCGCCTTCTCCGGGTCTTCGAGGTAGATCACCTTGGTGACCACCGCGCCGCGCAGCGCCTTGTCAATGTCGCTTTGTGAGAACGTGAGCGGGATCGGGTAATCCATGTACTTCATGCCGGGCCGCGGCACGAGCACCCCGCGCACTTCCACTTCCGGGTACAGCGCGCGGTCCGGATGGAACGGCAGGTTGGTCAGTTCGAAGCGGTACTTGTAGCCGGGCCGAAGGCCCACGACGGCGGGGCCGTCGTACATGCGGCTGAAGGGCGTGCCGGGGAACGCGGTCACGCGCACGTCTTTGGCCGCGACCACCTTCGCGGCGACGAGCGGCGCGGGCACCGGCAGCCCCGTGCCCGGTTCGAGCACGTTCGTCGCGGGGGCGGGCGCGCCGAGCGGGCGCGGCTGGGCCGGGGCGACGCCGTAGCCCACCGCGAGCGCCCCGAAGCCGAACAGAGCGAGTGCCTTCGCGTTCATTGGCGTGGTCTCACACCGGGCTGTGATTCTGTTCCCCTCTCCCCGCGCAAGCGTGGGAGAGGGCGGCCGAGTCTTCGAGGCCGGGCGAGGGGTGGCTGAGCAACTTCAATCACGTCCGACTGAAACGAACGTATCGCTCACCCCTCGCCCGGCGGCGAAGCGCCGCCACCCTCTCCCGCAAGGGGAGAGGGCAGAGCGGTTGGAAAAAGGCCCGCGGAGGGCGTCCGCGGGCCGACGGCTTCGGGTTGGCCCGCGGTCACTTCGGCGGGACCGGGGCGACCGGGCCGAGCGGCAGGTCCGGCAACTTGGCCGGGGTGCTGACGCTCGCGGTGCCGGCCGGGTTCTTCGGCGCGCCGCCCTTCGGCGGTTCCTTCTTCGGCGGTTCCGCCTTCGGAGCCACCGGCGGCGGCCCCATCGCGCCCGGCGGCGGGCCCATCAGCGCGCCGGGCGGCGGCGCGGTCATGGCCGGCGAGATCGGGTTCTCGAGGTCGATGTTGCCCAAGCGGACGATCGCCAGCACCGAACCGCGGCGCTGCGCCTCGGCCACCGGGTCGGCCCCCGGTTCGAGCCGCGTGGAGACCAACTCTTCCGCGCCCACCGCGGTGCTGAAGTCTTGGTTCGCCGGGTCCGGCAGGTACACCACCTTCACCACGAGGTTGCCGGCCTTCGCTTGCGCGAAGTCGTCCGGGGTGAACGTGAGCGGCACCGAGGCGTGGGACAGGAACACCAGCGTCTTCGGGTTCGCCGGCGCGACCTCGAGCGTCGGGTAAAAGTTGACGCCCGCGTAGTCCGGCAGGATCTCGCTGAGCCGCAACCGGTACACCTGCCCTTGCAGGAAGTTGTACTCCTTCGGCGGCGTCAGCGCGTTGGCCTTGTCGTTGCTGAAGCTGCCGTCGGGCAGTTGCCACGTCACCTTCATGCCGGCCGGGCCGGTGAACTTGATGCTCGAGCGCCCGTTCACCATCGGCGGGCGCATGCCGCCGACGCCCAGCGCGCCGAACCCGGCGACCGCGCCGGGCGGGCCCATGCTCGGCACCGGCAGGATGCCTTGGTGCGGCATCTGCGGGCCGTACGGGCCGCTCGCGCCGAACCCCGGCGCGCCGAACCCGCCGCTGGCCCGGACGACGCTCCCGCCGGCCCCGGGCACCATCGCGCCGCCGGCGGTGCTCACGTAGCCCTTCGGGCTGGTGCCACCGGCCTGCATCACCGGCGCGCCGGTCACCATCACCGGTTCGCCCAGCGGGCCTTGCAGGTTGTCGATGGTCCGGCCGCGGGTCACGGTGCCGAACCCGCCGGCGGTCTGAGCGCCGGCCTTTTGCGCCGCTCCCGGCTGCGTGTTGGTGCTCGCGCACCCGCCGCCGAGTCCGGCCAGTAGAGCAAGTGTGGTCGCGGTACGCTTCATTGTCCCCCCCAAACAATGGCACTGCGAGTCTGTCCCTTCAGAACAACCTTCGGCACCGCTACGGCCCGAACTTTGCGAAAACCCGGAATCGCCGGCACCCGCGTTCCCTTCGGGCGCGCGCCGCGGTAAGCTGGCGAAACGCGGTAGCGCGCGCCCCGCCCGCGCGGCCTTCGTAAGGCTCCGGCGCTGGCGCGGTACCTTCTTTCGTGTACAATGTTTGCCGACGCGACCACATCTCGTGGGCACGAAGACCCTCTCTGTGAGGTAGGACCGATGGCAAGCCCGAACGTCGTCGAACTGACCGAAGCCAACTGGAACGAACACGTTACCAGCGGCACGCTCGTGGTGGCCGATTTCTGGGCCCCGTGGTGCGGGCCGTGCCGCCGCCTCGCGAGCACCATCGACGCGGTCGCGGACCAGTTCGCGGGCAAGGTGAAGGTGGGCAAGCTGAACGTGGACGAGAACCCGAACCTCGCGGTGAAGTACGACGTGATGACGATCCCGCGGATCCTGTTCTTCAAGGGCAGCGACACGCCGGTTCACACCGAGAGCGGCGTGCTCTCGCCCGAAGAGTTGTCCAAGCTCATCAACCAGTACGCCTAACAGTCCGTTGAAAAAGGCGACGTTTCGTCGTGACCTTCGGTCTGCGGAGTAGATCGCGGGCGGTAGGGCAACCTCGCCCACCGTCCCTCTCACCGGACGACCCAGTAGATCAGAACGCT
>JALHNS010000065.1 GCA_022843445.1 Gemmata sp.
GACACCCGGCTCCGCGTCGTGGCCGCCACCGCGCTGAAGCGCATGGGCCGCGCCGCGCTGCCCGCCCTGCTCGACGGCCTCGCCTCGCTCGATTACGAACTGCGGTCCCGCTGCGGCGCGCTGCTGAAGCGGATCGCCCCCAACGACGACATGATCGCCCGCGTGGTGCAAGACGCCGAACTGGACGCCGAAGCGAACCCCAACGACACCGCGGTTTACCCCGCGCTGGGCGTGGCGTAAGGGCGGAGTTCCGAGTTCCAGAGTTCCAAATCCGCTGGTGGCACAGGCTTTCCAGCCTGCGCCACCGAAGAAGAACTCGCGCGAAGCGTCACCCGCTGCCGATGCGGGTCGAGCGGCCGGCCCGCACGCGCGCGCCGTCTTCGACGCGTTGCGCCTTCGCGCCGTTCGCCGGCACCACCCACACCGCGTAGGTGCCCGGCGGCACGAGCATGTCGATCCGGTAGTCGCTCGCGGTTTGGATCGCGACGTGCCCCTTCTCGCCGGGCCCGGGGTCGCGCGGGTCCGTCACCACCACCTTCTCCGCGCGCGGGAACTCGTCGCCGAACACTTCGAGCGTGCCGAACAGGTCGCCGAACTTCAGCTCCACCGTTTCGCCGGGCTGTGCCGTGAGCTTCTCCGCGGCGCGTACCGGCACACCGCCCTTTGGTGTGACCCACACCACGAACGGCCCGGCGTGCGGCAACTTCAGGGGTGCGTCGAACGTGGCGAGCGCGCCCACTTCGCCCTTCGCGTCGCGCACGGTCACGGTGAGCGCCGCCGGTTGCCCGCGCGCGGGAACCACCTTGAGCCGGCGCTCGTCCGTTTCGTCCGCGAGTGCGAACGGGGCGAGCGCGAGAGCGAGCGCGGCGGCGCGAAGCATAGCGGACTCCGATTCGGGTGCGGCTACCGTTCCGACGAACCGCGGCGCCGCCCGGATGAGCGGCTCGCGCGCTTTCGCGCGCCGGTCATTGAACTGCGGGCCGCGCGCGGGTACAGTTCAACTTCCTTCCCCCCTGCCCGGTGCCACATGCGCGCCAACGTGTTCGGCATTCGCTTCGCCCTCACGGGCATCTTCGCCGTCACCGCGTTCGGGTTCGTCGTGCAACCGGGCCAAGCCCAACCGGGCCGGCCGCCCGGCGGAATCGGCGGCGTTCCCGGCGGCGGCATTAGCGGAATGCCGGGCCGCCCGCCGGGTGGCATTGGCGGCGTACCGGGCGGCATCAGCGGGGTCGGCGGCTCGCCTCTGCGCCCGCCGGGCGGCATCGCGGGAATGCCCGGTGGCATTCACGGCATCGGCGGCGCGGGCATCACCGGGATTCACGGGACCGGCATTCACGGCGGCATCGCGGGGGTGCCCGGAGGGGGCATCGTCGGTGGCGGCATCGCGGGTTTGCCGCCGGGCGGATTCGGCGGCGGGCCGCCCGCGCTGCCGGGCCAAACGACGTACAGTTGGAGCTGCGGGAAGTGCAAAGCGCCCCTCGGCACCACCATCACGCCGCACTCGCACCACACGCGGTGCCCGGTGTGCGGCGTGCTCTTCACCGGGACGACGATCAACCCCGGGGGCGGAGGGGGCGGCGCGCCGGGCGGTTTCGCACCGGTTCCCAACGCGCCGGACGAAGCCGCGCCGCTGCCGATGAACCCCGCGGCGCCGAACCCGGGCGAAGTCCCGAGCGCGCCCGCGGCGCAACCGAACGACGCCGGCGCGCAACCGCCGCAAGACGAGGAACCGCAACGGCGCACGCCGCGGGCGTTCAAGATCGTGGCGCTTCTGATCGGCAGCGTGATGCTGCTCGTGGGCGTCGCGGCGCTGGTGATGGTGGTGCGCAACTCCGGGGGCGGGCCGGTGCGCCGCCCGCGCCGCCGGTTCGACGACGACGAGTGAGAGGCGTCTCGAAGAGGAGGTGGCTCGCTCCGCGAGCGACCATTCGCGGTGCACGTAACGAACAGGTCTTTGCAAGTGCCAATGGCCGCTCGCGGAGCGAGCGGCCTACTCTTGGAAACCAGAAATCACTTCTCCGGGTTCAGCGGGGCGACCGGCGACGGGAACCGCAATAGGTCCGGGTCCAGCAGGAACAGGTGCCGCTTGCCCGGCGCGTCGCCCGTGTCGATCAGCACTTTGTCGCGGCCCTGTAGCGCCTCAACGAGCGTTTGGTAGGTGAGGCGCGAATCGAGGATCGCGCGGCGCTCGGCCAACGCCCGCGCGCGGCGCGCGGCCAAATCTTGGTCCACGGCGGCGGCGGCTTGCCCGGCCTTCACGCGGGCGGCGCGCTCTTGGGCTAACGCGGCTTCCTCGGCGTCGGTCAGTTTCACGCGGGCGGCGTGCAGCGCGAGGAACGCGTCGCGGTCGGCGCGGGCCGCTTCCAGTGCCGCGTGCGCGTCGGCGGCGGCGCGCTTTAGCACACGGTCGGCCTCCTCTTCGGCCCGGCGGCGCACGCGCAGCGCGTCGGCGGTCGCCTCGTTGATCGCGCGGTCGCGCTCCTGAATCGCCTTCGCCACGGAGTGGTACGCGTTCACCACCTCTTCCGGCGGGTGCAGGTCGTGCAGCGTGAAGCCGTCGAGGCGAACGCCCAAGCCGTCGGCCGAAGCGCGCGCCAGTCGGCGGTTCAGCCGCTCGAGGGCGGCGCGCTCGAGTTCGGCGCGGCGCGTGGTGAGCAGTTCCAAGAAGCGCGCGCCGGCCACCAGTTCGCGCATCACCGATTCGGCCGACGAGCGGATGATTGCCTCCGGGCTCGCGGTGCCGAACAGGAACGCCCGCGGGTCGGCGGCGCGGTACCGCACGGTGGCGAGGATCACCACGAGGTCGCCGTCGCCGGTGATCATCACGGCCTCGTCGGTGATCGGCGGGATGCCGTCGCCGTGCGAGCCGGTCCACGTGAACGAGCGCGCCTTGCCCGCGCTCGAACCGTCGCCCACACTCCGGAAGCCCACTTCCACCGTGCGCACTTCCGCCGTGCGCACCCGCGTCACGGTTTCGACGGGCCACGGCCAGCGAATGTGCAGCCCGGGTTGCAGGTCGTCGCGCAGTTCACCGAACCGCCGCACCACGCCCACTTCGTCCGGTTCGATCTGCGCGAAGCAGGTGGCGATCCACCCGCACAGGCCGAAGGCGAGCAGCGCGCCACACACGAGTTTCCACCGGTGGCCGAGTTCGTGCAGGAAGCCGTCGAGCGACCAGCGCGCGAGCCAACCTTCCACGGATTTCGTCGCGGCCTTCGCGCGGGCCAGCGTGCGACTGTCGGTGCGCTCGAACGCGAGCAGGCGCATCGAATTCAGCAGCACCGCGAGCGACCCGAGTTGGTGGTAGATCACACCCGCGAGCGGCGCGGATTCGTACCAGTCCGGCGAAGTGGCGATCAGCGGCCACAGCCACCCGGTGAGCACGATGCCGAGCAGGTTCACGCCGAACGCGAAGATGAGGATGTTCTGCCGGATGATGCGCACCGTTTCGCGCGACAGCTTCACGAGCAGCGGGAGCGGCTTTAGCGGTTCGCCCATCATCACGATGTCGCCGGCTTCGGCCGCGACGTCGGTGCCGCGCCCGCCGCCGATGGCGATACCCACCGCGGCGCGCGCGAGTGCCGGCGCGTCGTTGATGCCGTCGCCGACGAAGGCGACCGCGGCTTCGCGCTCCGCGAGCCACGCGGCCTTGTCCGCCGGGAGCAACTCGGCGCGCACTTCGGTAACTGGAAGTTGTTCGCCCACCGCCCGCGCGACCGCGGCCCGGTCGCCGGTGAGCAGCGCGACGGGCGAAATGCCCAGCGCGCGCAGGTCCGCGAGCACTTGCGCCGCTTCCGGGCGCAGCGTGTCGCGGGCACCGATCGCGCCGAGCACCGTGCCGCCGCGCACCACCAGCAGCGACGTTTGGCCCGAAGCGTCGAGTTGTTCGAGCGCCGCGACCGCTTCCGGCGGCACCGGCACGCCCTGCTCTTCCAGCAAACGCCGGGTGCCCACGAGGAGCCCGTCGCCGTTCGCGGTGGCGCTCACGCCCGCGCCGGGGTGCGCGCGAAAGTCGGCCACTTCCGGAAGCGCGAGATTGCGCGCCGCGGCCTCGCGCACCAGAAGGCGCGCGAGCGGGTGCTCGCTGCGCTGTTCGGCGGTCGCGGCGGCGCGCAGCAGTTCGTCCGGCGTTCCGCTCAGCGCGATTACGTCGCCGAGTTGGAGTTTGCCTTCGGTGAGCGTGCCGGTTTTGTCGAACGCGAACGCGGTGACGCTCGCGAGCCGTTCGAGCGCCGACCCGCCCTTGATGAGCACACCGGTGCCCGCGAGCCGGCCGAGTGCCGCGATCACGGCCGCGGGCGTGGCGAGGATCAGCGCGCACGGGCACGCCACCACGAGCACCGCGAGCGCCGGGTACGCGGCCACCTTCGCCGCGGCGCGGAGCGACGGCTTCGCGGTGCCCGGTTGTGGCGTGCCGCTCATCTGGTAGGCGAGGTTCGCCCCGAACGTCAGCGCCGCCAGCACCAGCACCGCGGGGAGGAAGAGGCGGGCGAGCCGGTCCGCGTACCGCTCCAGCGGGGCTTTGTCTTTGAGCGCCTGCGCGGTGAGTTCGATGACCTGCCCGGCGACGGTCTGCTTCGCCACCTTCTGCGCTTCGACCGTGAGCGAACCGTTCTGCACGATGCAGCCCGCGAGCACCGCGTCGCCCGGCCCCTTATCGACCGGCAGACTCTCGCCGGTAATCGCGCTCGCGTCCACGGCGCACCGGCCGTCGATTACCACACCATCGACCGGGACGCGCCCGCCGGGTTTGACCACGACTTTGTCGCCGACGATGAGGTCGGAGGTGTAGGCGCGCACTTCTTGACCGTCGCGCAGCACCCAGCACCGTTTGGGAAACAGTTCGGCGAGTTTGCCGAGGGCGTTCTGCGTGCGGGCGAAGGTGAACGCTTCGAGGCACTCGCCGATCAGCCCGATGAGCACCACTTCGGCCGCGACCACCGGTTCCTTCATCACGATGGCCGCGAGGCACGCGATGGCGAGCGCGAGATCGGAACCGATGCGGCCGTCGAAGAGCGCTTCGAGCGAGGTGTACAGCACGCGCCCGCCGCCGAGCACGGCCGCGATGAGCGCGTACCGGAACCCGTAGAGTTCGCGCGCCCACGAGTACGTTTCGACGCCTTGGCCCTTGAGCCAGTTGGCGACGACGGGCCACAGGTCGGCGCACACGAGCGCGCCGACGAGCGCGGTGAGCAGGTACAGGCCGAGCGGCGATTCGTTGTGAAACGGGTCGTCGGCGTGGCTGATTTCGCGGTGCATGATCGCGTTTTACGCGCACGCACCGCGATAGCCCGCGGTAAGTGGAAGAAAGGCGGGCTTCGCGGAAACATCATCTGGGCGAGCGGCACGCATGAGCGTGCCGGTGATTCACTCTCTCGAACAACCGGCACGCTCATGCGTGCCGCTCGCCTGTGTTGGTCACACCCCCGCGAGGCGGTCCTTCGCGTCGCCGAACGCGGGCGCGTTCACGCCCATGCGGTCCATCAAGCTCAGGTACAGCGAGCACAGCTTGCGCTTGTCGTTCCCGGCCTTCAGGTAGTCGAGCGAGCGGCCGGTCTTCAGCGCGCCACCCAAGCCGCCCGCGAGCACCAGTGGGACTTGGTTCCCGTTGTGCGCGTTCCAGTGTTCCGAAACGAACATGATGCACGAGTTGTCCAGCACGGTGCCGCTGCCCTCTTGCATCTTCGAGAGCCGGTCCAACAGGTACGCGTACTGTTCGACGTGGAACTTCACGATCGCCTGATACTCCTTGCCCTCGTTCGAGTGCGAGTAACTGTGGTGGTCGTCGCGGATGTTGAGGAACGGGTACACTTGACCGCTCAGGTCGCGCGACATGAGCAGAGTGGCGACCCGCGTGCGGTCGGTCTGGAACGCGAGCGCGATGATGTCGCACATGAGCTTCGCGTACTCGCGGAAGTCCTTCGGTTGGCCCACCGGCGGGCGCTGACCGGCGTGCCCTTCTGGGACAACCGGCGCGTCGTCTTTCGCCATCTTGTTGAGCTTCTGCACGCGCTGTTCGGTTTCGCGCACGCTGTTCAGGTACTCGTCGAGCTTCACTTTGTCCGTACCGCTCACTTTGCCGCTGATGTCGTTCGCCTGTTGCAGCACGTCGTCCAGAATGCTGCCTTGCAGTTTGCCGGCTTTGCCGCCGAACAGGCTGTCGAACGCGAGCGCCGGGTACAGTTCGATGGGCACCGGCGAGTCGCCGTTGCGCCACGAAATGTGCGAGGCGTACACCATCGAGTACTGGCTCTCGTGGAACCCGCTGACCGGCTGTTCGCAGCCCAGCACGAGGCTCGGGACCGCGGTCTCTTCCTCGAAGTGCTTGGCGAGCAGTTGGTCCATGCTGACGCCGCCGCGAATGGTGCGCCCCCGCTGGAGCGCCGCGCCGCTGAGGATGTTCCCGGTGCAGCGGGCGTGCCCGCCGTCGCCCTCGCGGTTGAACAGCCCGTTGATGACGTTCAGCTTCTCTTTGAACGGCGCGAGCGGTTGCAGGCTGGACCCGAGTTCCATGTTCGCGCCGTCGCCCTTGGCCCACCAGTGCGGCGGCGAAATCCCGTCGCCGATGAACAGGCACGCGAACCGCTGCGGGGCCTTCTTCGTGGCGGGTGCGGCGAGCGCGCTCGCACTTTCGAGCCACGGCAGCGCGACCGTGACGCCAAGCCCCTTCAGCAGCACGCGGCGCGAGACGGCAGTTTCGGCGATCATTTCGGGCCTCCGGTTGTTGACTTGGCGAGCCACGGGGTTTATCCCCGTGGTCTTTGTCTTTGCACCGCGAAGCACCACGGGGATAAACCCCGTGGCTCGCTAATTCACTCGCGCGCCTTGAAATTCGCGGGCGCGAAGTCTTTGGCTCTCTGCGTGCGGAACTGTGGGCTGGTGGCGACCAACTCGAACAGCGCCGACAGTTTGTAATCGGTCTTCTGCAATTCGGCCTGCATCGCGTCGAGCAGCGGCTGGTCGGACAGTTGCAGCGAGCGACCGAGCGCGTAGCCGAGGAACTTGTGGCTCAGCGTGCGGGCGAAGTCCGCTTTGCGCGTCTCGGCGAGGTGATCGGCGAACGCGGGCACGCCGCGGGCCACTTTGTCGTTCGGGAGTGCCACCGCGTTGTCGATCGCACGGCCCGCGAGGTCTTTCGTGCGCGCGCGGCCGATGGGGTCGAAGCCCTCCATCGCAAGCCCGACCGGGTCGAAGCGCACGTGGCACCGCGAACACGCGGCCTCCGAGACGTGGAGTTTCAGCAGTTCGCGGACGGTCTTCCCGTTGGTGTCGGTTTCCTTCGCGGGCAAGACGGCCACGTCCGGCGGCGGCGGCGGAATGTGTTCGCCGAGCAGCTTGTGAACCACCCAAAACCCGCGCTTCACGGGGCTGGTGCGCTGCGGCTGCGAGTTCTTCGTGAGGAACACGGCCATGCCCATCGCGCCCCCGCGGCCCGCGGCGCGCAGGCCGCTCGCTTCGACCCACTCGTCGCCGGTCCCGCGGAAGGGCAGACCGTAGTGCGCCGCGAGTTTCTTGTTCACGAACGTCGTGTCGCCGTTCAGCAACTCCGTGATCGGCCGGTCGGTGCGAATCAGGTGAGCGAGCAGGCGCGTCGGCTCCTCGAACATCGACTGTTTCAGCGCGTCGTCGAACATCGGGAACGCGGTGCGGTTCACGGCCTCTTGCGTGAGGAAGTCGCGGTAGCCGAGCCACTGGCCGAAGAATTCGAGCGCGAACCGGCTCACCTTCCGGTCGCGGGCCATCCGGCGCACTTGCTCGCGCAGCACCTTCTCGTCGCTGAGTTTGCCGGCCTTCGCGAGCGCGAGCAACTCCGCGTCCGGCGGCCCGGACCACAGGAAGTAACTCAGGCGCGACGCGAGCGCGAGGTCCGGCAGCGGCGAAACGCTGTTCCCCGCGGGCGTCGGCGCGAACCGCATCAGGAAGTGCGGCGACACGAGGACGCGCGTGACGCACGCCCGCACTGCGGCCTCGGTGCCGTGGTCTTTGTCGGCGCACACTTGCGCGTAGAACGCTTCGAGCTTTTCGCGTTCGGGAGGCGTCAGCGGGCGGCGGTACGCGCGCTCCGCAAAGTTGAGGATGTCGTTGAAGTAGAGGGCTTCGGCCTTCTTCAGCGCGGCCGTGTGGTTCTTCAATCCGGTGCGCACGTCGGTGAAGAACACGCTGACCGGGTGCGCCGCGAGCGCGTCGCCGGTGAGCTTCACGTTCGAGCGCCGCAGGTACGCTTCTTGAAAGCGCGCGAGCGTGGCGTCGCTCGTGAGGGCCGGGTCTTCTTCTTTGAACTCGTCGAAATCTTTGTGCTTGAGGAAATTTCGCTCCGAGCGCTCGAAGAACACGAACCCGCGGAGCATCTTCTCCCAGATACCAGTGGCGAAGTACAGTTCGCGCCACAGGCGGTCCAGTTCGGCGTTTTCGGCGTCGCTCAGCACGTGACGGCACAGCGGACGATCGTCGCGGAAGAACCCTTCAATGAGGTGGAACCCAGCGGAGAGGCCGCGCGTGTTGTCCACGTAGTAGAAGCGATTCGGGAACAGCTTGCAGAAGGCGGTCGCGGATTGAACTTCCTCTGCGGTCGGCTGCGCGACCGGCACCGGGACCGGGATCGTCCCCGGGGTCGCGACGCGGAACTTCGTGAGGTTCGCGGGCGCGGCGGTGTCGCGCGCGTCGGCGGTCTTGCGCCGGCGCGCGAGGTGATCGACCGGGCCGTTGCCCGCGTTCGCCACGATCGCTTCGGTTTCCTTCGGCGCGAGTTCTTTCCCGCGTTTCGTCGCGTCAGCGGCGAGCGCTTTCGCGGCGCTCTGCACTTCCGCAGCGGTCGGTTTGTCGGCGTCCTTCGGCGCGGGGAACCCGGCCCACCGGTCGCGCAGCCACGCGATGAAGTGCTTGTCGGTGGATTCGCCTTCGAGCGCGGCCCACAGCGATTCGGCGTACTTCGCGCTCAACCCGCGGTCGGCGGCCCACGCGCCCGCGTTGCCCTTCTTCTGTTTGCTGTGCTTGTACAGCCACAGTTCGGTGAAGTAGCGGGCGTGATCGACCGCGTGCGCTTCGTAGAACGCGATGATTTGCCGCTCGTAGAACTTCTGCCGGTCGGCGAACGCGACTACGGGGTGCGGCGCGAACCGCAAGCCCTCGGTGGTGAGCACCGCGTGTTCGCTCACGAACTCGGCCGCGGCGTAATACTTCTTGAACAGGCTCGGCGACAGCGTGAGTGCCTCACCGGTGTTGTTGAACCCTTCGCCGCTCGCGGGATCGACAGGGAACGCCTTCGCGGGCGCAATGGTCGCGCCGACGAGGTCGCTGGTCGTGTAGTCGTACTCGGCGTTCGTTAGCCGTCGCGGGGGCACCACACCGGGGTCGCCCGCGAGCTTCTTCGCCTCGGTCAGCAGCACGCCTTCGATGGTGCGAATCATCTCCGCGCGCTGTTCGGCGGTGGGCTGTTTCGCCTTCGCGGGCGGCATTTCTTCTTTGCGCAGGAACGTAACGACGTGCTCCCATTGGCGGAAGTCGTCGAGCAGTTGCGCGGCGGTGGTGAACCGTTTCAGGTCGAGTTCGCCACCTTTGGTCTTCTCGTTGTGGCACCGCACGCAGTAGTCGTTCAGGAACGGCCGCACCTTCTCCGCGAACGGGTCGGCGGCGCGAACCTCTGGCGTTGCGAGCAGAACCAACGAAAGAGCGAGCAGGCGGGAGCGAGCGGCTCCGGTCATCGCGAGCCTCGTGGCGGGTTGTGTCGGCTGATATAGCATGCCGCGCCGCGCGGTTGCGCACAACGGAAATCTGCCCGGCCGCTATACTTCCCCCCATGCGACTCGGCATTCTCGGCGGCGGGCAACTCGGGCGTATGCTCGCGCTCGCCGCGTACCCTCTGAACGTGCGCTGTACGGTCCTCGAACCCACGGCCGGGGCGAGCGCGGCGCAGGTGTGCGCACAAGTGGCCGGCGAGTTCGACGACTTCCGCGCGCTCTACGAACTGGCGAAGGACGCCGACGCGGTGACGTTCGAGTTCGAGAACGTGCCGGTGGAATCGGCGCGGTGGCTCGCGGAGCGCCTGCCGGTGTATCCGCCGCCGCGCGCACTGGAGGTGTCTCAAGAGCGGCTCGCGGAGAAGCAATTCTTCGCCTCGCTCGGCATCCCGACACCGCCGTTCGCGGCCGTCGATTCCGAAGCCGACTTCCGCGCAGCCGTGGAACGCATCGGATTGCCGGCCGTGCTGAAAACGCGCCGCTTCGGTTACGACGGCAAAGGCCAAGCCGTTCTGCGCAGCGAAGCGGACGCAGAGGCCGCTTGGGCGAAGCTCGGCGGCCGGCCGCTGATCCTCGAAGGGTTCGTGCCGTTCGACCGCGAACTGTCCATCATCGCGGTGCGCGCGCGCGACGGGCAGATCGCAACTTACCCACTCGTGGAGAACGTCCACATCGACGGCATCTTGCACCGCTCGATCGCGCCGGCCCCGGATTTGGGCGAAGAGTTGGGCGAGCGCGCCGCCGAGTTCGCGGCCCGCGTGCTGACCGAACTGGATTACGTCGGCGTGCTTACGATCGAATGGTTCCAAGACGGCCCGCGACTGCTGGCGAACGAAATGGCCCCGCGGGTCCACAACTCCGGGCACTGGACGATCGAGGGTGCGCTGACGAGCCAGTTTGAGAACCACGTCCGCGCGGTGTGCGGCCTTCCCCTCGGCAGCACGGCCGCGGTGGGCCACTCGGTGATGTACAACTTCATCGGCGACGTGCCGGATGCGGCCCGCGTGCTGGCGCTTCCCGAAGCGAAGTTGCACCTGTACGGCAAGTCGTCGCGCCCCGGCCGCAAGGTGGGCCACGTCACGCTGCGCGCCGGAAGCGCCGAGGAGTTGCGCGCGAAACTGCCCGAATGGGACGCCGCGTTCGCGCGAGTATAAGAAACTTCGGCGCATTTCATGCGAAGTGCGTAAGATCGGCTCGCGGCGCACGCTGAGAACGTGTCGCCGGAGGGCCGAACCGTGACCGAACTACCCACCGAACTCGATTTCCACCGCTCTGCGCTGCTGCTCTGGGCCAAGTGCCAAATGCCCGAGTGGCTGCGCGGCAAACTCGATCCCGCGGACCTCGTTCAGCAAACGCTCCTTGAGGCGCACGCAGCTCGCGAGGCGCTCGACGGGTGCACTTCGCTGGAAATGCTCTGTTACCTGCGCCGCGCGCTCTCCCACAATCTGATCGACGCCACCCGCAAGCACGCCCGGTCGCGTAACAACGTGTCGCCGGACGCTTGCGCGCAATCCTCAGCGCGGCTCGCCAACTGGCTCGCGGCCGAGCACACGTCGCCGAGCGAGCGCGCCGACCGCAACGAGCGGTTCGAGAAGTTGGCGTCGGCGCTCGCCGAGTTGCCCGAGGCGCAGCGGATTGCCGTCGAAATGCGGTACCTTCAGCAGATGAAAGTAGCGGAGATCGCGCGCCTGATGGACCGCAATGAGAACGCCGTCTCGCAACTGCTCCACCGCGCTGTGGTCGCCCTTCGCGGGGCGCTGAGCGCGATCGCCTGACCCACGAGGTGCCCGTGTCGCCCGAATCGTCGCCGAACGAAACCGCCCCGTACGGTACCGACGAGGGTATCGCGCTCGCGTTCCGCGCGCAAGACGACGGCGACTGGAAACCGTTGGTGGAGTGGCTCGCGCGGCACCCGGAAAGTGCCGAATCGGTCGCGCGGTTCCTCGGCGGCGACCGCGCCGTCGGGCGGCTCGTGAACCCGCCGCGCCCGGCGGCGCGCGTCGGAACGGTGTTAGGGGAGTACGAACTTCTGGAAGTGCTCGGCCGCGGGCAAATGGGCGTGGTGTACCGCGGGCTGAACCGGCGCATCGGCCAAGAAGTGGCCGTGAAGGTGATCGAGACCGCGGGCCTCACCGTCGCTCAGCGTGCCAGCGTGCGGTTCGAGGTGGAGGCGCTCGCCGGACTGAGCCACAAGAACGTGGTGCGGTTGTTCGCGTCCGGCGAAACCGACACCGAACTGTATTTCGTGATGCCGCTCCTCGCCGGTGGGAGCCTTCAAGGGCTGATCGCGCGGGGGGCACAACTCACCTTCACACGGGTCGCGGAACTCGTGCGCGACATCGCGCTCGGCGTTCACCACGCGCACCAACACGGGTTGCTCCACCGCGACCTGAAGCCCGCGAACGTGATGATGGACGCGGAGGGGCACCCGCACGTCGCGGACTTCGGACTCGCGCGCCCGTTGGACGCGACCGTGAGCACCGGCGGTACGCCCGCGTACATGGCCCCGGAGCAAGCCCGCGGCGACCGCCGACTCACCACCGCCGTAGACGTTCACGCGCTCGGCGTGATCCTGTTCGAGTTGCTCACCGGGCAGCGCCCGTTCGCCGGCACCGACGTGCCCTCGACGCTCAAACACGTCATCGAAGACCCGGCCCCGCTCGCGCGTGCGATGCGCCCGGACGTGCCCGCGGACTTGGAACTCATCTGCGCGCGGTGCCTGAAGAAGGCTCCCGAAGAGCGGTACGCCTCGGCCGCGGCGCTCGCCGACGATCTGAAAAAGTTCCTCAACGGCGAACCGGTCGACTCGCGCGCCGGGTGGGTGTGGGGCAGCATCAAGCGCTCACTCGGCTGGCAGCGCGAGACCACCGGCATGGGCAGTTGGCGCGTCGGTTTCTGGGGCGCGCTTTCGACCGTGTTCGCGATGGCCGTGATGCAGGTCGCGGTGCTACTCGATGCGCCGAAGTGGGTGCCGATCGCGGCGCTGGTGTACTACCTCGTCGCGTGGCTCGCTCTCATGTGGGGCTTCCTCGTGGCCCGGCGCGATTCGCTGAACCCCGTCGAGCGCGCGAGCACGGCCCTACACTTCGGGGCGAAGTTCGGCTGTACCGCGGTCCTGCCCGTACAACTCTGGCTCCACGACGGCGACGCGCTGTTCGCGCTCCCGCCGTTCTTGGCCGTCGTGGGTGTCGTCGTATTCGCCCACGGCTTCGTCTACTGGGGAGTGTTCTACCTC
The DNA here is from genome assembly GCA_022843445.1 of Gemmata sp. GTDB lineage: Bacteria > Planctomycetota > Planctomycetia > Gemmatales > Gemmataceae > Gemmata. Next base: position 12,973 of record JALHNS010000065.1, read on the forward strand.
ATCGGCCTCGGGCAACTTTTCGCGGTCGCGCTGATGCCGCTCGTGCCGCCGGTGTATTGGCCCACGGTGTACGGTACGCTCCTCGGTGTGTTGCAACTCTGGGGCGGTCTCCACTTGCGCCGCGTTCACCTCGCCACCGCGCGCACCGCGGACCCGTCCGCACTCGGTTCGTAACCAATGCGGATTCGGAACAGAATCGCGCGTAAGTTCGGCCGGCGGCGTTCGCTGAGAACGTGTCGCCGGGGCGCACCTCGGCACCCTTCACTCGCGCCTGTTGAGGCTTCGCCATGTGCTTTTCGCCTGAAGTGAGTTTCGCGTCTGCGGCACTCCTTGTCCCCGCCGGGCTGTACACCGTATGGACCGCGGCCAGAAAGGCCCCGCGGCTCTGGCCGCTTGCGGTGGTGCCCGCCCTGTTCGGGATCCAACAGGCGTGCGAGGGGCTGGTGTGGCTCGGCCTGCGCTACAGCGACGAACAGTTGAAGGTGGTCGCGGCCCGCGCGTACCTGTTCTTCGCGCTCGCGTTCTGGCCGTTCTGGTTCTCGCTCTCCGCGGTACTGATCGAACCGGAGCGCGCCCGGCGGCGCGCGCTAACGATCGCTGCGGCGCTCAGCACCGGGTGGTTCTGGTTCTTGTACCTGCCCGTACTCGGCGACCCCGCGGCGGCCTCGTCGTGCGTCTGCGGTCACTCCGTCCGATACGCACACTCGGACGACGGGCTGTTCGGCACATGGGGCCTGCGGCTCGCGTACCTGTTGAGTGCGGCGGTCCCGGTAGTTATCAGTTCGTACCGCGGGGTGCTCGTTCTGCCGCTCGTTCTGGGATTCGCGTCCGCGGGAGCAACTGTCGCGCTGTACGACCACGCCTTCACTTCGGTGTGGTGCCTGTTTGCGGCGGTACTGTCGGCCGTACTACTCCACACGATCTCAACCGTCGGTCGCCGAGCCCCGGCGCTGGTCGCCGGTTGACCCCGCGCAAAATGGGCTCCGCCGATTCGCGCGGCGCTCACTCCTTCTCGCGGGATTCCTTGTCCAGCGTGCGCCACAAGTACCACGCGGCGACCGTGCGGTGTTGACCGCGACGTACTTGCTCACGGGACGGTTGCTCACGGCGTGCGCATCGGACAACTCCAACCCGATGCGGTGTGCGACAAGTACGAACGCCGCGTGAAGGCCGCAATGGGTGCCCCTACACCGCGAAGTGATGCAGAAACAAGGGCGAAACGAGGGCCAAATCGTGGCGCGGCTGGAGGGCGTCAAAAGTCTACGATCCGAACTGAACAGACCGCGGGTGTAGTCGCGCGCGACGTTTCACGGGTTTTGGATTCCGCTGAGCAACACTTTATCGTCCACAGCCCTCTCTGCTGTTTGTTCGGGCGCTGTTACACACTCGTCAGCGCACCGGGTGACGCTGAGTGGCGAGGTGCTTGTCGAACCAGTCGGCCAGCACGGGCACGTCTTTCTCGATGCCGAGCCAGAAATGTCCGGCGCCAAGTTTCACCACCAACTCGCACGCCGTTCCGCACTTTTGCAGTTTGGTCACCAGCGCGCGCGACTGCTCAATTGGCACCAAGTTGTCCTTGTCGCCGTGCATGACGAACGCTGGGGCGGAACATTTGCTCGCGTGCGTCAGCGGCGAGAGCTCGCGCCCGAGTTCGCGCCGCCGCTCGGACGACACGCGCTCGTACATCCCGGTGCGCGCGTCCAGCTCGCGCACGTCGAACGGGGCGGCGAAGGTGCCGGTCGCTCGGCCTTCTAGCTCCAGTAGGTCCGTGGGCGGGAAGAAGCACGCAACCGCACCGACGCCGGACCGTTCGCGCTCGACCGGATCTTTCGCGTTCGGGTTCCCCGCGCGCCCCGCGCAGCCCACCATGAGTGCGAGGTGCCCGCCGGCCGAACCGCCGGACGCACCGATTCGGTCCGGGTCGATCCCGAACCGCTTGGCATGGTGCCGGACGTACCGCACCGCGCGGTGCGCGTCTTCAACAATTTCCGGGAGCGTGAACTTGGGCTGGCTCCCGTGCAACACCGCGAACACCGTGTACCCGCGGTCCAAGAACGCCGCGCTGGCGCGGTGGGCCAGCGGCATGAGTTCCCGGTCCGAACGGTAGCCGGCCGACACGAACACGATAACGCCCGCACCGTTGGGCTTCTTTGGCTCGATGACGTCGAGAGTCAGGGCGAGGCCGGCGCGACGACCGTACACCACGTCCTCGGTCACCGCGTAAGGCGGTGCGACTTCGGCAGCAGGCGCGAACTGCGGAACCACGAGAAGTAGCGAAACTGCGAACACAGCGCGAGCAGTCATTGGGGCGCTCCGAACGGGTGTGCGAGGGCATTCACACGGGAACTCGCCACCGGCGCGCGAAACCCCGCAGACCCCGCGCGGTTTTCTTCGCGCGCACTTTCGCCGCTCCGTGCGCGCCCCTACACTCGCGGGCACTCACCGAGTCGCGCACTATTTGTCGGATTTTGTGCGGGGTTACCAACGGCCGCGGCGAGATCCATGTGAAGTACTGCGCCGCAGCGCCCACGGGAGCGGTTATGGCCGAGGTGAACCCCGGTGCCGAGACTCAAGGCGTCGATCCGGTATTGCGGCTCGAAGAACTGTGCGACCGGTTCGAGGACGAGTTGCGCACTGGGAGCACACAACCCGTAAAGCAGTTTCTCCGCGCCGCCGGTGTCGATCCGGCCGCCGCGCCGGGCGAGTTGCTCCGCGAATTGGAGCGCCTGCGGGCCGACTACGCGACGGCCGGAACCGCGGCCCCGTACGCGCGCGCCGGGGACGCGTTCCCCGGTGTCGAGGGGACCACGCTCGGCGGCTTCGAGGTGCGCGAACTGATCGGCCGGGGCGGCGCGGCCGACGTGTACCGCGCCTACGACCCGGTGCTGAAGTGCGAGCGCGCGCTGAAGGTGGTGCGCACGGCCGGCGCGTCGCCCGCGGAACTCTCGCGATTTCGCACCGAGGCCGCGACCGCAGCGGCGCTCGACCACCCGAACATCACCCCGGTGTTCGGGTTCGACGACACCGGGCGCGCGCCGTACCTCGTAATGCCGCTTATGGTCGACACCCTCGACGGCTGGCTGAAGCACTTCGGCCCGAACCGGCACCCGGACGCGAAACAGGTGGCGCGGATCGTGAGCGACGTTGCGCGCGGGGTTCACCACGCACACCAGCGCGGGCTGATACACCGGGACTTGAAGCCGCACAACGTGCTGCTCGACGAGCACGGCACGCCGAAGATCGCCGATTTCGGGTTGGCTCGCCGGATCGACGTTTCGGACACCAGTTCCGCGGGCATCGCGGGCACGTTCGCGTACATGGCCCCCGAACAGGCGCGGGGCGACAAGGTGCTCACTGTCGCGGTCGACGTTCACGCACTGGGCGTCATCCTGTTCGAACTGCTGACCGGGCGCACGCCGTTCGCCGGTGGCGACGCGGCGAGTGTGCTGCGGCGCGTAATCGAGACGTCGGCCCCGTCTGTGCGCGCGACCCGCCCGGACGTGCCGGTCGATCTCGAAGCGGTGTGCCTGAAGTGCTTGGAGAAGCAACCAGAGGAGCGCTACACATCGGCCCAAGAGGTCGCGGACGAGTGCGACCGCTTCCTGCAGAAACTGCCGGTACGCGCGCGCCCGCCGAGGTTCTGGGACTGGCTCCGCCAGATCGCGCGAGTCCGCCCCGAATCGAGCGAGAGCGACAACTGGGCCGTGACCGTGTGGTTCGGTGCGGTCTTCTTCCTTGCGAACGTAGCGGTCTATGCGCTGGTCCGGTGCGAAGGCCCAGCGGCCGGGGTGTGGGCCGTACACGGCGGCGGCGCGCTTGCGCTGATCGCCGTTCTCTGGTGGTACATGCTGCGCCACTTCCGTTCGCTACCGGTCCACGAGAGGCACTCACTGGTCCTCGCGTTCGGGCACGCGTTCGCGTACTTCCCGGTACTGCTCGCATTCGTGCCCCTCTCTCTGTCCGTGACGGCCCGAGAAGCGCTGGGCATGTACCCGCCGATGACCGCACTGAGCGGCGTGTCGGTGTTCGCGCTCGGTTCGACCAACCGGAGCCAGTTCCTCCCGTTGGGCCTCGGCATCTTGTGTCTGGTTCCGGTCACGGTGCGTTGGCCCGAAACGGCCCCGCTCGTCTACGGAACCGCACTCGCAACGGTCATGTGGTTCTGGGCCGTACTCGACGGCCACAACTTCTGGCGTGGCCGGTCGAAACCGTCTGCCACAAGGAGCCGAGCGTGAACGAACCGGTTCCCGGTGGGTCGGTTACGCGCTGGCTCGTGAAACTGAAAGGCGGAAGCCCGGCGGCCGTGCAACCGCTTTGGGACGAATACTTCGCGCGCCTCGTGGCCCTCGCCCGCGCGCGGCTTCGGTCGCTCCCGCGGGCCGCGGCCGACGAAGAAGACGTAGCCCTGTCCGCGTTTGACAGTTTCTGCCGCGGGGTCGGCGCGGGGCGGTTCCCGCGTCTGGATGACCGCGACGACCTGTGGCAGGTGCTGTTCGTCATCACCACCCGCAAAGCAGTCGGGTTGGCTCGACACGAGACGCGCGACAAGCGCGGCGGAGGGCGCGCCGAATCGCTGACCGGTAGCGACGCGGCGCACGCCGGCCCGACACCGGAAGAAGCCGCCGAAGTCGCCGACGAGTGCACACGGCTCCTCGGTTTGCTCGGCGCGAGTAACGACCTGCGCCGCGTCGCGGTGTGGAAGCTCGAAGGGTACACGAACTCCGAAATCGCCGCGCTGCTCGACCGGTCCGTATCCGCGGTCGAACGAAAACCCGAATTCGATTCGCTCGATTTGGGAGCGGGCGGGCGCTTCGTGACGTGGATCCCGTGTCCGCACCGCCGGCGCGGCGCGACTACTGCCGGCCCGCGTCGGAGTCGGTGAGGCTCCCGAGCCACAGACACAAGACCGAACCGGCGAGCCAGCAACCGAACACGAGAGCGAGATTCATGACCGTTCTCCGGTTGAGAGGTGAGTGGGATCGACTACCCGGCGCACGGGTCGCGCAGCGCGCGCGCCACATGCGGGTCGCGGCGCAGCGCCTCGCGGCGGTCGGCCAGTTCGCGCGCCCGCTCTCCCTTGCCCGCGTAGCACAGCGCGCGGAGGAAGAACGCGCGCGCGTCGCCGCCGAGTCGAATCGCTTCGGACAGATCCGCGATGGCCGCGTCGTACGCCCCCTTGCGGAGGTGCGCCAGCCCGCGCCCGAGGAAGCCGGGCCCGAACTCCGTGCAGGAGCGCACCGCGCTGGTGAACCAGCACAGCGCGAGGTCTGTGTCGCCGCGGTCGATGGCCGCAACGCCCTCGGCATAATTCAGGTTTGCGGCGCGCCGCGCGAACCAGTGACCGAGCATGGGCGGTCTCCTGCTAAGACGGGTGATCGGAACGGGACACCCCTGTACTCGTGAAGCCCGCACCGGTCCCCGCGCGCGAAAGAAAAAAACGTGCGTCTGCGCGTTCCGTTTGCTCGAACTGGAAACGCGTGGCTATACTCGCCAAACCTCCCCGCGACCGAACGAGGCACGCCAGCCATGCCCGCCCGCGCCCCCGATGCCCCACTCACCGAGTGGCTCGCGCCACTGAAAGAGGGCGACCCCGAGGCCGCCCAGAAGGTGTGGGAACAGACATTTCAGAAGCTGGTCGCTCTTGCCCGTAGCCGGCTACGAGTCGCCTCCCGCGCCGCGGCAGACGAAGAGGACGTGGCACTGTCCGCGTTCAACAGCTTCTTCAACGGCGTCAAGCAGGGCCGCTTCCCGCGGTTGGAAGACCGCGGCGACTTGTGGCAAGTGCTCTTGATGCTCGTGCAACGCAAGGCCGTGAACGCCAACCGCTACGACGCCCGCGCGAAGCGCGGGGGCGGGAAGGTCGTGAACGTGAGCGGGACCGAAGGGCCGGACCCACTCGCGAGCATTCGCGCCGGCGCCCCGACACCCGAAGCGGCGGCGTGTGTGGCCGAAGAGTGCGGCCGGTTGTTGGAGTTGCTGGACGATCCCACCCTGCGCGACATCGCGCTGTGGAAGATGGAGGGATACACGAACAAAGAAATCGCGCAGCGGATCGGGTTCGTTGAGGGCACGGTGGAGCGCAAACTGAAACTCATTCGGGACATCTGGAAGGGTCAGGTGCCCAGTGACTCCTGACCCGAACGGCACCGGCGCGCGGAAGGCTCGTGAGCCGCACATCGACGAGTTCGAGGCGGCTTGGGGCAACGGCCGGCCGAAGATCGAAGACTTCCTGCCGCGCGTGGGTGAGCACGAACGCGCATACTTTCTCGAAGACCTGCTGGTAAACGAACTCGAGATCCGGCGCGCGCGCGGCGAACTGCCGGCGGCGGAAGAGTACCTCGCTCGCTTTCCCGACGCGTCGGACACTGTGCGCAAAGTGTTCGCGCGCCCGGGAACCTCGAACCGAACGACCACCTTGTTGCCCGTGGCGACTCCGACCCGATCCTCGAACCGGTTTCAACCGGGCACGCGCATCGCGGAGCGGTTCGTGATTGTGGACCACGTCGGTGCTGGCGGGATGGGGGAGGTGTACCGGGCGAACGATTCGGAACTGCACGAGCCCGTCGCGCTCAAGTTCCTACCGGAGAGCGCGGGCCGCGATCCCGCGCGCGTGGCGGCCTTGCGTGAGGAGGTGGCCAAAGCGCGCAAGGTGAGTCACGAGAACGTGTGCCGAGTCTACGATCTCGCCGTTCACGACGGAATGCCGATCCTCGTGATGGAGTTCGTAAACGACGGTAGCCTTGTCTCCGAAATCGCCCGCCGACCCAACAAGCGGCTCGAACCCACAGAAGTAAACGTCTACGCGCGCCAGTTGTGCGAAGGGCTGGCCGCGGTCCACAGGAGCGGGTACCTCCACCGCGACCTCAAGCCCGCGAACGTCCTCATCTCCGACAACACGCGCGACCGCAAGCGAAGTACCGCGAGCGGGCCGGAGCGGAGCGTGAAACTGGCCGACTTCGGACTGGCGACCTCGGGCGCGGACCTGACTGCGGACCAGATCGGTGCGGGAACGGTGCTGTACATGGCCCCCGAGCAACTCGGGGGCCGCGAGGTCACCGAGCAAAGTGACCTCTTCGCACTCGGGTTGGTGCTGTACGAACTGCTGACCGGACAGCGTCCATTCCCCGGCATGACGCGGGAGGAACTGGCGCGCCAGCACGCGCAACTGATTCCGGCTCGCCCATCGACACTTGTCGCGAAGGTCGATCCGGCACTGGAGCAGGTGATCCTGCGGTGCCTTGAACACGACCCGAAGAACCGCCCCGGGTCCGCACTCGAAGTCGAAGCCGCTCTCCCTCCACCCACACCGAAGGAAGTGGAGGACAAACAGCCCAGCAAGCCGCTTCGCCCGCGGGTCGCGGTGGCCCTGTTCGGCGCGGTCCTACTGGGGCTGTCGCTTCTGGCCGCGGTCGCGGATCGGACGATGGCTTACCGACAGTTGCCCGAAGTCCAGACCCGTGAGGTGCTGAGTCATCGCGCTCGGGAAATTCTCGCGACCCTGACCGGGTCCCGTGAGAGCCCGGGGCAGAGCGGGTACGAATGGGACGTTGACCTGCTCAAGGAGGTTGCAACGAAGCGCCCTGACGGCTGGCACCCGACTCCGGACGCGCGCGCGCCGCTGGTCTACTTCTGGTACCGGTCCGACCCGTTCGCGCCGACCCCGATGAACCGCATCACCCCGGCCGACCCGCCGATGACCGCAAAGGGAACGGCGTGCGTGGTTCTCGATCCCGAGGGCAATCTCATCGAGTATTACGCCGTTCCGGCTCGAGAGCCGCCCGCGGCCCCTGCCGGCGAGCGCGACGCCCAGCGCGAGCGGTGCGAGCACAAGCTGTTCGAGGTCGCGAGGCTCAACCGGGCCGAGTTCACGCGCGTGCCCGCTCGGAAACGCCCGACCACGTTCGCGGACGACGTTTGGGCGTTGGACGAGAAGGGCGGAGCCGCGCGACGGGTCGAATTCGCGAGTTGCGACGGCAGCACGGTGTACTTCTGCGTGTCCAGTGGTCGCCCGGAGAGCAAAGACCGCGTGGAGGGCGAGAACATCGTTTGGGCGCGCGACCGCAAGCTGGTGAGCGATGTTCCGGTGCTGATCGTGCTGTTCTCCGCATTGGTCGCACTCCCTCTGGCATACAAGAACTGGAATTTGGGCCGTGCGGACATGACCGGCGCGGTCCGAGTCGTTGCCCTGTATGTGGGCACCGCCCTCGCGAGTTGGGCGCTCATCACGCAGCACACAATGGCTTTGCACACCGAGCGCGTGCTCCTTATGCACACGCTCGGTGTGGTGGCCTTCTGGGGGGGACTAATTCTCGTCTTCTACCTCGCGGTGGAGCCGTACCTCCGGCGCACATGGCCGGAGCGCCTCAGCTCATGGAACCGCGCGCTGCGCGGCAAGTTGCTCGATCCGCTGGTCGGTCGGGACGTGCTCGTCGGAGTGCTCGCGGGCGCGTGTGTCGTGCTCCCGTTACGGTTGTCTGCGGCACTACAGGACACGTTCTATCTGCCCACGCTCGCCTACGAACCGTTTACGCCGAACGTACCGAGTGGGTTGCTAATTGGGTTGGCCGCTTTTGCGATCCTGCGCGCCGCCGGCATGTTCGTGCTCTTGCTCCTGTTCGGGTTGCTGGTTCGGCGCGAGTGGATCGCGGGCGCGCTCGTTACCGCGGTGTTGGCGTACGGCGCGCGGCTGAATCTGCCCACGATGCCCACGGACACCACGCTCACGTGGCTCGGGGCGATCGCGTTCATGGGTTCGATGGTGTGTGTCGCGATCCGGTTCGGGTGGCTGGCGCTGCTCACCTGCTCGTTCGTCGGGTCGGTACTCAACGTGATGCCGCTCACCTTCGCACCGCACGCGTGGTACGCTACCAATAATGCCGCCACCTTCGCGGCGCTCCTCGGCCTCGCCCTGTTTGGGTTCTTCGTCTCACTCGGCGGCCAACGGCTGTTGCCGGACGAGTGGTGAGTGCTCCGGCTCCCCTGCGTCTCGGCGCGCGGGGCGCACCTTGCGCCCGTTCAGGACCGCGCCGACGAATGTGTACCGAATTAGCCACTCGTAACTCGCGAGCAGTACGACCATCGTCGCCCCCGTCACAAGCGCGCACTTCAGAAGCCCGGGCGCGGCCCAGTCCTTCACGGCGAACTGGAACACGAGGACGGGCGTGAGGCTCGCGAGGTAGCACCAGTAGGCGGAGTCGGCGAGGTACCGCACCCACGCCCGTTCGCGGGCGAAGTAGTGGAGGAACGCGCCCCACAGCCCGACGATCATCAGCCACGTGTACAGCGCTTCGACAGCGTGCGCGCCGAGTTTGTACGCGAGTACGTCCGCACCCGCACGCTCGGCGGTGGCCCCGGTCACGATCGCCCAGACCAGCACCGGCAGCACGAGCACGTTCGCGACCGCGAGGTTCACCTTCCACCCGCGGCCGAACGCTGGCACGAGGTCGCGGTGCCGGTACAGCACCCAGCCGAAGGCAAAGAACAGCAGGTAATACCCGACGATGTGCAACTGCGGGTACCACGAATTCGGCGTGTCCACGATCCAGCGCATCGGGAGCAGCAGCGGGAACGTGATCAGCACCGGCACGAGCACCCGCCCGCGCCCTTCGATCACGCTCCGAAAGACCGCGTCGAAGCGCGCCAACGCGCGCGTGCCTGCCAACTTGCCCAACAACGGTGCCGCGACGGCGACCACCGCAACGAACACGAGCAGGTAGTACAGGAACCACAGGTGGGCCAGTGGCACCCGCGAATACGACGCGCCAGAGGCGAAATAATCCGCGACGAGCTGAGTGGTGCTCGTGCTCGGGTTCGCGGCCACGAGGCTC
>JALHNS010000066.1 GCA_022843445.1 Gemmata sp.
CCGGCCGCGGCCACCGCGACGACCGGTAGCAGCCCGGCAATCAGGCGCAGCGCGATCACGCGCGTTCGAGTTCGCAAACGCATTGGGCCGTCCCCTGACCGCGACCGCAAACCACGCGGACTCCTTCCGCTCCCTTCTCATCGTCTTCTGCGCATCCTGTCTGAACCGAGAGATCGCGCGAAGTGCCACGTTCCCGGGGGCGCGCGTGCCGGTCGTGCCGGCGGTACGGCCCGCGCCGGTACAATGGCGAAAATGGGAAGGACCACCGACATGCACCGGACCACACCCGGCGTCGAGCGCGCGGTCGCCGCGGCGCGCGCCCGCGGGGCCGAACCGCCGGCACTCGCGCACTACGCGCTCGCGCTCTTGGAAGAGGACGAGGGTCGCCCCGCCGTGCTGCTCGAGCGCGCCGGGTTGAACGTGCGGGAGACGCGCGCGCGGCTCGAAGCGCTGACCGAGTGGCCCGCGCCGCCGGAAGGCGCGCTCTTCGATGCCGCGCGGGCGTGGTCCATCGCGCACCGGCACGACCCGGAGTTCCTGACCGACGCGCTCCTGCTCGCGGTGCTGAACGCGAACGCACAGTTCCGCGCCGCGTGCGCCGCCGTCGGCCTCGAGCGCGAGGCGCTGGAGCGCGTACTGATCGGCCCCCGCGAACCCGACCCGGTAGCGACCGACGCCGAAGGCGCGGCGTTCCAGATGCCGGACGCGACCGCCGAGACCGACGCCGCGCGCGCGCTGGACGCGAACTTCAACCGCGCGCGCGAGGCCGCCCGCGTGCTCGAAGACTACTGCCGGTTCGCGTGCGACGACCGGTTCCTCACCGAGCAAGTGAAGGCGCTGCGGCACGGCCTCGCGGCGGCCGCGCAGCGGGTTCCGGCGCGCGTGCTGCTCGCGACCCGGGACACGCTAAACGACGTGGGCACCACCGCCACCGCCGGCGGCGAGTACGAGCGCGCCTCGCCGCTGCACGTTGCGACCGTGAACGCCAAGCGCCTGCAAGAGGCGCTTCGGAGCCTCGAAGAGTTCGGCAAACTGTTCGGCCCGGAGTTGGGGCGCGAACTGGAAGCGCTCCGCTACCGTGCGTACACGCTCGAACGTGCCATCCTCACCGGATCGAGCGCCCGCGAGCGCCTGCGCGAAGCGCGCCTGTACGTGCTGCTCACGCGCGCGCAGTGCGCCGGCACACTCGATTGGACGATCGCCGAAGCCGCCCGCGGCGGTGCGACCGTCTTCCAACTGCGCGAAAAGAACCTGCCCGACCGCGAGCTGCTCGACCTCGCGCGCCGCGTGCGGAAGTGCACCCGCGACGCCGGCGCGCTGTTCATCGTGAACGACCGGCCGGACGTGGCGCGGCTGTGCGACGCGGACGGCGTCCACGTGGGGCAAGACGACGCGACCGTAAAAGACGCGCGCCGCATCGTCGGGCCGCACGCGCTCGTCGGGGTGAGTACGCACGCGCTCGAACAGGTGCGGGCCGCGGTGCTCGACGGCGCGGACTACATCGGCATCGGCCCCACGTTCCCCTCGAAAACCAAGGCGTTCGACGAGTTCCCGGGGCTGGCGTTCGTGCGCGAAGCGTGCGCCGAAACGGCGCTGCCGGCGTTCGCCCTCGGCGGCATATCCGCGAGCAACGTGGCGCAAGTGGTGGCGGCGGGCGCGCGGCGCGTCGCGGTGAGCGCGGCGGTGTGCGGCGCGCCGGACCCGGAGCAAGCAGCGCGACTGCTGCGAGCCGCGTTACCGGACTGACCGTCCGCGCGCGGCGCGGTTTGTGGGGCGAATCGCGGCGCGGCGGGTGAGCGCGCCGGCGGTTCGCGCCGAAGAGTAGCGAGAGAATAGAGCCTCTGGGTACAAACGCGGCGGATCGGTAAAATGGGTGATCTAGTAGTGAGTGCGCCGCCGGTTGTCGTCCCCGGGGCCGCGCGGGTGCTCACGCCTGACCTCGAACGCGACGCGGGGCGCAAGCGGAGCAACAGGATGGACGGCGTCCGCGAACTGCTGGAAGCGGTGCGGGACAACAATCTCGCGGCCGGCCGGTTCCGCGGGCTGCTGCACATTGCCATCGGGCGCACGCTGTCGCGCCCCGACGGCACCAAGCTGAGCGCCGGCCTCACGTGGCGCGAGGTCGCGGCGCTGCTGAAGTTGCTCCGCTTCGACACCGAATTGGGGCGCGAGGCGGGGGCGGACCCCGAAACGCTCTCGCCGCGGGACCGCGAGCGGTACTGGTACGCGGTGATCGCGCTCGCGCGCGTGGACGGCCCGGAGGCGCTCGCGGAGGCCGACGCGCTGGTCGGTCCGTTGAAGGCGCTGGGGTTCGTGGTCGCTCCGTCGGCGAGCGCGCCGGCCGCCGGGCCGCCCGCGAAGGCGAAACCGAAGGCCGAAGAGAAGCCGAAGAAAAAGAAGAAGTGACGGCCGCGGCGCGAAACGGCCCCGGCATCGCGGGGCGCGGCGCGAACGGTGGCGGCAGGGGGCGTTGGGTCAGAACGAACCGCGGTACCGCTTCAACTTCTCGCGATACTTCTTCAGTTGGTCTTCGTCCATTTGGGCCTCGAACAAGGTCGCCAGCCGCGAGACGGCCTTGAACACCTCTTCGCGGTCTTGGTTCAGCACCGTTTCCACCCACAGGAACGACCACATCGCGTCCCGCGGTTTGCCGCCCGCGAGGTACAGTTCGGCCATCATGGAGAAGCCGGTCGCGTGGACGTTCGGGTCCTTCGTCTTGTTCATCTCGGCCCGAATCTTCTCGACGCCCTCGAGTTGCTTCGCGTCGCTGCCGGCTTTCGCGGCGATCTCGTAGATGACGAGCCGGTCCTTGCGCGCGCCGGTCGCGGTCTTCAGTTGCTCGGCCGCGGCCTGAACCGCCGGGGCGTAGGACTTCGAGCGGACGTTCAGGTCGATCTCCTGTAGTGCGGCCTCGGTCTTGGCGTCCGTGGGCATGTCGGCGCTCTTGGCGAGCCGGTTCCACGCGCGCGCGGCGTCGTCGAACTTGCCGCGCTCGACGAAGATGCGGGCCTGCGAACGGGTCGCGGGCCACAGTTCCCAGCCGCCCTTGTGGTCGGTGAAGAAGTCGCCCCACAGTTGGGCGCACTTGTCGGCGCTGGCGGCCCAGTCCTTCTCGTAATCCAGTTCGTCGGCGGCGCGCTGGGCCGCCAAGTTGCGCTTGAACTCGAGGTGCCGCTTGGTACGGTCCTGTGTCGGGGGCACCTTCTTCAGGAGGTCCTCGTACCCCTTGCGGGCCCCGTCCCAGTCGCGCTTCTCTTCCTTCGTCGCGTTCGCCAGAACCTGCGCGCGGTCCGCGCCGGGCAGGTCGCCGATGGCCACCTTCAGCACGTCGTCCGGGTTCACGGTCGCCAGCACCTTCTTGTCGGCGGCGACAATTTGGAACCCGGCCGCGGACGCGGTGAACGTGCCGTCGAACGTCTTCGACGAGCCGTCCTTCTGGCGCACGGTGACTTTGTCCGGCACGTTCTGGGCGCGGGCGGCACTCGCGGCGAGCACAAGGAACAGCGCGAGGAGCAACCCGCGGAGCGCGAAACGGTTCATCGGTGAGGTTCCAATAGTTTCGAGTCGTAGTTGCGTTCGAGCGGGCGCGTCGGAACGGGTCGCGCGTTAGGGGTTCGCGGCGATCTTCTCGAGGAACGCCTTGCCGCCGGCGGCCTTGTACGCGGCCATGAGCGGCGGGTGGTCTTTGAGGAACTCGGCGTAGCGGTGCTGCACTTCCGGGCTCCACTCGCCGGCCGGAATCTGCTTCTCCATGTCCACGAACTTCTTGCCGACGTTCTCGTAAGTGGCTTGCAACTTCGGGTTGCCCTTCAGCAACTGCTCGTTGGCGATCACGATGCACCGCTGCGCGTCGAAGAACGAATCGGCGAACGCCTGCCGCAGTTCGATCAACTGTTCGGGCGGGGCCTCTTTGGGCACGCTTTGGAGCCGGTTGCGGGCGATGGCGAACAGCGTGTTCCACTCTTTGCTGGCCTTGCCCCATTCGACGTTCGCGTCCTTCGGCACCGCGATGCTCGCGCCCTTCGCCTCGTACACCGCGGCCAGTTCCTTGCGGAAGTACAGCCGGCCCGCGCCCCACCCGGCGATGATGTCGGTGAGCAGTTTCTCGGCCTCGGCGAACTGTTTGGTCTCCCGCAGCGCCTTCGCGATGCCGAGTTGGGCGATGGCGTAGTCGCGGGTCTGGTCCCGCACTTTGGCGCGCAACTCCGCGGGAATCGCTTCGGGCTTGGCGGTCTCCCAGCCCGCGAACTCCGGCTTGGGCACCTGTTTGAGCGTTTCGAGCGCCCGCGCGTTCTCGCCAACGGCCTGAAGCGTTTGGCCGATGAACAGCCGCGCCGGCGCGGACAAGTTGGGGAGCGCGGTGAGTTTGGTGAGCAGCACCGAGAGGCCCGCGCTCATTTCGTCGGCCTCTTTCTTCAGACCGTCGCGCAGGAACCGGAGCCGCTGCCCGGCCATCTCGCGGCCGAGCAGTTCGAGCGTCGGCAGGTTCTCTTCGATCGAACCGCCGGCCTTCGCCATCAGATCGAGCAGGGGCCCGGCCTCGGCGGACTTGCCGGCGCGCACCTTCAGCCGGAACCCGGCGAGGATCACGTCCACGCGGGTCTTGTCGACGGCCGCGGCGAGGGTGCCGATCTTGCGCTTCTGCGCGGTGTCGGGGTCGTCGCCCTCGGCCCCGCGCCAGCCCTTCAGTTCGGGGGTCTGGACCGGGCCGCCGGTCTGCACCGCGTCGAGCGTCGGTTGCAGCAGCGCGGCGGCCTCGTCAAATTTGCCGGCGTCGGTGAGGGCCCGCACCCGCAAGTACAGCGCCCGGGCGTGCGCGTCTTGGGCGATCAGGGACAGTTCTTGGCCGTCGAGGTTCAACTTGCGCCCGGGGTCTTTGGGCGCCACCAGCGCGTCGAACGAGGGCACCGCCCCCAGCGCCTCGGCGGCGGCGGTGAGCGCCTGCGCGGCCCCCGGGTTGGCGGCCTCGACGTCCGGGTCGGCCCGACCCTGCGCGAGCAGCAGCGTGGCGATGCGACAGCGGGCCAACAGGTACGCCCGCGCGTCCTCCTCGGTCGCCACGGCCGGGGGCTTCGCGGTCTTGGCGAGGTCCGCGAGCGCCCGCTTGAACACGTCCGCCTTGCGCTTCTTCTCGTCGGCCGTGAGCTCCTTGCCCGGTTCGGGCCGCGCGTTCACGATCTGCGCCGCCACGTAGCCCTCCAGCAGCCGCGCGGTGCCGATCTGCTTGTACCCGGGGCGCACGCGGGTGAGCACGTCGAACGCCTGCGGGTACTGCTCGTCTTCAACCAGCAGGTTCGCGAGCCGGAACCGGGCGTCGTCGGTGGAGTTGTCGTTGGGGTACTTCTCGTCGAGGAACCGGGCCAGCGCGATCGCCCGCGCGCGGTCGTTGCGGCGCAGGTCCGCGGCCCCGTCGAGGTCGGCCCGCACCTTGCCGGCCGAAACGAGGTACCCGGTCACGCCCAGCAGCCCGGCGAGTGCCGCCTTGCCGCCGGTGCCCTTCACGGTGCGCGACACGTGCTCGCCCAGTACCGCGGCTTGGTGCGGCTGCCCGGCGGTGAGGTAGAAGTAGATCAGGCGCAGCTGCACGTCGAGCACGTCCGCCGGAGCGTCGGCCGGCGTCGCCAGTTCGCGGGCGCGCTCCAGCAGCGCCACGGTGGCCGCGCGCGCGGCCCGAACTTTCGCCGCGTCCGGCTTCTCCTTCGCCTCTTCCGCCGCGATCTTGCCCATCTGAATGATGCTCGCCATCTGCGCCGTTTCGAACGAGGTGTAGCTGCCCGCCGGGGCGTCGGCCTCGCCGATGAGCCGCCGCACCACTTGGATGCGGCTGCGCGTGGCCCGCGCCGTGTAGTCGTGGTCCGTTTGGGCCAACCCGCGGTACAGCCGTTCGGCCTCTTCGAGCTGCTTGCGGGCCGTGGCCCCGATCACCACCGGCTTGCCGTCCTTCGGCGGCGGGCCGATCAGGTTCTCGGCCTGCGTGTGCAGCACCCGCGCGAGGTAGTACCGCACCGCGTAGTGCTCGGGCGTGGGCTTGCGGCCCGTGTCGTACTGCGCGCGCCAGCGGCGGATCTCCTGTTCGCTGGCCTGCACCCCGGCCAGCACCCGCTTGGAAAGCGCGTCGATGTAGTTGCGGCGCAGCTGGAAGAACCGGGCCATGCGCTTGCCGTCTTCGGCCTCCACCACCGTGGCGCGGAGCACCGTCGCCACTTCGTTCGCGGCCGTCGTGTAGTCGTCCTGTTCGTAAGTCACTTCGGCCACCCACGCGCGCGCGACCCACACCGTGCGGCTGTTGGCGGGGCCGGTCGCCAGTTTGCCGAACGCCCTCTTCGCGTCTTCGAGGTGCTTGTTCCGCTCGGCCCGCTCGACGCCCTCGATCCGGCTCGCGGGCATGTACGTTTCGGCCGTGTTGAACACGTTCACCGCGGCGGCCAGTTCCGCCTCGAACGCCTCGCGTTCGACGGCCCGCTTCTGCGCCGCGAGCACCGCCGGGTCGTCCAACTTCTCGCGGATCAGTTTGCTCGCCTCGGCGTACCGCTTGGACGCCAGCAGGAACATCGGCCGCGATTTGGCGGCTTCGGCCTTCTGCTTGAGCTGGGCCGCGTCCTTTTCGGCGTCCGCTTCGGGAATGTCCATCCGCCGCGCGCGGTTCAGTTGCTCCCGCGCGTCGAGCGTCAGGAATTTGGCTTGCGCGAGCAGCGCCTCCACGGCCCGCGGGTGCTTCGGGTGTTTCACGAGGAACGTGTTCAGTGCCTCCTTCGCCTCCGCGACCATCGTCAGCCGCGTGCCCTCGTCCGGTTCGTCTTCGGACGCCTCCAGTTGGCACTTCGCCCGCTCCAGCGTCAGCGACGCCTTGTCCTCGTCGCCCAGCGGCACGCCTTCCAGCTCTTTGAGGTACTCGAGCGCGAGGTCGGTCTGACCGTTCTCGCGCAGGCCGCGCACCAGTTCGACCGGCGACGGCGGCTGGGCCGCGGTCGGGACCGCGAACAGGGCACACAGCGCGGCGGCAAAAAGCGAACGGGGCATGCGACACTCCCGGTTGCGCGAACAGGTGGGCACTACACTGTGCAACTTGGACGCGAGCGCCGCCCGAAAGTTCCACGTTGGAATTCTGACCTCGCGCCGCGCGGAGTCAAGGGCGTGCCGCCGATCAGTCCAGATCGAACACCGCGACCCAGCCGCGCCCGCTGTCGCCGCTGACGGCGCACCGCCCCCCGTCCGGGCTGAACGCGAGCGCCCGCGGCTTGCCGATGCCCCAATCGAGCGCACGAATCTCCGCGAGCGTGTCCGCTTCGAGGAGTTGCACGGTGGTGCCGACCCCGCACGGCGACCACGCCAGCCCGCGGCGGAACGCCGTTGCCGGCGTCGGAAGGCTGACCGCGGGAGTGCCGTCGAGCGCGCTGGTGTGAAGGGCCGCTACGGTCGTCCACACCACGCGCGTTCCCTCAGGCGACAGCGCCCAATGTTCGACTGGAAACGCGTCAGACCCGAGTGCAACGGACCCGAGGGATTTACCCGTTTCGGCGTCCCACCTTCCGAAATGCCGATCGCGGTGCAATCCAAACAGTTCCGTTTCCGCGCGAAACGCCACAAGGCCGTGGACGCCGATCTCGCCCGATGGGTAATGGTGCAACAGGTCGAAGTGCCCGCCTTCGAGCGCGTAAACTTCGAGTTGTCTCGCGTGCTCGCGGTAGACGAACTGCGCGCACCGACGGCCGCTCGTGGAGAGGGCGAACGCGAAGATGCCGTAATCGGAAACGATGCGCCCGCCGCGAATCAGTTTCATCGGTATGGCGGAATCGTCGATCGGGTTCCACGTCCACGCGCCGTTGCGCATCGCCGCGAACAGTACGCCACTTTCGGGCAAGAACCGGAGCAACACCGCGCCTTGCGTGCCGTGCAGGATGCGCCGCCCTTCGGTGCCGGCGAACGTGTCCCACACGGACACGCCCTCGCCCGTGCCGCCGGCCGCGAGCCAGCGCCCGCACGGCGACCACGCGAGCAACTTGTTCGAGTGCGTCGGGCCGGGCAGAATACGCATGGCGAACCCTCGTAGGACAGGCCTCCAGCCTGTCCCGTGTCGCGATTCGGGACGGGCTGGAAGCCGGTCCTACGGGCTGGCGATTTCGCGCGCCGTGTCGCTCAGCTTCTTCAAATCGAGCTTACCAGTTCCCAGAACCGGCATGGCGTCAATCGGGTGGCAGTCGCGGCGGTCCGGCACCCACAGGTTCGGGATGCCGCGCTTCGGCAGCGCGCTCAGCAGCTCCGCCAAGCGCGATTCGATCTGCGGAAGGTATAGCACCACGACGCGCTCGCCGCGCTTTTCGTCCGGCACGGCCGCGACCGCGAGCACGCGCTCGCCGCCGGTGGCGAGGTAGTCGTGCATTTCGTCGTCGAGCTTTTCGAGCGGCACCATTTCGCCCGCGATCTTGGCGAACCGCGACAGCCGCCCGGTGATGCGCGGGAAGCCGTCTTCTTGCACCAACCCCGCGTCGCCGGTGTTGTACCAGCCGTTCTTCACGGCCGCCGCGGTCTTCTCCGGTTGGTTCAGGTAACCGGCCATCACGTTCGGCCCCTTCACCCACAGCACGCCCTCCGCGCCCGCGGGCAGCGGCGCGCCGGTTTCCGGATCGTGCGCGCGCACCGCCACGCCGAACAGCGGTTGCCCCACGCTCCCGCGACAGTTGCGCTGCTGTACCGCGCCGCCGCGGGTCACGTCCGGCATGTTCACCGTCGCCACCGGGGACAACTCGGTGCAGCCCCAGCCTTCGAGCGGCAGGACACCGAACTTCGCGAAGAACTCGTCTTGGAGCTTCACCGGGAGTTTCTCCGCGCCGCAGATGATGAGCCGAAGCGAGCGGAAGTCGTCCGCGCCGCAGCGGCGGATGTAGAACCGGAGGAACGTCGCGGTGCCGGCGATGATACTGGCCCGCGCCTCGCGCGCGATGTCGCCGACCTCCTTCGCGGCCCGCGGGTCCGGGAACCAGATCGCCACGCACGGCGCGTACAGCGGTGCCCACAGGCACACCGTATACCCGAAGCTGTGGAAGAACGGCAGGAACCCGAACAGCCGCTCGTGCGAGCCGATTTCGAGCGTGCGCACCGCGCTCTCGGCGTTCGTCGCGATGTTGCGGTGCGTGAGGATCACGCCCTTCGGCTCGCCGGTGCTCCCGCTGCTGAACACGATGGTGAGCACGTCGTCCGGCTTGTGCCTGTGGAGGCCCAACACGAACCGCTCGATGAACCAACCGGGCAGCAGCGCGACCATCAGGAACGTGCGAATCCGTTGGCCCTTAGTGACGCCCGCGAGCACGTCTTCGAGGTAAATCACGGTCACCTCATCGGGCAACTCAAGCGGCATTCGCGCCGTGAACCGCTTCGCGGTGATGACGGTGCGAATGCCGGCTTGCTTGAGCGCGGAGCGCACGTTCGCGCTCCCCGCGGTGTAGTTCAGATTCACCGCCGCGCGGCCCAAGAACGCGAGCGCGAGGTTCGCGAGCGCCCCGCCGAGACCGGTCGGGAGCCAGATGCCGACGTTCGGTTCGGTGCCGAGGCGCGCGCGCAGGAAGCGCGTGACGCACAGCGCGCCGACGAGCATTTTGGCGAAGGTGAGCGCGCGCGGCGGTCCGCCCGCGTAATCAATCGCGGCCGTGCGGAACAGCCGGCGGACCTTCGCGGCGTTGCGCACGAACCGGCGGTGGACCGGCAGCACGCGGGCGCTCTCCGCGACCGCAAGATCGGCCGTCGCTTCCTGCACCGCGAGCCGCAAATCGGCGGCCGCGGGGAACGGCGGCTTGAGCGCCGCGCCGAACCACACGCACACCCGCGACCGGAAGGCGCGTGGCAACTTGCGCAGCGCCGGCCCGCCGCCGAAGCTGAAGAACCCGTTCCACAGCCCGCTGATCGCGGTGGGAATCACGGTCACGGGGCCGGTCGCGGCGGCGAGCGCGCGTTCGACCCCGCGGCCGAACGGGTACATCTGCCCGCTGCGCGACAGCTGCCCTTCGGGGAACATCACCACCAGTTCGCCGGCAGACAGCGCGTCGGAAATCTGCTTCAGGCTGCGCCCCGCGGCGTGCGGACCGCTCCCGATGCGAATCGTTCGGCCGCGCGCCCACGAAAGGAATAAGCGGAGCAGCGGGTTGCGGTAGTAGCGGTCCCAAAGCACGAAGTGCGCGCGCCGCGGGAGCGCCACCCACAGCACGAGCCAATCGAGAAAGCTCGTGTGGTTCGCAACGACCAGCACGCCGCCGGTGCGCGGGATGCGGTCGCGGTTGAAGGCGCGGAAAGAATACAGGCCGTGTGCGGCGCACCAGAACACCGGCCGCAGCAGCGCCGGGAACAGCCACGTGAGAACGAGAACCGCGGCGAGCGCGCCGAGGGCCGCAAGAGCGAGGTCGAGAGCGTCGGGCATCGGCGCGCCGGTTGGTGAGAGCTGGGTGGGAGTTTCGCCACATTACGCCACCCGCGAGCAAGTGGCACCGGGCTGGGGGCGGGGCGGCGCGAATTGGCGCACGCGCGGCGTTCGCGTTCTATGCTTCCGGCAGTCGATTCGCCCGTCGCAGGAAAACGCGCACATGTTCCCCCCGCGCCAGCCCGCGGCCGCTCCCCTTTCTACCCCGCGCACGTTCGCCGCGCAGTCCATGACGTTTGACGCGGTCAAGGACCGGTTGCTCGCCAAACTCGAGGACCGGTTCGACCTGAGCTCGTCGAACCGGATGCCCCAATCGCTCCTCAAGCAGAGCCTGCGCCAAACCGCGGACCAGCTCGCCGACATTGAGGCCCGCGGGTTCTCGAAACCGGACCGCGACCGGCTCGTGGAAGCGGTGCTCACCGAGTTCCTCGGCTTCGGCCCGCTCGAAGAACTGTTCGGCGACGCCCTCGTGCGCGAGATCATGATTACCGGCCCGGCGGCGGTGATCGTGCGCCGCGATTCGGCCCAATGGATGCCCACCAGCGTGCGGTTCCGCGACGAGGGCCACGTGCGCGCGACGCTCGACAAAATGGCCGCGCACGCGGACGCGGTCGGGCCGGTGATGGCGAGCATGGCCGCGTTCGACGTGAAGTTGCCCAACGGGTTCCGCGCGCTGGCGCTGACGCCCCCGGACGCGCTGGGCCTGCCCGCGACCGCGGTGTTCGTGCGCGAGAAGACGATCCCGCAGCCGAGCGCCGCAAAGGAGAGCGGCTCGCGCCCCGGCCTGCCGGCCGCGCCGAAATCGAACCCGGCCGCGCCGGTCGCCGCCGCGCCGAAGCCCGGCAGCGGCCTCGTGCGGACCCCCGCGCCGCGCGGCCCGGAGTCGCAGCAGTTCGGCCCACTCACGCGGCACCGCAACCGGGTGCTCGAGCGCATCCTCACCAAGTTCGCCAGCGCCGGCGTTCACGACGTGTCCCGGTTCGACGCGACCGAGCTGCAGCGCATCGTGTCGGCGTACGTGGTCGAATACACGAAAGTGGAAAAGGTGTACTTGAACGAAGCGGACACCGACCGACTCACGCTGGAAGTGCTGGCGGCCCTGCGCCAGTAGCTGCTCGGCTGTGCGCGCCGCGTCACATCGGGTAAGATCGCGGGACCGACCCAGAGGCCCGCGCGATGCCCTCACCGTTCCCCGGCATGGACCCGTGGCTGGAAGGGGAAGAAACGTTCCCCAATCTCCACGAGCGGCTCATAATCTCGATGAAGGACGCGCTAAACGAAGCGCTCCCGCCCGGCTACGTCGCCACCAGTAAGAACCGCGTGTGGGTGGACGACGAGCTGCGCCGCGAACCCGACGTCGCCCTCTTCGGCCCCGACAACGGGAACGCCGCCCCCGCGCTCGCGGGATGGGCAGTGGTCGCGGAGCGGCTCGCCGAAGAACCGCTCGAAGAACCCTATCTCGAAATCCTCTCCGCGAAGGGCAAGCGCCTCGTCACGGCCGTTGAAGTCATCAGCCTGACGAACAAGCGCGCCGGCGAACAGGGTCGCAAGAGCTATTCGGACAAGCAAGAAGAGTACTGGCTGTCCGGTGTGAACCTCGTGGAAGTGGATCTCCTGCGCCGCGGGCCGCACGCGAGCGCGACGCCGCACCGCCGCGTGCTCGCGCGGTTCGGGCCGTTCGACTATCACGTCAGTGTGGTGCTCGCGCGCCAGCGCCCCGCGTACCACGCCGCGGAGTTCAAACTGGCCGACCGCCTGCCCGCGTTCGCGGTGCCGCTCGAACCCGGCGTGCAACCGGTGCTCATCGACTTGCAACCGATGCTCGACCGCGCCTACGAGCGCGGCCGGTACGCGGAACTGGTGAACTGCTGCGCGCCCGCGGACCCGCCACTGTCGGCCGAGCAGCAGGCGTGGGCCGAGGGTATCTTGCGAACGAAAGGACTCATCGCGTGACCGAAGACGAAGCGTTCGTGCGCGCGATCGTGGACCGGCCCGGCGACGACACCGCGCGGCTCGTGTACGCCGATTGGCTCGACGAGCGCGACGACCCGCGCGGCGCGTACCTGCGCGCCGAACACGCCGGCACGCGCGGGTTCCAGTTGCTCGCGGCGGGCCTCGATCCGCTGTGGGTGGCGCGCGTGAGCCGCCCGCCGTTCGGGGTGTGCTGCGATCACATCCGGTTCGATTGCATGGGCGTGAACAGCGGGCCGCCGCTCGTGAGCGAAGACCTCGATGCGTTCGAGAAGAAGCTGCGCGTGAAGCTGCCGCTCGCGTACCGCGCGTTCATGCTGAACCGCAACGGCGGCTACCCGTACCCGGATCGCATCTCGGAACCGGGCGCGAACGCGGAAGATTGGCGCTCGATTGAAAGCTTCTACATGATCGGGCCGCGCGGCTGGCGCGAGGACCACAACGCGAAGCAACCGCAACCGATCCGCGCGTTGCACGACGACCCGTTCGGCGAGTTGGGCCGGTTGATGCCGCTCGCGGACTACGGCGGCATGAGCGAATGGTATTTGGGCGTGGACGGCGCGAACGCGGGCGCGGTGTTCTATCACTCGGACCCGGTACACGCGTGGGGCGACTATCCGTTCGAGCGCGTGACCGATTCGCTGCCGGAGCTGCTCGCCCGGTTCGCACACACCGACCCGGATTGGGTGCAAATGCTGGTTCGCAACGAACCCGAGGCGCTCGCGAAGTGGCTGGACGCGGGCGGCGACCCGAACGCGGAGCACGAAGAGAACGAGTGGCACCCGATCGAGTACGCGGTGCAGTGGAACCGGCCGGAGTTGGTGAAACTCCTACTCGCGCGTGGCGCGCACGTCACAACCAACGCGTGGGCCATCGCGACGCACATGCCGAACGTGCGCGACCTGATCCGCACCGCGTGCCCGAAGAAGCCCAAACGGGGCCGCAAGTGAGCACCGATGAACTGATAAAATGAGCGCAGGTTTTCTTCCGCACGGAACACCGCATGGCGTACAGCGAGTTCGATCTGGCCGACGTGAGCGCGAAGCTCGACGTGAGCGTGAGCGACCACCCGGACCTGTTCGCGGGCGTGCCCGGGGTCGCTCTCAGCGCGCCGGTCGCGGCACTGTTGCGCCTGTACCTGCCGCTGGCGATTGCGAACGGCACCGAGAAGGCCCGCTCCGAGTGGCTCATCGCCCCGGTGCTCGCCGACGCCCGCGAGCAGCTCGCCCGCCGCGTCAGCCTGTTTTCGGGTTGGGATTTCGTGGTCGATAAGGCGAAGGGGCTAAACGGCGTCTGCGACTACCTGCTGTGCCGCTCGCCGCAACAGGAGTTCATCACGGCCCCCGTCGCGGTGGTGGCAGAAGCGAAGAACGAGAACATCAAGGTGGGGTTGGGGCAGTGCGGGGCGGAAATGGTAGCGGCGCGGCTGTTCAACGAGCGCGCCGGGCGCACCGCACTCACCGTGACCGGGTGTGTTACAACCGGCACCGCGTGGCGGTTCCTGAAGCTTGACGGCTCGAACCTGCTGATCGACCAGAAGGAGTACTACCTCGCGACGCAAGCGGACCAGATTCTGGGCATCCTGCTCGCGTCCCTCCGCGACCCCGCCCCGGCGTGACACCGCGACGCGCCGTATAGTTACCATCTCATGAAGCGTTCTTCCGTGAGTGCCGCCCATGAACAACGAAGAAGAAGCGCTGATCCGCACGATAGTCGACAAACCCGGCGACGACACGGCACGGCTCGTCTACGCCGATTGGCTCGACGAGCGCGACGACCCTCGCGGTGCGTACCTGCGCGCCGAACTGGAATGGGCGCGCACGGGACAAAAAGAACGGTCACTTCGCACGAAGGGGAAGAAACTCGACGCACTGTGGGTGTACCGAGTGAGCCGCCCACCCGTCGGCGTGTGCTTCCGGTATCCCGTCTTCGAGTTCACCGGATTTGAACTCACGCACGAGGATGTGCAACTGGGCAAAGCTGAGATTCCATACTTGCCGACTGAATATGCGGCCTTCCTGCTGAACTACAACGGTGGAATGCTGTTGGACCACGTTCAGCATCCGGGTGCTAGGGGTCCAACCCGACGCACATGGTATCTTGAGGGACTCGCGCAACTCGCGCTCGACGAACCCGAAGAACACGACGAAGTTCCCATCACCGATCGTAAGACGTTGCCAAGTATTCAGCGATTGGCTGACAACCTCTATCATCCCAACGTCGATAGTCAGGCGTGGGGTGGAGCAGCCGATCAACTGTTCACAAACTACACGGTGATTGGGTTCTCCCAAGCCGAATTTGGGCATTTCGACTGTCTCCTGCTGGGCGAAATTCTTTGGCGCGGTACACCTGCGCAACGTGTGTTTGCGTACCGGAACCCAAATGGCGATCCGAGTTTCTTTGAGGATTTGAGCGAAGCGCAGTGTGACAGGAAGGCCCAGCGCTATAAGCCCGAACGAAACCTGATTCAGATCGCCAAGAGCTTCACAGAATTCCTTAGCACTCTCGACAAGGCAAAGTAGTCCCTCCAGATACCGACAACGACCATGAAAAACACGCAATCGACGGACGTGATTTTCGAGCTTTCGAAGCCGGGGCGGCGGTGCCATCGCGTGCCGGCTTCGGACGTGCCCGCGAAGCCGCTCGAGGCGCTCATCCCCAAGAAGCACCTCGCGGCACAGCCGCCGGCGCTGCCGGAGGTCGGCGAGATCGACCTGATCCGCCATTACAACAACCTCTCGACGCGGAACATGAGCATCGACACCAACTTCTACCCGTTGGGGTCGTGCACCATGAAGTACAACCCGAAGCGGCACGAGCGGCTCGCCGCGCTGCCGGGCTTCGCCGAACTGCACCCGCTCACGCACGACGACCACTCGCAGGGCATGCTCGAACTGCTGTACGAGATGCAGCAGTTCCTCGCGGAGATCAGCGGGCTGCCGGCCGTGTCGCTTCAGCCGGCCGCGGGCGCGCAGGGCGAACTGACGGCGCTGTATGTGGCCGCCGCGTACTTCCGCGATAAGGGCGAAACGCACCGCAAGAAGGTGCTCGTGCCGGACTCCGCGCACGGCACGAACCCCGCGAGCGCCGCGCTCGCGGGGTTCGATACCGTCACCATCAAGAGCGGTGCGAACGGCCTCGTCGATCTGAACGACCTGAAAGCCAAGCTCGGCGACGACACCGCCGTGTTCATGATCACCAACCCGAACACGCTCGGGCTGTTCGAGACGCAAATCAAGACCATCACCGATCTGCTGCACAGCAAGGGCGCGCTGGTGTACCTCGACGGCGCGAACATGAACGCGATCCTCGGCATCACGCGGCCGGGCGACTTCGGCGCGGACATGCAGCACTACAACGTGCACAAAACGTTCACCGGGCCGCACGGCGGCGGCGGCCCCGGCAGTGGCCCCATCGCGGTGCGCGACTTCCTCGCCCCGTACCTGCCCGCACCCGTCATCGTGAAAGACGGCGCGAAGTACAAACTGAACTTCGATACGCCGAAGACCGTGGGCCGCGTGCGCAGCTTCTTCGGCAACGTCGGCATCCTGTTCCGCGGCTACTGCTACATCCGCACGCTCGGCCCGGACGGGCTGAAGCAGGTGAGCGAACAAGCCGTGCTGAACGCGAACTACCTGCGCAAGCGCATCGGCGAAGGGTTCGAGATCCCGCACGCCGGGCCGTGTATGCACGAGTTCGTCGCCAGCGGGCGCAGCCTGCTGCGCGAGCGCAAAGTGCGGGCGATCGACCTGTGCAAGCGGTTGCTCGATTTCGGCTTCCACGCGCCCACGGTGTACTTCCCTTTGGTCGTGCCCGAAGCGCTGATGATGGAGCCGACCGAGACCGAGAGCAAGGAAACGCTCGACGCCTTCGCCGATACGCTGTTGCGCATCAAGGACGAAGACCCGGACGTGCTGCGGGCCGCACCGCACACGCACATCGTGAGCCGGCCGGACGAGGTGAAGGCCGCGAAAGAGCCGAAACTGCGCTGGGTTCCCGAAAAGCCCGCGACCGCTGCGACGAAGTAACATGGTAGTAGGCACGCTCCGCGTGCCGTCGCTGTGGAGCGCCGTGAACCTGTGCGCACAGTTGGTAAACTGGAGCGACTCGAACACACGGCACGCGGAGCGTGCCTACTACCCTGAGTACAAGGAATTCGACCATGGCAGACGGCACGAAACCGAAACTGATCGTGACCACCGCGATGGGCGTCGAGGGGTACGAGATCGCGGAGTATCTGGGCGTCGTGCGCGGCATCGTGGTGCGCGCCGCGAGCATCACGCAGGGCATTCGCGGGGCGTTCAAGAGCTTTTTCGGCGGCAACGTGGCCGCGTACGAAGAGGTGTGCGAGACGGCCCGCTCCGACGCCTTCAAGAAGATGTCGCGGATGGCAGTGGAAGCCGGTGCGGACGCGGTCATCGGGATGGCGTACGACGCGACCGAGTTCCAACCGGGCGTGACCGAAGTGCTCGCCTACGGCACCGCCGTTGTGCTGCGGAAGAAGTTGGCGTAAGTGCGCCCAGCAAGCACACGAGCCGCGAACGCCAGTGAGCCGGCTCACTGGCGTTCGCGGTTCGTCAGTCGCGCCAAACACTACTTGTCGTTCAGTACTTCGCCACCGTTGCGCGTGAACAGCGCCTTCAGCGTTTTCGGGTCCACCTTCGTCGAAATCGCGCGCACGCTGCCGTCGCCGAACAGCGTTTGGAACACGTCGCGGTTGCCCGCGGGCGCGATCTTCGGCAGGTCCTTCTTCGGGTCGAACGGGAAGTCGCCCGGCTTCGCCCACGGCACCAAGTCCGCCGTTTCGATCACCACGATCGTGTTGGACAGGCCGTCGGTGAAGTCGGCAATCTTGAGCGCCTTTTTCGCCGTCGGGTCGAACGCCGCGCCCGGGCCGCTGATCCCGCGGTAGCTCGTGAGGCCGAACCCGTTGGCGTCGGAAACGGCGGTCGCGTCCGGCGAGAGGAACGTCTTGATCGCCACCTGCGCCGCCTTCTTGTTGTTCTCGCTGTCCCACGGTTCGTCTTGCTTGAACAGCTTGTACACGTTGTCCTGCTCGATGTACGGCAGGATCGCGACGCGCCAGCTCAGCAGCGGCTTGCCGTTC
The DNA here is from genome assembly GCA_022843445.1 of Gemmata sp. GTDB lineage: Bacteria > Planctomycetota > Planctomycetia > Gemmatales > Gemmataceae > Gemmata. The sequence goes on from JALHNS010000066.1 coordinate 17,487, forward strand.
TTGTCCACGATGTCGCGCGGCAGGTGGCCGTGCACGGCCTCGTAGTTGTGAATCGCCAACCCGATTTGCTTCAGGTTGTTCGCGCTGCTCATGCGGGCCGCGGCCTCGCGCACCTTCTGCACCGCGGGCAAGAGCGCCGCGGCGCTCAGGGCGATCGTTCCGCCGGCTGTCGCTAACAGGTCTTTGGGAACCGGGAGCGACGCGGCGAGGTCGGTGCCGGTGCGCGTCACGAGCTTCGGGTCGGCGAGCGTGTCGTCGAGCCGGTTGAGCGCCCCCAGCGCGAACACCGACGCCAGCGCTTGGGGCAGATCGTTCAGCGGCCGCGGGCCTTTCGCCTTCGGATTATTCAGTTCCGCTTCGAGTTGCTTCTTCATCTTCGCCAGTTCTTTGCGGCCGAGGTCCGCGAGGGCCTTCAGCGCCTTCTCCGCGTCGGTCGCGGTGGCGGCGTCGGCGTAGCCGGCGGTCACGTCCACGCGCGAATCGGCCCCGAGGTCGAGCGCGAGCGTGAGCCGCTTGGCCTTCAGAATCGGTTGCACCTCCGGGGGCAGATCGGCGAGCACGTCGCGCGGGATGGGAAGCGAACCGATGTCGGCCGACGCCACGATCACCTTCTTGCCTTCGGCGGCGAGTTTCAGCGCGGGGGCGAGCGGGCCGTCTTTGGCCGCGGGGCGCGCGAGGTAGCGGCTCAGCGAGCCGTCGAACCCGATCAGGATGTGCTTCTCGTCGGGGAACGCGATCTCGCCCGGGCCGTCGGCGGCGCGGTACACGGTCTTGCCGTTCACCTTCTCTTCGGCCACTTTCGGGAACAGCCCCTTCACCACTTGGGCCGCGTCGAACGCTTTGGAGAACGCGAGCACGCCGACCACCGCCGGGCCGCGGTCGTCGAGCGTCACGAACACGGTGCCGCGCGAGATGGTGCTCGGGGCGGGCACGAACTGCTTGTCGAGCGCCGCGAGCGCGTCCGGGCCGGCTTTGGCCCACGTGTCGCGGAAGCCCTTCATCACGTCGTTCGCCCACAGGTCGGCGAGTCGGACGTGAACGAACCCGGTGGCGTCGGGCGGCACGAGCGCGAGATCGGCCGGCAGCGGCTGCGCGGCCGCGCGGCCCTGCGGCGCGAGCGCCAGCGCGAACACCACCAGCGCGCGGAACACGGTGCGCATAGGGAACCTCTGGGGGTTGAGTCGAACCGCCGGCGTAAGCCGGCGGGTGTGTTGAAAAACCCACCGGCTTACGCCGGCGGTTCGACAGCGAAAGTCAGAAGTCGAAGTCGATCACCTCGCCACCGGCGCGGGTGACGAGCGCCTTCATCGTGTCCTTCGGCGGGAACTTGTTCAGCGAGCGCACAGAGCCGTCGCCCATCACGAACTGCCAGCGGCCGTTCACCACAAGGCCGATTTGTTTGGTCGGGTCCGCGTCCGGGTCGAACTCGAGTTCGTCCGGCTTGGTCCACGGCACCGCGTTCGCGGCGGTGACAACCATGAGCGTGTTGCTGGTGCCGTCGGTGTAGTCGATCAGCCGCACGCCCTTCACCCACTCGAACGCGGCCCCGTTGCCCGCGAACACGCGGTAGTGCGTCTCGCTCGCCCCGGCCTTCTGACCGGGGATCGCGTACACCTTCGGCATCTGGTCGAGCAGCTTCTTGTTGTTCTCGCTGTCCCACGGTTCGTCGAGCTTAAACTTCTTGTACAGCGCGTCTTGCTCGATGTACGGGAGGATCAGCACGCGCCAGCTCAGTTGCGGCTTGCCCTTCTTGTCGCACACCGCGGCCGGCGGCATGGCGTTGTGCGTGTCGTGGTAGTTGTGCATGGCGAGGCCGATCTGCTTCAAGTTGTTGCTCGATTGCGCAACGGCCGCGGCCGTTTCCGCGCGCTTCACGGCGGCGGTGTAGGCGGCGGCGAGCGGCAGCCCGTCGAGCGGGAGCACCACGCGCGCGGCCGCCTCGGTGCCCTTCAGGTCGAACTTCGCGCCCGCCAGCGCCTTCAGCCCGGCTTTGAACACCGTGACCACCGGCTTCAGGTCGGCTTCCGTTTGCGCGGCCTTCTCGAAGTCGGGCAACTCGCGGGCGGCCTCGTCGCCGATCATCTTGGCGAACAGCGCCAGCGCCTTTTCGGCGTCGGCGGCTTGGGCCTCGCGCTTGGTGCGCACGCGCACGCTCAGCGCGAGTTCCTTACCCGCATCGAGCGTCGCGGTCAGGCTCTCGGCGGTGAGGATCGGGCGGAACGCGCGCAGCTGAGCGGGCAGGTCGTCGCGCTGCAGTTCGTCCGGCAGGTTGGCGAACGTGAGACCGCCCACCAGCGCGTGCGAACCGGTACTCGCGCTCTTGATGGCGTCGGAAAGCGGCCCCGCGGCGGGTTGCGGCTTCGCGTAGTCGCCCTTCAGGCCCATCAGCACCACCGCGACCGTGTCCGACGGAGTCAGCAGTTTCACCTCGGTGCGCTTACCGGCCATTTCCTTGAAGCCGGCTTCGAGCTTCTTCTTGTCGTAAGGTTTGGCGAACGCGAGCGCGACGCCGAACGTGGTATCGTCGCCCGGCCCCTTCAGTTGCGGCACATAGACCGCGAAGTGCTTGAGATCCGGCACGGTGCTCCCGAACGACTTGACCGCGCCTTCGATTTTGGCGAAGGTCGCCTTGTCCGTCGCGCGGAACTGCTTCACCGGTTCGCTGTTCCACACCGCGGGCACGTCGGCATACAAGAACAGCGCAGCGTCTGCCGGGACGTAGGAGAGTAGTGTCGCGCGGTCGTTCGCGGGCGGCTGCGCGCCGGCGTCGGGTTCGAGCACGAGCAGCGCCCCCGCGAGCGCGAGGAGCGGGACGCAAGACACCAGCGCGCGGCGCATGGGAACCTCCGGTGGTCGGATGGCGGGCCGATGTGGGAGAAAAAAGGCGCGAAACCGGCGCGCGGGCGCAAACCCCGCGGCGCGGCCGCCGTTGCACCCTGTTGACGCCCCACCCGGCGGGCGATTTCAGCGCGGGACGGTGCGAACGGCAATTCCGACGGAATCCGGGCGTGCGGCGCGCAAGCGCGACGGCGCTTCGGCGTCCGTTCTCAAGGTGCCGCGGGCGCTCGCCCTCATTGTAGCAAGAATGAGGGCGCGTCCGACGGTACCGGTTGTTCGGCGCGTGCCGGGACCGGTGCGGAACCCGGTTCGGCGGCACCCCGCGACCGCGCAACCGTTAAGCGCGCACGGCATTTCGGGAAAATCCCGGTGCGGCCCGCGCAAGTTCACCCGAACGGTTGCATTTGTTCGCATAGTGGTTAACTTGGAACGTATCGGCGTTCTGGTGCGCTGAAGCCGAGAACCCGCGACACAACCTTCTGTCTCTCATCGGGGGCGTGCGATGTTTCGGAACTTCCACCGCCGGCTGTTGTGGCTGGCCGTCGTGTTGGGCGCGGCGGCGCTGTTGCCGCTGACTGGGGCCGTGAAAGCTCAACCGCCGGCCCGCTTCCGCGTCGCCGCGGGCGGGTTCACCTACGTGCCGCCGGGCCAGTTCCGCCAGCAGATGATGAACCAAGGCAATCAGGGGATGGCCGGGAATCAAGGCAATCAAGGCAACCAAGGCAACCAAGGTAACCAGGGCGGCTTCCAAGGCGGTGGCTTCCAAGGCGGTGGCTTCCAAGGCGGCGGCTTCCAAGGCGGCGGCTTCCAAGGCGGCGGTTTCCAAGGTGGTTTCGGTGGCGGCATCGGTGGCATCGGTGGCATCGGCGGTGGGATCGGCGGGATCGGCGGGATCGGCGGGATCGGCGGGATCGGTGGTGGCGGATTCGGTGGTGGCGGATTCGGTGGTGGCGGATTCGGTGGCGGTGGCGGATTCGGAGGCGGTGGCGGATTCGGCGGGGGCGGAATCATGATGTTCCCGTCGATCCCCGGTGGTGCGGCCCCGATCTCGGGTCTCGGCATCGGCGGTGGTGCTGGGCTCGGTGGGTTCCAAGGTGGCTTCGGCGGCATCGGCGGCATCGGCGGCATCGGCGGTGGGATCGGCGGCTTCGGCGGCGGATTCCAAATCGGTGGCGGCATCGGCGGCATCGGCGGCGGCGGCTTCCAGATCGGCGGTGGCATCGGTGGCATCGGTGGCATCGGTGGCATCGGCGGCATCGGCGGCGGCGGCTTCCAGATCGGCGGTGGCATCGGTGGCATCGGCGGCATCGGCGGCGGCGGCTTCCAGATCGGCGGTGGCATCGGCGGGATCGGCGGCTTCGGCGGTGGTGGGATCGGCGGCTTCGGCGGCGGGTTCCAGATCGGTGGTGGGATTGGCGGTTTCGGCGGTGGGAAGCAGTTCGGCTTCAGCGGGGGCACCGGCTACTAACCCTTCCGCCCGCTCGAAGTGATAGAATGTGTGCGACGCGGCCCGTGGCCTTGGTCACGGGCCGCGTCGTTTGTGCATCCGGCGCGGCTCGCGCTGCGAACAGTATCGCACCACCGGGCCGCGGTGGAAGGAACTAGCCCCAGTGACCGTGACCGACTGCCTACTCCCGCGGATCGCGGCCGGCGACCCCGCGGCGGTTCAGGTCTGCATCGCCCGCTACGGCGGGTTGGTGTGGGGCTTGGCCCGCCGCTTCTTGGGGAACGCCGCCGACGCCGAAGACGCGGTGCAGGACGTGTTCATCGAACTGTGGAAGAACGCGGCCCGGTTCGACCCGCAGCGGGCCTCCGAACCCACCTACGTGACGATGATCGCCCGCCGCCGCCTCATCGACCGCAAGCGCCGCTCGGCCCGAGTGCCCGCGGCGCAACCGCTGGCCGAGGAGCCGCCCGCGGCGGAGCGCACCGAGCGCGTCGAAGTGGAAGACGAGGCCGCCCGCGCGACGGCGGCCCTCAACGAACTGCGCGACGAGGAGCGCCGGGTCATCCAAATGGCGGTGTACAGCGGCCTCACGCACGAAGAGATCGCGGCCGCCACCGGGTTGCCGGTGGGCACCGTGAAGACGCACATCCGCCGCGGGCTGATTCGTGTGCGCGAGCGCCTCGGCCACACCCCCACCGGCACCGGTGCGGAAGGGGGTGCGCAGTGACCCCCCGCGACCGCCTTATCGACCTCATCATGCGCCGCGCCACCGAAGGGCTGACGACCGCCGAAGCCGACGAACTGGTCGCGCTCCGCGCGCGGTTCCCGGACGTGGACGCCGACGAAATCGAGCTGACCGTCGCGGCGCTCGATCCGATTCACCGCGAGGCCCACACGCCGCCCCCGCCGGGCGTGCTCACCAAACTGAACCGGCTCGCGGTGCAGTTCGCGCGGGGCGAA
>JALHNS010000067.1 GCA_022843445.1 Gemmata sp.
AATTCAGTTCCTCAGCAACGGCACGCGGAGCGTGCCTACTACCATGTAGCGGAGCGCGCACATGCCGGACGCAGTCTCGCCGAAACTGCTCGCGTGGCTCGAATTCGCGGTTCACTCCGGGGCGTCCGATCTGCACGTCGTCGCCGGGCACCCGCCGGTGATCCGCTTCAACGGCGACCTCAGCGAACTGCCCGAACCCGCGATTACCGCGGACGAAGTGGAGGGGCTGTTGCTGAGCGCGTGCCCGCCGCCGGTGCGCGACCGGCTGTCCGAAACCAAGAGCGCGGACTTCTCGCTCGCGTGCCGGTTCGCGGCCGGGTCGGTGCGGTTCCGCGCGAACGTGTTCGTCGCGGCCGGCCGCGTCGGCGGCTGCTTTCGCGTCATTCCGGATGTGATCCCCGATCTCGCGTGGGCCGGGTTCCCGGACGCGCTCGCGGCGCGGCTCGCGGCGCTGAGCGACGGCCTCGTGATCCTCACCGGCGCGACCGGCAGCGGCAAAACCACGACGCTCGCAATGGTGGTGCAGCGCATGAACGCGGCCGGCGGGTTCCGCATCATCACGGTCGAAGAACCGGTCGAGTACCTGTTCCCGCGGGCACCGAACTCGGTGGTGACGCAACGCGAAGTGGGCGCGGACGTGCTGACGTTCGCCGACGGCCTGCGCTCCGGGCTGCGCCAAGACCCGGACGTGATTCTGGTGGGCGAGGTGCGCGACCGCGAGACGGCCCAAATGGCACTCAGCGCCGCCGAGACCGGGCACTTGGTGTTCAGCACGCTGCACACGCGCGACGCGAAGGGCGCGGTGTCGCGGTTCCCGGACCTGTTCCCGCCGGACGCGCAGAGCGCCGTGCGCGCGCAGCTCGCGATGGGCCTGCGGGCGATCGTCAGTCAGCGCCTGCTGCCGGGCTTCGACAAAGCGCAGAAGCGGCACTTGGCGCTCGAGGTGATGTGGAACACGCACCCCATCGCGGCGGCGATCCGCACGAACAAGTTGGAGAGCATCGACAACTACATTCAGACCGGCCGCGACGACGGCATGTACACGTTCGACGAGAGCGTGAAGCAACTGCTGCGCGCCGGGAAGATCACGCGCGCGGTGGCCGAGCAGAACGTGCGCGACGTGGGATATTTGTAGCGCCGGTGCGGCGGGTTGCACTTATCGTGGTGCGACGCCCCGCGTCGCGTTTGCGCTACGGTTCGCCGGTGGAAGTACTTCGGGGCGTGTTGCGAAGAACGACGCGGAGCGTCGTACCACTTTGGCGCTCACTTCTTCTTTGCGTCCGGCGCAACTGTGAGCCACAGGTGCGGCGCGTCCGTCTCGAACTCCGCGAGCGGCGCGCGGGCGACGCGCGTGAACCGCGGCTTGTCCTTCACTGTGCCCAGAACGCGGAACGCGCCGCTCACCGGCTTTTCGGCCGTGAGCGAGAGCGTGATGAGGTTCGGCGACGGTTTCGCGTCCTTCACCACTTCGGCCTTCACGCCTTCGGGCAACCCTTCGGCCCTCACTTCCACGGCGTCCGCGAACGCGCGGAACCGCGTGATCGTGACCGGTACCAGTGTCGGTTTACCGGGTACGACTGTGAGTCGGTCCGTAGTCACACTCAGTTCGTAATCGGGTTCGCTGAGCACGCGAAGTAAGAAGTAGTCGCGGGCGGTTCCGCCGCCGTTGTACAGGTCGCTGACCGCGACCGTGTACGCGCCGTCCGCGGGTAGCACGAACGCCGGGATCGTGGTGTCGCCATTCAGTTTCGCGGGTTCGGCGCGCGTGAGTTGCTTCCCGTCTTTGTCGAGCAGCCGAAGCACCGGGTTCACGGTCAGATCGAACGCGCGGCTGCGCACCTCGAACGAAAGCACCTGCCCCTTCTTGCCGGCGAGTGGGACGCGGGTCTCGCCGCGCTTCGCGGTCAGCGCGCCGCCGAACGAGAACGGCGGCGCGAGCGGCGCATCGGCCCTCGTGAACACGCTGTGCCGCTCGCGGGGGCCGCGCACGACGTTTGCCAAGTCGTCACCGAAGACGGTGACGAGCGGTTCGTCGGCCGGGGACCACACGCTGACGTGACCGCGGCCGACGTTCCAGCCGCGCAGTTCGAACGGCGGCCGCGCCGCGCCTTCGGGCCACACGGCCGGCGGGAACGCGAAGTCCGCGAACGGCCCGGTGGTGAGCGTGAGGCGGTACACGCAGGCGTCCGAACCGAAGTAGCGGATGCTCGCGTCGGGCGTTGCGGGGAAGGCGTACACGCGCACCACATAGGTTCCGTCCGCCTTCGCCGTGAACGCGATTTGCGGGTCGAGGCCGCGGAAGTCGTTGTTCTCTTCCAGCACGAAGCCTTCGGTCGAGAGGACTTGCAGCATGGCGTCCATCGGGGAGCGCAGCGTGTGATGCGCTTCGAGCGACGCGACCAGCGTTTCGCCCTTCTTCAGCTTCACCGCGTAGCAGCCCACATCGCCGTTCTTTTCGAGCTTCCCGTTCACCACCACCGCGTTGCGCTCGATTGGCTGCGCCTTGCGGAACTCGTCGTTCGGTTCCTTCTCGGCCACGTCCGGCAACGTGCCGACGACGAACGGGCGGAGCGCGCTCGCGCCGTCGGCGTTGTGCGCGCGCAACCAGTAGGTGCCCGGCACCGCGTCGTCTGCAACGGTGAGTTTGAACTTCCCGGCGGTCTTGGTGGGTTCGAGTGACAGCGCTTTGTCACTCGTTGCGAGTTGTGTCTTCACATCGACGGTGCCCGCGGTCGTGATTTCGACAGAGGTGCCGCGCTGCGCTCCGGCCGGGTGAACGAACGTGACCGCGGGCGGCGCACCAGAGGATTCACCGCTGAGACCGCAGAGCACGCAGAGAGAAAACACCGAGAGTTGAAACCCGCGCATGCCCGTTCTCTCTTGGTTTCTCTGCGTTCTCAGCGGTCTCAGCGGTGAATCACTCACATCAACTCTTTGATCGGCGCGGGGTCGCTGACGAGGTGCGTGGGGCGGCCGTTCGGCGCGTACAGAATCTTGCCGGGGTCGATGCCGAGCTTCGTGTACACGGTCGAAACGAAGTTCTCCGGCGCGAGCACGCGCTCGACGGCCGCGAAGCCCTTGCGGTCTGTGGCACCCACCACCGCGCCGCCCGGTGTGCCGCCGCCCGCGAACAGCACGCTCATCGCGTTCGCCCAGTGGTCGCGGCCCGGTTTCGTTTGCCCGCTCAGCGTCGAAATCTTCGGCGTCCGCCCGAACTCGCCGAGCGCGATCACGAGCGTGCTGTCCAGCATTCCGCGGTCCGCGAGATCGGTGATGAGCGCGTTCACGGATTGGTCCCACCCCGGGAGGCGCTTCGCGAGCGCGCCGAACAGGTCGGAGTGGTGGTCCCAACCGCCGTCGTTGATGGTGACGAACGGCACGCCGGCTTCCACCAGCCGGCGCGCGAGCAGCAACCGCTGGCCGAACCCGTTGCGGCCGTAGCTCTCGCGCACCTTCTGGGGCTCGCGGGCGATGTCGAACGCGGCCTGTGCCACCTTCGAGTTCATCAGGTCGTAGGCCTGTTTGTAGTGCTCGTCGAGCGCGAGCGCCGGGTCGCCCGCGGCCTTGTCCATGAACCGTTTCAGGTTGTCCACTTCGCCGCGGGTGGCGGTGCGGTCCTCGAACCGCGGGCCGGTCAGCCCTTCGGGAATCACCACGTCGCGCACTTTGAAGTTCGTGCCGTTCGGGTCTTCAGCCACCACGAACGGCGCGTGCTTCGCGCCGAGGAAGTTCGGCCCGCCGCTGCGCGTCATGCTCGGCAGGCCGAAGTACGCGGGCAGGCCGCTGGCGGCCGGCTTCTCGTGCGACACCACCGACCCCATGCTGGGGTGGAAGCTGACGAACGCGCCGCAGCCGACCGGGATGCGCGGCGGCGCACCGGTCATCATGTAATGATTGCCGGCCCCGTGGTTGCCCTGATCGTGCCGAATGGAGCGAATCAGCGCGAACTTGTCGAGGTTCTTCGCGAGCTTGGTCATGTGCTCGGAGAACTGCACGCCCGGCACGGCGGTGGGAATCGCTTTGAACTCGCCGCGGTACTCTTCCGGCGCGTCCGGTTTGGGGTCGAACGTCTCGAAGTGCGTCGGTCCGCCGTCCATCCAAATCAGGATGCAGCCCTTGGCCTTCGCGGTGGGCTTGTTCACGGCCTCGGCCGCGACGCCCCGCGCGCGCAGCGCGGTGAGCAACCCGCCGCCGAGCAGCGCGCCGAGACCGAGTTGAAGGCAGTCGCGGCGGGAAGCGCCGGCGCAGTTGGTGGGAGAATGCATTAAAGGCTCGTGGCAGGTGAGAACGAACGCGGTTTCAGCAAGTCGGCGGGTGATGAGAGTATACCGCCTTCCCGCGCGGAACGCGACCGCTTTTCGGCCGTTCGCGCGTCAGTCGTTGAACACAAATTCCGGGGTGTTGATGAGCGCCCAGAGTAGGTCTTCGGTCGCACTCTTGCGCGTCGCGCCGGGCTTCTCGTAGCGCTTCGCGCCCGCGGCGCGCTCGGCGGCGGTCGGGAACCGGCTGTACGCGAGCAGGTACACTTCTTCCACCAACTCCCCGGCGCTCTTCGGTCCCTTCGCGAGTTCGGCGCAGCGCCCGGTGTCGCTCGTTACCTTGCGGTGCAGGGCGGGGCTGTTCATCAGGTGGAGCGCCTGAACGACAGTCGTTTCTGAGGTGCGCTCGCACGGCGGGTCTTGGTTCGGGTCCGGGCGACCGAAGCTGTCGAGGAACACCGAACCGCTGCGCACGGTCCACACTTCGACCGCTCGCGAACCGGGCGGCATCGCTTCAAAGCGCTCCGGCGTGCCGCTCACGTCGCTGACCATGTCGAGCAGCACTTCGGCGCGCAACCGCTGCCGGTAGTGCCGCGAATAGTTGCGCAGGTCGCTCGCGTTGCGCTCGTTCGGGGTCGTGGAAAGCTGATACGCTCGGCTCAGGCAGATCGCGCGAATCAGTTTCTTGCTGTCGAACTTCTGGTCGCGGAAGTGGCTCGCGAGCGCGTCGAGTAGTTCCGGGTTGCTCGGCGGGTTGGTCGCGCGCAGGTCGTCTACCGGGTCCACGATTCCGCGGCCCATCAGGTCGGCCCACACGCGGTTCGCCATCACCTTTGCGAAGTACGGGTTCTTCGGCGACGTGATCCAATCGGCGAGCACCTCGCGCGGGTCGCTCTCCGGTTCGATGTCGAGTGGCTTGCCGAGTAGAGGCGTCGGCGTCATCTCCTTGCCGGTGAGCGGGTGCTTCACGGCGCTCCCGTTGCGCCGCCCGCCGGTGCCGGTGCCGAGGTGGATCGCCTCTTCGCCACCGCTGATGGGCGCGGAGATGCCAGTGCCCTTGCGCCCGATGCGCCCGAAGAACGCGGCGAAGCTGTAGAAGTCGTCTTGGCCCCACACTTCGAACGGGTGGTGGTGGCATTTCGCGCAATCGAGTCGCACGCCGAGGAACAGTTGGCTCACCATGGTCGTGAGTTCGTCCGGCTCGCGCCGGTTGCGGTAGAACACCGCGGCCCCGTTCGTGAAGGTGCTGCCGTTCGCGGTCACGATCTCGCGCACGAACTGGTCGTAGGGCTTGTTCTCGCGGAAACTGCGGCGCACCCACTGGTCGAGGTTGTACGTCGCCTTCATGCCCGTGTGGTACGGGTTCGGCCGCAGCAGGTCGTTCCACTTCGTCGCCCAGAAGTCCGCGTACTCCGGGCGCTCCAACAGCGCATCAATCAGCTTCTCGCGCTTCTTCTCGTCTTTGTCGCTGAGGAACTTCCGCGTTTCGTCCGGTGCGGGAAGCCGGCCGATGATGTCGAGGAAGGCGCGCCGGTGGAACTGCACGTCGGTCGATAGCTCCGAGGGCGTCACGTTCAGTTGCTTGAGCTTCGCCCAAACAAGCCCGTCGATGAAGTTGTGCTTCGGGAGTTTCTCGTACACTGCGGCATCGACCGGTGTCGGGAGCGGAACGAGGATCGTGCTCACGGCGAACTTCTCGGCGAACCGGGCCATGATCGCGGCTTCACCGGGAATCGGCGCGGCGGTCACGCGGCCCGCGGCATCGACCGCGGCGTACACGCTTTCGCTGCTGCTGAACTGCGCGAGGTGGGTCACGTCGCGCTGGGTGCCGTCCGAGTAGTGCGCGGTCACGGCGAGTTGCTGTGTGCCTTTGAGCGCGAGCAACCGCGATTCGGGGAACACGCTGAGCCGCTCCACTTTCGGCGCGGCGTCCGGCGTGCGCGGGGTGCCGTCCGCGATCCACTTCAGCAGCGTGCGGAAGTTCGGGTCGCTTTCCGGCAACTTCTTCCCGCCGCCGTGCGGCACTTGCCCGCTCGCCTTGCGCAACAGCAAGCTCTGCGCCGGTGCCGCGGGGAACACGCGCCGGCCGCGCGCTTCGGTCACGAGTGCGGCGTAGTCGAAATCGTTGTCGTAGGCGAGCAGCGAGAGCTGGAAGCCGTTCTGCCCGCGGGCCTTCCCGTGGCACGGCCCGGCGTTGCAGCCGTAGCGCGTGAGGATCGGCTGAATGTCGCGCTCGAACGTGACCGGCGCGTCGCGCGCGGAGTTCTTCACGGTCACGCGCACGGTTGCGCTGAGGCCGTTCGCGGTGACGGTGAGCGTCGCTTCACCGTCGCTCAGCGGCACCACGACACCGTTTCGCACGTCCACCACGCGCGGCGCGCTGTTAGTGTAAATCGCACCGTGCGTGCGGTCGGTCGTCGTACCGCCCTTCGTTTCGGTGACGACGAGTTGCTGCCGGTCGTCGGCCGCGTTCAGCGCGACCGCGGCCGGGAACACCGTGAGGCCGTCCGCGGCGCGCACCACAGACGGCACGAGAGCGAGCGCGAGAAGTAGGAGGGTGCGCATAATGTTTACAAAGTAGTAGGCACGCTCCGCGTGCCGTGTGTTCGGGCCGCTGCTGCTAACCAACTGTACGAACTGCTGTCCGCGTGCCGCAGAACGGCACGCGGAGCGTGCCTACTACCCTGAAGATTTAAGCGAGCAGTTTCTTCACGACTTTGCCGGCCACGTCCGTGAGGCGGAAGTCGCGGCCTTGGAACCGGTACGTCAGCTTCGTGTGGTCCATGCCGAACAGGTGCAGGATCGTCGCGTGCAGGTCGTTAATGTGGATCGGGTCTTCCACTACGCTCCACCCGATCTCGTCAGTCTTTCCAATTACTTGCCCGCCCTTGATGCCGCCGCCGGCCGCCCACAGCGAGAAGCAGAACGGGTGGTGGTCGCGGCCGGTCACGTTCGGGCTGCCGCCACGGTTCTCGCCGAGCGGAGTGCGCCCGAACTCGCTCAGCCACAGCACGAGCGTACTATCCAGCAACCCGCGGCGCTTGAGGTCGGTGATGAGCGCCGCGACCGGTTGGTCGGCCATCAGACAGTTGTGCGGCAGCTCGTTGTCGAGGTTCGAGTGGTGGTCCCACGAGGCGTGGAACAGTGACACGAACCGCACTCCGCGTTCGACCATCCGGCGCGCGAGCAGGCAGTTTGCCGCGAACGCGCGGAACTGCCCTTTGCCGCCGCCCCGAGCCGCTTTGAGGTCCGGTTCCGGCCGGTCGATACCGTACTCGTCCAGCGTTTTCTTGTCTTCTTTCGAGAGGTCGATGAGCTCCGGGGCGGCGCTCTGCATCCGGTACGCGAGTTCGTAGGCCGAAATGCGCGCCGCGATCTCCGGGTCGCCGATGGCCGCGTGCCGGATGCCGTTCAGGTCGCGCACCGCTTCCACCGTTGCGCCTTGCATCGCGGCGGAAAGACCTGCGGGGTTGTTCAGGTTCAGCACCGGTTCGCCCTGATTGCGGAACAGCACGCCCGCGAAAGTGCTCGGCAGGAACCCGCTGCCCCAGTTCGACGTGCCGCCGGACGTGCCGCGCCCCGCGTTCAGCACCACGTAGCCCGGCAGGTTCTTCGATTCGCTGCCCAACCCGTATGTGAGCCAACTCCCCATACTCGGCCGGCCGAACATCGTGCTCCCGGTGTTCATCAGGAGTTGGCCGGGGTGGTGGTTGAACGCCTCCGTGTGCATCGAGCGGATCAGGCAGATGTCGTCGGCGACGGTGCCGAGCTTCGGGAGCAGGTCCGACAGTTCCATCCCGCACTGCCCGTGTTTGGCGAACTTGCGCTTGCACCCGAGCACGGTCGCGGTGTCCTTCTGAAGGAACGCGAACCGCACGTTCTTGGTGAGCGAGTCCGGGAGCTTCTGCCCGTGCAGTTCATTTAACTTGGGCTTCGGGTCGAACAGATCGATCTGACTCGGCGCGCCTTCGAGGTAAATGCAGATGCAGTTCTTCGCTTTCGGGGCGAAGTGTGGCGCTTTGGGCGCGAGCGGGTTGGGCGCGTCCGCGGCGCGCAGTGAGCCGTCGCCCTCTAGCAGCGACGCGAGCGCGACGAGGCCGACGCCGTTGGCGCTGGTGGTGAGGAAATCGCGGCGGGACCGCTCGAGCGCTTCGCGCGTAGGGTGCATGTGGAACCTCAACCTTGGAGCCGCCGGGCTTGCGCGTCCATCATGTCGGTAATGTCGAACCACAGTTCGGAGCCGTCGTCGCACACCATGCGGTCGTAGTGCCGCGGGCCGTCTTGGACGAGGTGCTGGCTGGCGAGCCGCTTGCCGAGCGCGCCCATCACGTCGTACTCGTCGGAGACGCGCAGCACGAGATAGGGGCGCTCGCGGGTGCCGTCGCCGGTCTTCTGGAGCGCGGTGATGCAGCAGAAGCAGATGAACCGCTCCATCTCGGCGGCTTCGGGCTGCCCGTCGTCGCGCAGCGACGCGCTCACCAGCATGTGCGCCGACGGGCTGAGCAGCAGGTTCGGCATGGTCGCGCCGAACGCTTGGCGCACGTCCTCGTACCGCTGGTACCGGAGGGCGTCGTCCATGTCGTCGAGGTCGCGGGAGTAGCCGTCGTAGCGCTCGTGCGCGACGACGAAGGCGCGAACCGCGGCGTAGGTTTCGGGCGTCGGGTTCTGGATGAACGCGACGAACAACTCGTCCATTGGGTCACTCGCGTGTTACGAATTCGTCGAGGTTCAAGAGCGCGCGGCACAGCGCCACCCACGCCGCGGCTTCGGGCGCGCGCGCCCCGGGGGGCGCGTGCGGGCCGGGCAGTTTCGCCGCTTCTTTCGGGTCGGCTTCGGCGAGCGTGCGGAACTGCGCGAGCAACTTCACGAGCCGCTCGGTTTCCGCCGGCACCGGGGCGCGGCCCAGCGCGTGCCGGAACGCGCGCGCGACGCGCGCTTCGTCGCCCTTCGCGGTTGGGTCGAGTTGCACGCGCTTGGCGAGCGCTTGCGCCGCTTCCACGAACACCGAATCGTTCAACAGCGTGAGCGCCTGAAGCGGGGTGTTCGAGCGCTCGCGGCGCACGGTGCAGACGTTGGAATCCGGGGCGTCGAAGGTGGTGAGCAGCGGGTACGGGCTGGTGCGCTGGAACCAGATGTACAGCCCGCGCTTGTACCGCTCCGGCCCGGTGCTTTCCACCCACCGCGCGCTGTTCGCGTAGGTCAGTTCCGAAATGCCCGGCGGCTGCGGCGGGCGGATCGACGGCCCGCCCACCTCGCGGTGCAACAGCCCGCTCGCGGCGAGCGCCGAATCGCGCATCAGTTCGGCTTCAAGGCGCATCCGCTGTTGCCGCGCGAGCAGCACGTTCAGCGGGTCGCGCTTCAGCGCCTCCGCGCTCACCGCGCTCGACTGCTTGTAGGTCGCGCTCGTTACGATCAACTTGTGGAACTTCTTCAGCGACCAACCGCCGTCGCGGAGCGCGTGCGCGAGCCAATCGAGCAACTCCGGGTGGCTCGGTTTCGCGCCCTGAATGCCGAAGTCTTCCGGTGTGCTCACCAGCCCGCGGCCGAAGAACTTCGCCCACACCCAGTTCGCCGTGACGCGCGCGGTGAGCGGGTTCTCAGCACTCACGAGCCAGCGCGCCAGTTCGAGCCGCGTCGCGCCGGTTGATTTCGGCAGTACCGACGGCGTCCCGGGCTTCACTTCCACGCCCTTGCGCAAGAAGTCGCCGCGAATCATCACGTGTGTCGGGCGCGCGGTGCCGGCCGCGATGGTCATCGCCTTCGTCGCGCTCGGTGCCTTCTTCTGGTGTGCAACAACCGCGGCCTCCAACTTCTTCAGGTCCGCGGCCAGCACTTTGTCGGCCTTCGCTTTCTCGACGGCCGCTTTCAACTTCGCAAGTTCGGCGTCGAACGCGGCTTGCTCCTTTTTGAGCCGATCGGCTTCGCCCGGCAGCGGCGCGGCGATGTCCGCTTCACGGTCGGAATTGAAGAACGCGAACAGTTGGTAGAACTCGCGCTGCGAGAGCGGGTCGTACTTGTGATCGTGGCACTGCGCGCACCCAACCGTGAGGCCGAGCCACACCTGCCCGGTGGTGCTCACGCGGTCCACGACCGCCGCGACGCGGAACTCTTCCTGATCCACGCCGCCCTCTTTATTGGTGAGCGTGTTGCGGTGGAACCCGGTGGCGATCTTCTGTTCGGTCGTCGCGTTTGGCAGCAAATCGCCCGCGAGCTGCTCCACCGTGAAGCGGTCGAACGGCACGTCGTCGTTCAGCGCGCGAATGACCCAATCGCGGAACCGCCACGCGAACGGGCGGCCGGTGTCTTTCTCGTAGCCGTCGCTGTCGGCGTAGCGCGCGGCGTCGAGCCAGTGGCGCGCCCAGCGCTCGCCGTAGTGCGGCGAAGCGAGCAACCGGTCCACCAGTTTGGTGTAAGCGTCCGCGCTCTTGTCATTCACGAACGCATCCACTTCGCCCGGTGTCGGCGGCAGGCCGGTGAGGTCGAGCGACAAGCGGCGAACGAGCGTCGCGCGGTCCGCTTCTGGTGAAGGCTTCAGCCCTTCTTTCGCAAGGCGTGCGTGAACGAACGCATCAACCGGGTGCGCGCTGCCGGCGGGAACCGCGGGGCGCGCGATCGGCTGGAACGACCAGTGCGTGAGCTTCGTCGCGGCGGGGCCGGCGATGGTGCCGTCCCACTTCGCGCCTTGGTCGATCCACGCGCGTAGTTTGCCCACTTCGGCCGCACTCAGGCGCTTGTCACCGGGCGGCATCGCGGTTTCCGGGTCGAGGCCCGCGACCGCGTGAATCAGCTTGCTCTCCGCGCTCTTGCCCACCTTGAGCGCCGGGCCGGTGTTGCCGCCTTCGAGGGCCGCGGCGCGCGAGTCGAGGCGCAGCCCGCCCTTCGGCTTGTCGGCCCCGTGGCACTTCACGCAGTGCGCCGCGAGTAGCGGCTTGATGTCGGCTTCAAAGTCGATCTTCGCGGCGCTCGCGGGCGGCAGTTTCGCCGGGTCGCTCGCCGAAAGCGAGAACGCGCAAGCGACGAGCGCGACGAGCGCGAGGAGCGCGCGGGGAGAGTGGTGCATGGCAGCGCAATCGTGGCAGGAGCGAACGAAGAGTTGATGGTACCCGATGTGCGGGCGCGAAAAAAGCGTCCCGGCCGGTTTTCGCCGCCGGCCGGGACTGGTTCCGAAACCGGTTAAGGTTCTCGGCGTGCCGTCTCAGGGAGTGTTCACGGTCTCCGGTCGCCGGCCGTAAGCCTGTGGGCCAACCGCCTTGCCGTTAGGCTACCCGCCCGTGAGTTGGGCTAGCGGACGGGGCTGGAATCGAACCAGCATCTATTGGTTATGGTGGCCGGTCAGTCGATTGAACACCTCGGCACGGGTGCTGAACTTGGCGTGACAGTCTGATATTGGGGAGCAGCCGTTGAGCCTCTGCCAGTTGGGCTACCCCTCCGTTGAGCAGTTCAAAAGGAAAAGTGCAAAGGGAAAAATGCGAAGAGGTGTGGTCTTCATTTTTCCCTTTTCATTTTTCCCTTTTCATTCGTTGCAAGTGGAGGGGGTGGGAGTCGAACCCACACGTGTCGCGGGCCGCGGTTCAGCCGAAACCTGAGTCTCAGCCTGCACGCCTGTGCGAGGGTAATGATGCTTGAAGTGCCCGAAAGGTTCAAGGCAAAAGGCAATGAGTGTGATCCGCAGATTTCGCAGATAGACGCAGATTTGAAGACAGAAGAGTTTTGGTTTTCAAAATCTGCGTTCATCTGCGAAATCTGCGGATAAACACATTTCTCTCGTCAGTCGCCGAAGACGAAGGCGAGCAGCGGTTCGCCGGCCTTTTGGCGCTCCACTTCCAGCAGGTTCGCCTGCTCCTTCGCCACCTTGATCGCGTCTTGCAGCTTGCGAATGCGCGACAGGATCGCGTTCTTGCGGTCGGCCGGGAGGCACCCGCTGTACACGATCTGCGTCCACGTGCCCACCGGCACGTCCTTCGTGAACAGTTCCGTTTGCGCCGGGTGCTCCTTCGTGGCGTCGTACTTCACAATGACCGTCGGTTCCTTCGAGGTGCGCAGCGATTCGGTCGCGCGGCTGCGGAGCAACCCGCTGTTCGGGTCGTGCGCCCACTCTTCCGCCGGGTCCGGCGTCGGCAGCTTCGACACGAACGTTTCGAGGTCGTTCACCTGCTTGTCGAGGAACAGCAGTGTCGTGACCGGCACCTGCGCGAGGATCGTCTTCCCGTCCACGACGATGTCGGCCCGCGCGCTCTGGTTGCCGGTGTCTTGCGTGAGCACGAGGTTCCACAGTTCGGTCCACTTGTCGCGGGCTTGGCGCATGAGGTCGTCGGCGCGCTGTTGCACGCGCTGCGATTCGGGCGGCAGCTTCTGCCCGTTCACCTCGTCGAGCGGGCGGTAGGTGCGCTCGCGGCCGACGAACAGCGCGTCCTTCTGGATGAGCTTGTACAGTTCGGTGATGAGCTTCTCGGCTTCGCCCTTGCGCGCGGACACGATGGCGTTGATCTGGTTGAGCTTCGGCACGGGCGCACCTCAAGTTGGGAGAGTTGGTACTGATTCTACCGACAGCGACACGACGCGCGCCCGCCGGGTTCGGTGTGGGACGCGGCGAGCGGGGGATACGAAGTGGGACGAGGGGGCCGCGCTCTCGCTACCGGTGGCACCCTCGGTACGCGCGCTGCGGTCGGCGTTCCCGCTCCAACCGCGCCGCGGGGGCGGGGGAACTGTTCTTTTTCCCGCGCGAATTTCATGGAGTTTCGCGCGCCGGGTCGATGCGAACACTGCCCACTTACCGAACCGCGCACCGCGCGCTACAGGAGAATCGCAACCGTGAACGCCGCGTTCCTGCTCATGTCGACCGCCGCGCTGGCCGGGGCCGATCCCGCGCCGGCCGCGCCGGTCGCCCCGGCCGTCATCAGCACCGGCCACGGGTGCAACAACTGTGGCGCACCCGCCGCGTGCTGCGAAAAGGCCGGGCTGCTGGACAAGATCAAGGCCCGCCTCGGCGGGCTGCGGAGCAAGTCGCACGACTGCGGCTGCGCTCCGGCCCCCGCGCCCGCGTGCGACCCGTGCGCGAAGAGCGTCGCCGACCGCCCCAACTTGCTCGACAAGCTGAAGGCCCGGTGGGGTAGCAAGAAGGCCTGCGGCTGTGCGCCGGCCTGCGACCCGTGCGCGACCACCTCGGCCCACCCGGTGACCCCGGCCCCCGGCGGCACCAACCCGCCGAAGGAAATGCCCAAGCCGAAGGATCCGCCGAAGGTGGACCCGAAGCCGAAGGGCAACGTGAGCGTTCCCACGCCCCTGCCGCCGATCACCGGCGCGGCCGGCACCAGCCCGTACTGAGAGCGTCGCGCGCCCGAAAATCCGAACCCGCGCCCCCGTTGGCGCGGGTTTTTCCGTTTCCTCAACAAGAACCCACTGCCCGCGCCGGCGCGCCGGCGTTAGGATTTTGGGGGACGCATCTCTCGCCCAACGGGACGCACGGATGAACGCGGCAGCTCAGCAGAGTTCGGGAGCCGAACTCGCCAACAAGATCGCGCGCCTCGTCGAAGAAAAGGGCTGGAACCAAGACGATTTCGCCCGCCTCGCGGACCTCAACCGGCACACCGTACACCAGATCCTGCACGGCACCCAGAAGCGCCACTTGCGGAACAGCACCGTCAGCAAGTGCGCGAAAGCGCTGAACCTCACGGTCAACGAACTGCGCTCGATGCCGCTGGAGCGGCTGCTGCCGCGGATGCACGGCAAGCCGCCGGCCGACGAGGAGGCGCTGAAGAATCTGTACGAGCGGGCGGCGCTGCCGGACCTCGTCTCGTGGCTGGACCGCAACCGCGACCGGGCCGCCGAACTGCGGCCCGACGAAGTGCAGGAACTGCTGGAAATGCAAGGGCCGGGTGGCCCGCTGGCGAAGCTCGGCGTGGAGCACTGCGTCGATCTGCTGGAGCGCCGCCGCCGCGTGCAGTGCCGCGTGCGCGACATCGCCTGCACGGAGTATTTCGAGTTGCTCGAACAGTTCGTGCAGTTGCTCCACGAGAAGGTGAAGCCCCCGTCGCGGTGCTGACCGGCGTGCGTCACGGGACGTACTTAAACGTGGCGATCAGCGGGTAGTGGTCGCTCAGGTCGGCTTCGTCCACCGGGCGCGTGTAGAATGTGCCGCCGGAGGGATCGACGCCGGTGCCGCGCACCACGAGGTGCCGCAGGTTCTCGATCTTCTGGAACACCAGCCCGCGATCGTCCAGCAGGTTCGGACTGACCACGATGCGGTCCAACTCCTTGTTCGAGGCGTGCGTGCGCCGGTCGGCCACGTCGAGGCGGTCGTTCAGGTCGAACATGTCGTCGGTCACGGCGTTCGTCTCGAACCCGCGGAGCACGCCCATCGCGTCGGCGCTACTCGTTTGGGCGAACTTCTTGTTCGCGTTCATGTCTCCCAGCACGATCACGCCCTCGCCCGTGCCGGCGGTCATCAACTTCGTGGCCCACTTGTTGAGCACGCGCGCTTGGCGCATGCGCTGCGGTTCGTCCGGGTTGCCGCCGGCTTTCAGGTGCGCGACGATCACCGTGAGCCGCTGCGTGCCGCCGTCCGGCGTACCGTGCGTGACCGTGAGCGCGAGGTGTTTCGACGGAATCTTGAAGAGGTTCGTGTTGCCGATACCCAAATCGGCGACGTCTTCCACGCGCGCGTACGTGACGGTTCCCTCGCGCTTCTCGGCGAGGAACGCTACGTCCTGTTCCGTGAACGTGTCGGTCCCCTTGATGAACCCCACCGTGTATTCGAGGTTGTGATCGTCTTTCAGCGCCTTCGCGAGGTCTTCGACCACCTTCTTGTTCTCGACCTCTTGCAGGCCGAGGAGCGTCGGTTTCATCTTGGCGATGGCTGCGGCCGTGACCTTCACCCGCTCGTCCCACTTGTCCTTGCTCGGGGCGCTCTGCTCTTTCGCCAACTGGCTCTTGTTGTCGGACGTGTCGTGATCGTAGAAGAACTTGATGTTCCACGTGCCGATGCGCACCTCTTCGTTCTCGGCGATCTTGAAGTCGGCTTTGTCCCCGCGCCGCGCGGCGGCGGTTCCCGGGGCCGACAGGGTGGCGAGCGCCGCGACGGCCGCGACCCCGACACAGACGAACAGCTTGCGAAGGGACATGACGCGTTCCCCGCGCGCCGGACTCGACCGGAAGCCGGTCGCCCCCGCCGGCGCGCCGGTGGAGGGGTAGCACCGCTACGCCCGACCCGCCCCGGAATTCGCCGCGCGAAGCAAACTTCACGCGCTCAGTGCCCCGCGAAGCGGAGCGCTAACTTCTTCGTCTGCTCCGCGTTGTACTTGCCCGATAGTTGAAATGCGGACCCGGGCGGCTGCTTCCCGTGTATCACCGCGGCGAGTTCAAATTCGCCGTCGAGAAACGTTGCGAGCATCCGCCCCTCGTTCGCTTCCCAAACGGCCTTGAGGCGCTCGCCCCCTTCTTTCGTGAGGTAGATGTCCACGAAGCCGAAGTCCGGGTCGTCCTTATCTTGGCGCGGTGTTGTGCCGAGTACGTCCGCCCCGGTGAGCGCGTCGGTCGGCACGACGAAGAGCGCCTTGTGCGGTTTGAACGTGCGCTCGTTGAACGGCGCGCGGGCTTCCGGGATCGGCGTCTCGACCGCGCCCGGGAACGGTTCCGTGTGCGCGACGCGGAACGTCACCTTCGTGCGTGGCGGTACCAGCGACTGGATTTCCGGTTCGTTGCGCCCGCAGCCGACAACGGTCGAAAGCGCGAGCGCGAACATGATGGGGCGCATGGGAACCTCGCAAGCGATTTTCAACGAGCCGCGAACGCCAGTGAGCGGCAACGCGCACCCGCTCACTGGCGTTCGCGGCTCGTTGTTGAACACTCACCCCGCGTTCGTGCCGGCGGTCTTGAGGTCTTCCATCGCGCGGGCGACGGCCAGCGGGAGCACTTTGCGCAGCCGGCGGTGGCGGCGCACGTCGGTCCAGTTCTTCAGCACGAGTTCCGCCTGACGGCTGCCGGTGCGCGCGAAGTACTGGTGCAGCAGCGGGTGGATCCACTCGTAGTCGGCGTGCGCGCAGTCGATTACGGTCACGCTCTTGCCGTGCAGCTTTGCGGGTACGTCGGTTTCGGGGTCGTAGATGAACAGCTCGCCGCCGGTCATCCCCGAACCGATCTCGTTCTCGACCGGCCCCAGAATCAGCACGCGGCCGCGGGTCATGTACTCGCACGCGTACTTGCCCGCGGCCTCGGCCACGATCGTCGCGCCCGAGTTGCGGATGCCGAGCCGGTGCCCGGCGCGCCCGCCGACGAACACCGTGCCGCCCGTCGCGCCGTAGCCCACGTTGTTACCCGCCACGCTCTGGATTTCGCCGCCGTAATCGCTCGCGGTGTAATCGAGCGTGACGACGACCGTGCCGCCGGAGATGCCCTTCGCGACGCCGTCTTGTGCGAACCCGCGCAGTTCGAGGTCGAGGCCGTGAACGCACCACGCGCCGAAGCTCTGCCCGGCTTCGCCGTCGAGCCGCACCTTGATCTTGCGGTGGTTCGGCATCCCCTCGCGGCCGTACAGCCGCGCGATCTGCCCCGCGACCGTCGCACCCACCGAGCGGTCGGAGTTCTTAACGCGGAACACGAGGTCCGCGTTCTGCGCGGTGTCGATGGCGTCGAACGCCGCCGACAGGATGCGGTCGTTCACCGAACCGCTGATGTCGCACAGCCCGCGGCCCGGCGGCGTCTGCGGGTGCGTTTCCGCGAGCCGCGACAGCGCCATATCCGGCTGAATGAAGCGCGACACGTCCAACAGCGCCGCGCGCGAGTGCTCCTTCTTGAAGTCGGTGCGCTTCACGAGCAGGTCCGAGCGGCCCACGATTTCCGAGATGTGCGCGAAGCCCATCTTCGCCAGCAGCGCGCGCACCTCGTTCGCCACCGCGTGCAGGTACGCCTTCGTGTGCTCCGGGTGGCCCTTGAAGATTTCCGGCGACCCGGTGATCCCGGTGGGGCAGTTCGGGATGTGGCAGCTCTTGCACACGATGCAGCCGACCGACACCATCAAGCCCTGACCGAACGTGAACTCGTCCGCGCCGAACAGCGCGTACTTCACCACGTCGTAGCCGTTCTTGATGCCGCCCGCGACGCGGAGTTTCACGCTGGTGCGCAGCCCGTTCACCACGAGCGCTTGGTGCGCCTCCGCGAGGCCCATTTCGCTCGGCAGCCCGGCGTGCTCCTTGCTGGAAACCATCGCCGCGCCGGTGCCGCCGTCGATGCCGTCGATCTCGATGATGTCCGCGCCGGCCTTCGCCACGCCCACCGCGATCGTGCCCACGTTCTCGACCGCGACGAGCTTGACCGACACCGGCATTCCGGGCTTCGCGGCCTTCAGGTCGTAGATGAGCTGCGCGAGGTCTTCGATACTGTAGATGTCGTGGTGCGGCGGCGGGCTGATCAGGTCCGTGCCGGGCTTGGCGAAGCGAATCTCCGCGATCTCGCTCGTCACCTTCTTGCCCATGAGCTGCCCGCCCTCACCGGGCTTCGCGCCTTGGGCCATCTTGATCGAGATTTCCTCCGCGTTCACGATGTACTCGGCATCGACGCCGAACCGCCCGCTCGCCACTTGGCGGATGCGCGAGCGGAACCGGCTCTTCGCGATGTCGCCGCCGATGGTGTAAATCTCCGGGTGCGCCTCGCGCTGCGCCCGCACCTTTTCCCAGTACGGCCCCCACGCGCGGGCCGGCATGTCGTTCCGCCACCGGGCCTCGCCGCCCTCGCCGCTGTTGCTCAGCGCGCCGAGTTCGTTCAGCGCCGCGGCGATCGTCATGTGCGACGCGCCGGTGAGCGCGCCGTGGCTCATCGCCGCGCCGCGGAAGTGGTTGCGAATCAGGTCGTCGGCCGGTTGCACGCGCTCCAGCGGAATCGCGCTGCCGGCGAGTTTCAGGTTGAACAGGTCGCGCAGCACGGTGGGCACGCGGGTGTTCACCATGTCGGTGAACTTCACAAACTTCTTGCCCACTTCGATGGGCGCGTTCGGGTCGTGTTCGGTGGGCGGCGCGGTGTACGCGAGTTCGCCCCCGCCTTGCTCCGGTTCGGGGTGCGCTTCCTTCACCGCGTCGCGCAGCGCCATCCGCACCTTCGCGTTGAAGGCGTGGTAGTCGCGGTTGCGGCCGAGCACCGTCATCTTCTCGGCTTGCTGCACGCGCCACTGGTCGTCTTCCACCAATTCCGCGAACCCGATCCCACCGAGCCGGCTGGGGAAGGTGCCGAGGAACGCCATCAGGTCCGGGCCGAACCCGACCGCCTCGAACAGCTTCGCGCCGCGGTAGCCCTCGATGGTGGTGATTCCCATCTTGGAAATCACCTTCTTGATGGTGTCCTCGAGCGCCGCGAACAGGTTCTCCAGCGCCTCGCGCGGTTCGAGCTTCAGTTCGTTCTTCGTGTCCGGGTCTTTGAACGTGAGACCGTCCTTCACGAGCCGCAGCATGAGGTACGGGTGGACCGCGTCCGCACCGAAGGCGACGAGGCAGCACACGTCGTGCCCCTCTTGGATGTCACCGGCCTGCACGATCAGGCTGCACTTGTCGCGCAGCCCCTGCTTGCACAGGTACTCGTGAACCGCGCCGAGCGCGAGCAGCGACGGGATCGGGAAGATGCCGCGCTTGCACGCCTCCTTGTCCGACACGCACAGCACGTGGTAGCCGTCGTGAACGGCGCGCTCCGCGGCGCTCTGGAGCGCGACGAGGCTCGCCCGCAGCGCGTCCGCACCGCCCTGAATGGGGAAGGTCGCGTCGAGGAGTTTGAAGCCGAGCACTTCGTTCTGGCGAATCTCTTCGACGATCGCGTCGGAGATGACCGGCGACGGCAGTTCCATCTGTTTCACGGGCAGCTCTTCGCTCGCGCCCGCGGGCGCGCTGGCGCGCGGGCCGCGCCCCAAGTAGGTGGTCAGCGACATCGCCCCGCCCTCGCGGTACGGGTCGATGGGCGGGTTCGTGACCTCCGCGAACGTCTGTTGCAGGTACTTGAACAGCGTGGGGTGGTGCTGGCTGAACACGGTCAGCACGCGGTCGTGCCCCATGCTCGAAAGCGGCTCCTTCTTGAGCTTCGCCATCTCGCGCACGAACACCGCGCGGTCGAAGTCCCAGCCGGCGGCTTGGAGCAGGTGGTCGAGCGACCAGTTGCGATCCGCGAGCATCGCGCCGACGGTGTCGTCGATCTGCCGCGTGTAGTCGAACCCTTCGGGAATCACGATCTGCCGGCGGTTCAGCTCGCGCACGTCGCCGAGGTCCGCTTTGCTCTCTTCGACCACGCGGGCCATGATCTGGTAGCTGTCGAGGCGCTCGCCGGTCGCGGTGTCGAGCGCGATCATCTGGCCGGGCTGGAGTTGGCCGCTCGCCACGATGGTCGTGTTGTCGAGGCCGAACACGCCGGACTCGCTCCCGATGTAGAGCCAGCCGCGCTTGTCCGCGCACCAGCGCACCGGCCGCAGGCCCATGCGGTCCACCAAGCCCACGAGCGAGCGGCCGTCGGTGCCGATGATGCCCGCGGGGCCGTCCCACGCGGCGAGGCTGCCGAACGTGCGCCGGTAGTAGGTGAACAGGTCGAACGCTTCGGTGCCCCACACGTCCGCTTCGGTGTCCCACACCGGCGGGATGCTGAGCCGCAGCGCGCGGTAGATGCTCCAGTTCTGTTCGAGCATCAGATACTCGCACCACTCGTCCAAGCTGGCCGAGTCGCTCATCTTGGGGGTGAGTAGGTCGCCGCCCGGCACCGGCGGTTGCAGGCCGCGGGAGAACGCGCTCACCGCGTTGCGGTTCGTGGCGACGGTGTTAATTTCCCCGTTGTGGCACGTCAGGCGGAACGGCTGCGCGAGGGTCCAGTTCGGGAACGTGTTCGTGCTGTAGCGGCGGTGGAACGTCGCGATGCCGACTTCGACCGCGGGGTTGCTGAGGTCCGCGTAGTAGTCGGCGAGCTGCCCGCTCGTCATCAACCCCTTGTAGCTCACGAGCCGCGCCGACAGGCTCGGAACGTAGGCGCGCAACTGCTCTTCGGACAGCTTCTGGCGCAACTCGAGCCGGCGCGCGTGCAGCCAGCGGTCGGCCGCGACCGGGTCGCCGTGGACTTGGAACAGAACCTGTTCGATGTGCTCGGGCATGGTGGCGCGCGCGCGTTCGGGCAGCACGTCGGCGTTCACCGGCAGCGGGCGGAACCCGAGCAGCCGCACCGGGCCGCCCGATAGCGCCTCGCGCACCAGCGCGCGCGCGCGGTCGGCGCGGGACGCTTCCGCTTCCGACACGAACAGCACGCCCGCGCCGATCGTGTCTTCGGCGCGCAGGTCGCGGGCCCCGTCGAGTTTGAGCCGCTTGGCTTCGTCCTTGAGGAACGCTCGGGGGGTCGTGAGGAGCAGGCCCGCGCCGTCGCCGGCGTCGCCGCACACGCCGCCGCGGTGCTCCATCGCGCGGAGCGCGAGCACGGCCTTGCGGAGCACCTCGGCCGCGGGTTTCCCGTCGCGGGAGGCGATGCCGCCGATCCCGCAGGCGTCGTGCCCGACCTCGTCCGTGTACAGGAGGTTGCCAGTGCGAACCCGCGCAAGCCCGGTCGCGTTCATCGTCGGTGGTGCCCTTTCGCGGCGGATTGTCTCGATGTCAAAAATTCTAATCGGCGCTCCGATGCGATCGGGGCGCAATCATCTATCATGCGGCGCACGGATGCGCCGGCAAGGGTGCCGGTTCGCGCGCACTCACGAAGATTTCTTGAGCGCCCGCTTGCATCGCGCGCGCCGGCCGGGTAGAACACCAACGAAATCGCAGCCCCGGTTGCCGGCTCGCGGGCGCGCGCGGCGGCCGTTCATCCAACCCCCCTCTGACCGAAAGGACCGTGCGGTATGTGGGACAAACTGATGTCGGTGATGGACAGTTGGTACTTCATGGGCGGCTGCATCGTCGCGCTCATCGTGCTGATCGGCCTCTACCTGTTCCTCAAGAACAACCGCAAGGACGAAGACTAACCCACGCGCCCGGTACCGGAAAAACGAGCCGGGCCGCCACGACCGGCTGCCCGCGACGTGCGGCGCGTCGGACCGCACCTACGGGCGCACCCCGCGCGCCTTGGGCGCGTATTCGCCGACAGTCACGTCCAGCACCTGCGCGCGCCGCTCGCGCCACACCGTCACCCGCACCTTCTGGCCCGGCGGCAGCGAGCACACCAAGTTGATCAGGTGGTTCTCGTCGCGGATCGCCACGTCTTCCACCTGTAGCACCACGTCGCCCACCCGCAGCCCGGCGGCGGCGGCCGGCGTGTTCGGGTGAACGATCTCCACCAGCGCCCCCGCGGCGCGCGTCAGCCCCAACCGCAGCGCCTCCGACGGTTCCAAAGCGGTCGCCAGTTGAGCGCCCAAGTAGCCGCGCGTCACGGTGCCCTTCTCGATCAACTGCGCCGCGATCCGCTTCACCATGTTCGCCGGGATGCTGAACGACACCCCGCTGTTGCTCCCGCTCTTCGACGCGATGGCCGTGTTGATGCCCACCACCTTCCCGTCGAGGTCGACCAGCGGGCCGCCGCTCGAACCGGGGTTGATGGCGGCGTCGGTTTGCAGGAACTCTTTCAGGCGGATGGTGGAGCCGAGCGAAATCTGCCCGCGGTTCGTGGCCGAGATGATGCCGTGCGTGACGGTCTGGTTCAGCCCGAACGGGCTGCCGAACGCGAGCACCCACTGCCCGCGTCGCACGCGGTCGCTGTCCGCGAGTGCCGCGACCGGGAGCGAATCGTCTTCGATGTTCAGGAACGCGAGGTCCGATTCCGGGTCGGTCCAGATGCGCGCCGGCTGCACGATCCGCGCGTCCGCGAGCGTCACGTACACCTTCTGCGGTTGCGCCGCGCCGACGACGTGGTAGTTGGTGACCGCGACGACGCCCGCCGCGCCGGGGAACTTCACCAGCACCCCGCTGCCGGACTCTTCGAGCGGCTCGCGCTTCCCGCTGCCGGGGTCGGCCGGTTTCACCGCGTCCACCGCGACGACGCACGCCCCGAACTTCTTCGCCACCGCCTCGAAGCGGTCCGCCGCGAGCGGCGCGCCGGCGTCGCGCAGTTCCGGTAGCGGGGGAAGGGGCGGACCGGGTTGGGCGGTCGCCAGCGCCGGGTCGGAGAGCGCTTGGGCCACGAACCCGCCGGCGAACGCGAGCCCGCCGCACACCGCGAACAGCGCCAAGTGCTTGCGCATGACCGAACCTTGAGTGAAAAGCGGCGCACGCGGGGCGCGAGCGCGCGCCGCGCCGGTGCGACCGCTTCCACTTTACTCTTCGGCGCGCGCGGCCGACCGCCCGCGACCCGGAAATCGGGCGCGGATCGCGCCGGCGCGCCGTGCGCGCACGAAAAAAGCCCGCAGCCTGTGAAGGCCGCGGGCGCGGTGCAATTGGCAGAATCGGTTCCTCAAGTGTCGGTCGCCCGCGCCGCGAGCGACCATTCGGCTTCAAATCACGCATTCGTGGTTCGCGCCGTCA
>JALHNS010000068.1 GCA_022843445.1 Gemmata sp.
GGCCGACGAGCGCCTCGCGCGCGACGCGGCCTTCGACGCCGCGCCGCCGGACCTCGCCGACGCGCTGGGCAAGCTGGACGCCGAACTGTCGCCCAAAGACGGCGCGCCGGGCCTGCTGAGCACCTTGGGGCAGCGCGTCGACAAGAAGTTGGTGGCGCGGGAGAGCGCCGCGACCCGCGCCGCGGTGTTCGCGCTGGCGGCACTCGCCGGGCCGGAGCAGACCGGCAACCGCGCGCTCACCGAACTGGCCGATCTGCTCACCACCCCGGAGAAGCACTGGACCACCGAGCACGCGCTCGTCACCGCGCTGGCGGGCTACGTGGGCCGCGACCTGCCGCACACCGCGGCGCTGTACGAGGTGCTCACCGGCAAGTTGAAAGACAAAGAGACGGGCGCGAAGTCGTTCGTCGCACTGGCGCGCGGGTTCGTGAACCCGCACGCCCCGGACCCGGCGCGCGTCGAGCAGTTGTTGAGCGCGGAGAACGGGGCGTTCCTCGCGGACAAGGACCCCGCGGTGCAGGCCGCGGCGCGGTGGAACCTGCTGGCGCTGGACCAGCGCGCGTGGGTGCCGCGGGCCGTGGACCCGGCGCGGCTGAGCAACGCGACCATCTTGAAGGAGTGGCCGGCGCGCCTCAACGCCCCGAAGAAGTGACGCGGTTCGCTCACTCCATGCGCGCGGGCGGGATGTCGCCGGCGCTTGCGGTGACGTACGCGCGCAGAACGGTCGCGTCGATGCGGTCGCTTACGAAAATGACGTGACCGTTGACGAAGGCGACGTTCGCGCCGCCGCGGTGGAGGCCGCCGAACTGCCCGTCGCGGGTGAACGGCGGCGCGCTCGGCTTGGAAGAAATCGCCAAACCGCGGCCGTTCGACTTCGTGGCGCTGTGGTACCGGCTCGAGACGGGCAAACGCTGCACCTGTTGCAGAAGCCGCACTCGGACACGCGCAGTCCGCGTCACTTCGCGCTGCGCGTGGACGACGCGGTCGCGGCGCGCGAACACTTCCGCGCGTTGGGAATTGAGATTCAGGAAACGGGGCCGATCCCGCACTGCGACCGGTTCTTCGTGTGGGACCCGGACGGCAACCGCATCGAGATCATCCACTGGCTCGAACCCTACGACCCCGCCAAGAGCGGGGCCGCGGAGTTGGACTAATTATCAGCCTGACGGTTGCGCTTGCTAGTGCCAGAGGAGGCACAAGCGCGACCGCGAACATCATTGACCCGTGTTCGCTTGTTGGTTACACTTGCTGGTGTTCACCTTCCATAGCGAGCGCCCATGAAGTCCCTATTCCGCGGTCATATCCGCTTCACCGAAGCCGAGTTCAAAGACCTCTGGCAAACGGCGCACTTCTCGTTCGATACGAACGTGTTGCTGAACGCTTATCGGCTGAACAAGGCGGCGGCCGATGCTTTTCTCGGAGTGTTGAAAAACTTGAAAGGTCGCGTGTGGCTCACATACCAAGTGGCCGATGAATTCTTCCGCCATTACGACAAAGAGGTTCAGGCGCAATTCGCCACCTACCAGCACGTTGGCGAGTATCTTGATGGCCTCGCGACAGGTTTCGCCGGGAAATTTTCGCGGCACCCACACATCCCGATGGAGCAATTCAAGACGAGGCTCTCAACCCTTGCCACAGA
This sequence comes from Gemmata sp., assembly GCA_022843445.1. Lineage (GTDB taxonomy): Bacteria > Planctomycetota > Planctomycetia > Gemmatales > Gemmataceae > Gemmata. Next base: position 1,640 of record JALHNS010000068.1, read on the forward strand.
GCTGAAAGTTGAATTGGAAAAGGTGAAGAAAGAGCACAAAGACCCGACTTACAACGACCCAACGCTGCAACTCTTCATTGATCTGTTCGACGGCAATGTGCGCGCCAAGCCGACGGAGGACGAGTTAAACAAGTGGCGCGAGGATGCGGACGCGCGGTATGCGAAAGAGATACCGCCCGGTTTCGCCGATGCCAAGAAGAAAGATGACAGAAAATATGGCGACGCAATCCTCTGGTTTCAGTTGCTCGAGTACGCGACCAAAGAGAAGAAGCCACTCATCTTCGTGACCGACGACTCGAAAGATGATTGGCTTCTCCGCGTGGGTCAAAAAACGCTCGGGCCCTTGCCGGCTCTGATTCAAGAGATGTTCGAGCAATCGGGCGTTCTGTTTTACACATACCCGATGTCTCGCTTCGTAGAGGAAGCCACGAAAGTCAGCGGGAAGACTGCGACCGAGGCTGTCATCAAGGAAATTGAAACAGTAGAACAGGAGAGGACGAGCGCGCTCACGCCTTCGGCTGAGATGGATTTTCGCCCGGGAAGTCGCCCTTCCCGCCATAAGGATCGCGCACACGACGAAATCTGGGCGGGCCTTCGCAGTCGGGCGGTATTCGGCGCTCAGCGCGCAGATGGAGTTCTAAAACGAGTAGATAATCTGATTCGCTGTGTCCCGCCCTTATCTCAGCCTGAACGCAAACTCCTTATTGCGGAGATATCTCAACTACTAAATGGCCCTATGTGGGCCAGCCTTCGGTCTACGATCGCTCGGATCGAAGAATCATCTCCGGCCCCTTTGTCGAAAGATTGGCTTCGAGCTTCACAACTCGTTCCGACCTTGCGCGATTATGTTCGCCGGCGGAACGAACGATCTCATGAGTTGTCACAGTTGTGAACTGAATCAGTAATTCCACGAAGCACGCCGCGTCGCCAGTTCGCTATCCCAGCGGCGCGTCTGTTGGCACCAGCACTTCCGTTGGCGCGGTGCGTTGGGCTTCGCGGGCCGCGAGGCGGGCCTGTCGGCGCTCGGTCGGCGTGCGCGCCGGTTCGGGTTGCGGTTCCGCCGGCGCGCTCGTGGCGGAAGCGGTCGAGGGCGCTTTCCACCACCATTCCACCACGTCGTTGGTGCGCTCGGCGAACGACGCCGCGCCCGCGAGTTGCTTCGCGCGCCGGAGCGTGCGCGGCGGGATTCCGGCAGCGCGGGCGGCTTCGTACACCGCGTTCGCGCGCGCCGGGCCGTGCGAGAGGAACTGCAACAGCCACTCCGCGGCACGGTCGCGGGCGCGCGCCGACGCACCGGACGACGCACCCGGCGCGAACAGATCGTCGGCCGTCAGTTCGAGTTGCCGCACCCATTCCACTGTCGCCGGGCCGGGTTCGGTCGCGGTCAACCGGAACGCGAGCGCCGCGCCCGGCGGGCCGATGTTCGTCTTCGTTTGCGCGAGCACGCGCAACGTCGGGTCGTCTGGGTGCCGCGACAGCGCCAGCGCCGTGCGCGCCATCCCCACGACGCCGATGCCGCCCAGCCCGCGGTACAGCGGGTTCGCGCCGCCGGACTTGCGCAAGTGCCGCACCAGAAGAACGCACGCGCCGGTGTCGTGCGCGAGGTGAACCAACTGTTGCACCGCGCGGACCAGCGCGCTCGTCTCGGTCGGGAAGAACGCCGGCAGCGGGTCGATCACCACGAGCGCGGCGCGCGTGGCATTTACGGCCGCTTCCAGTTCGGCGAGGTCGTCGGGGTACTGCGGCGGGCGCGTCAGCCCGATGCCGGGTGCCGCGTACACGCGCACGCGCTTCGGGTCGCCGGCTGCTGCGCGTAAGCGCGGGCGGATCGTGTCGCGGGCGTCGTCTTCGGCGTTCAGCAAGAGAACGGTTTCGCGCGCGCCGAACCGCACCGGGCCGCCCGGCATCGTTCCGCCGCGCGACAGCCGCGCCGCGAGGTCGATCGTCAGGAACGACTTCCCGGTACCGGGGTCGCCGTCCAGTATCGCCAGTTTGCCGCGCGCAAGGTACGGCTCCCACAGCCACTGCACCGGTGCGGGTTCCACATCGACACACGCCACACCGAGATACGGTTCGGACATGCCAACCCCCTTCGCGCAGACCGCGCGGATGTGAGATGTGTTTATTTGTATACTATTGTGGGCGCGAAATCAAGTCGTCGGTCGCGCAATGGGGACGGGGCACACGCACGCGAAGTGGTTGGCCCCCTTTGGCCCCCTTTGGCCGACACGCTGGGATTTCTAGTGTTTCGTCAAAGGCGGCCAGTTGGCCCCCTTTGGTGGCCGCCTTTGGCCCGCTTCGCCACTTGGCCCACTTCGGAACCTGCTACAATGCGTGAACGGGAGGACACGTCATGAAGGATGAACCGGCACCGACAGTAAGCGCTCAGACCGACGACCCGCGGGACCCGGCCGCGAAGGCCCGCACGTTTCCCACCACGTCCGGCGTGTACCTCATGAAGGACACCGGCGGGAACGTCATCTATGTGGGCAAGGCCAAGAACCTGCGCAGTCGCGCGTCGTCGTACTTCAGTAAGGAAGCGCTCGACGACCCGCGCATCCGCGACTGGATGCCGCTCGTCAAGGACGTGGACTACATCGAGACCGCCGACCCCATCGCGGCCGTGTTCACCGAAGCGCGGATGATTAAAGACCTGCGGCCCAAGTTCAACAAAGACCTCAAGGACGACAAGACGTTCCCGTACCTCCAGATTCGCACCCGCGAAGAGTTCCCGCGCGTCGAGATCACGCGCCGCCCGCGGCGTAAAGGCGTGCGCTTGTACGGGCCGTTCACGAACTCGCGGTCGCTGCGCGTCGCCGTCGATGTGCTTCAGCGCCTGCTGAAGTTTCGCACCTGCACGCTGGACATCAAATCGACCGAGGACCGGTGGAAGTGGTTCCGGCCGTGCCTGCTATACAGCATCCGCCGCTGCACCGGGCCGTGTAACTTCCGCGTCTCGCGCGACGACTACCGAAGGCAGATCAAGAAACTGGTGTTCATCCTCGAAGGCAAGAAGGAGCGGTTGCTCGCCCGCATGGAGCGCGAGATGCTCGCCGCGAGCGAAGACCTCAACTTCGAGAAGGCGCGCCGCATTCGCGACGAAATCACCGCGCTGCAAAACCTCGACATGCGCGGCAACGCGAAGGACGACGTTCAGCCGGAAGTGTTCCCCATCGACCCGAAGAAGGGCCTTCGCGGGCTGGCGAAAGTGCTCGGGTTGGCGAAGGTGCCGCGCACCATCGAAGGCATGGACATCGCGCACCTGAGCGGGCAAGACACGGTCGCGTCGCTGGTGTCGTTCCTCGATGGGTTACCGTTCAAGCCGGGCTACCGGCGGTTCAAGATTAAGACGGTGCAGGGCGTGGACGACTTCGCGAGCATGCGCGAAGTGGTGTCGCGCCGCTTCCGCCGCCTGCGCGACGAAGACGAAGTGTTCCCGGACATCCTCCTGATCGACGGCGGGAAGGGGCAACTGAACGCGGCGCTGGACGCGTTCAAGGCGATCGGGATCGACCCGCCGTGTCTGATTTCGCTGGCGAAGCAGGAAGAGGAAATCTTCCGGCCGGGCGAATCGGAGTCGATCCGCCTGAGTAAGCACTCCGCGGCGCTGCGGCTGCTGCAGTACGTGCGGGACGAAGCCCACCGTTTCGCGCAGCACTACCACCATATGCTGCGCCGCAAGCGGTTCACGGAGGAGTGATGTTCTTCAAGAGTAGGTCGCTCGCTCCGCGAGCGACCAATGGCGGTACGCTCCAGTTCGACGTGATTGCAAGCGCCAATGGCCGCTCGCGGAGCGAGCGGACTACACTTGAAGACCGCACCGCGCAACGGCGGCGTCCAGAATCAGGCCGATCAGGTCTTCGTAACTGAGGCCGACGCGGTACGCGAGGTAGCACAAATCGCTGGACTCCGGGTTCAGCCCGGGCAGCGGGTTGATTTCGAGGAAGTACGGCACGCCGTCGCGCACACGGAAGTCGAGGCGGGCCACGTCGCGGCAGCCGAGGCCGGTGTAGACGGCGAGCGCGTCGGCTTCGATGGCGTGCAGCACCGCGCCCGGCAGCTTCGCCGGTGCGACGTACTCCACCGCTTCGTGCCAATTGCGCTTCACCTCAAGGCTGTAGACGAACTCCGCGACAGGCGTCTGCTTCGGGATCATCTGCATGATGCCGAGCGGTTGCGGTGGGTCGTTGCCGGTAATGCCGATCGTCACCTCGTCGCCCGCGACGAACTCTTCCACCAGCACCGGTTGCTGATAGTGGTTCCACAACTCCACCACGGTGGGGCCGAAGTCGGCGGCGGTGCGCACCACGCACTTGTTGCGAATGCCCTTGCTACTGCCTTCGAGTGTGGGCTTCGCGATCACCGGCAGCGGCAACCCGGCTTCTTCGAGGATCGGCGGGAACTCGGCGAAGTCGCCGTCGTAGGGGCCGGGCGGCGGCGCGAGCACGATGCCTTTTGGCACAGTTGCCCCGAACGACTCGGCGAGCCGGCGCGTCGTATCTTTGTCGAGCGCGAGGCCGAGCGCGGTGGGGTCGGAGCCGGTGCAGGGGATGCCGAGCATTTCGCACACGGCTGGTACGCGGGACTCTCGCGACCGGCTGACGCCCGCGCCCTCGGCGAAGTTGAACACGAGGTCCGGCGGGTTCTTCAGCACGGCTTCGAGGAACGCGCGCCCGTCGCCGAGTTCTAGGACGGTGTGACCGCGCTTGCGCAGCACCCCCGCGACCGCGCTCACGGTGGCGGGCGAATCGAACTCTTCGTGCAGGTCGTCCGGCGCGCCCGCGGGCGGCGGCGCGGCGGGCTTCAGGGTGCAGGCGATTCCGATTCGCATGTGAGGGACTCCGCGCGAACGTGCGACGCGGTTGTTGTAAGGCGCAACGAAGAGGTGGGAGTGTGAGCGCCGTCTTCTTCCAACGAGCCGGAAGCGTGAGAGACGGTCTTCTCTTCTCGTTGAAAGAAGAAAAGACCGTCGCTCACGCTTCCGGCTCGTCGTCAGCCGTTGGAGGCGGCTTGGCCGTTCGCGGTGTTGTTCAGGACCGGCAGCGGGAGAATCGGGCGCTCGGTGTCAGGAGCTTCCGTCGCCTCGCCCCCGCACCCGTCGCGCATCACTCGCGGCTTGCGGCGCGCCATGCGCTCGTTGTTCTCCGGGATGAGCGCGGTTTTGTCGCCTTGGAGCAGACCGCTCACGCCGCGGGTCTTTGTGGGGGCCGTGCCGTTCGCGGGTTTGTCTTCCGCTTGGTAGCGGATGAGCATGCCCTCGTAGTTGCGCAGAATCACCGCGTCGTCCGACATGGAGACGAGGTAGTTCGGCATCATCGGAATCTTCCCGCCGCCGTGCGGGCTGTCCACCACATAGGTGGGAATGCCGATGCCGCTCATGTGGCCGCGCAAGCCTTCCATGATCTCGAGGCCCTTCCACACGCTGGTGCGGAAGTGGCCCGCGCCGGTGACCGGGTCGCAGTGGAAGAGGTAGTAGGGCCGCACTTTCGCTCTGAGCAGGCCGCGGAGCAGCGAGCGAATCGTGCCGAGGCTGTCGTTCACGCCCTTCAGCAGCACCGCGTGGTTGTTGATGGGCATCCCGGCGCGCAGGAGCGACTTGCACACCCGCCGCGCCTCCGGCGTGATCTCGCGCGGGTGGTTGAAGTGCGTCTGAATGTAGACCTTCTCGGCGCTGCCGAGCAGATCGACCAATTCTTGGTCGTAGAGGCGCTGCGGCAGCGTCACCGGTACGCGCGTGCCGATCCGCACCACATCGACGTGGTCGATCGCCTTGAGCGATTCGAGGTAGTAGCGCAACTTCCCGATGGGGAGCGTGAGCGGGTCGCCGCCGGAGACGATCACGTCCTTGATTTCGCGGTGCGACCGCACGTACTCGATCATCCGCTCGTCGTCGGCGGAGATGCCCTCCCAACCGCCGCGGGTGAGCGTGGCGCGCTTGCGGGTGCAGTACCGGCAGTACATCGAGCAGTTGGGCGTCGTGATGAGGAGCGCGCGATCCGGGTACCGGTGCGTGAGGCCCGGCACCGGCGAATCTTTGTCCTCTTCGAGCGGGTCGTCCAGTTCGTACCCGGACGGGTTCTCCGCTTCAAGCGGTGACGGCACCGACTGTAACCGGATGGGGTCGTTCGGGTCGTCGGCGTTGATGAGCGAGAAGTAGTACGGCGGTATGGCGAGTTTGTACTCGCCCTCCAAGCGGCCGAGCACTTCCAACTCTTCGGCGGTGAAGGGGAGCAGCGTGCGCAGTTGGCGCACGGAGCGCACGGCGTTGTGCGTCTGCCAGCGCCAATCGTCCCACTGTTCGTCGGGCACGTCGCGCCACAGGTCGTGACGGCGGGGCGCGCTCGGTGGCTCTTCATCCTCGAGCGTCGGGGCAACCGGGGGTACGGCCGGTGCGATGGGACGCCGGGCGTCGGACTCGAACATACGCCGCGTTAGCTCCACGGGTCCGCGAGTCCCGGGCCGGTACCGCGAGGGACCGGCTCTGCGGGTGCGGTTCGGCCGGCGGTGAGGCCGGCGCGAGAACGCTTTAAGAACGAATCGTAACGCCGGATCGGTGAAAAACAAGTTGCGCGGCGCGCGATACCGTCGGGATTTGGCGCTTTTTTCGCGCCACCATCACTACACCCCGAACGGTTCCGCGCGCCGCGACCGGGCGCGTGTGCCCGTTACCCCTGTATTTCGACCGCAACCGAGGTTGACCGCGCGTAATACCGAAGGCGGGAAGGGCGGTCAACGGAAATCGGACGGGGCAGTTCGCGTTGCGGCAAATCCGAAGATGGGCTATTACCCCGGTTCGACCGACCGTGTCGCGCCGGCCCGGGGTCGCGCGCGAGTAAAGACCGCCCTTCGCGGCAGCCGATCTATCCCGGCTCGCGCGCCGCGGGCAAGGGGTGACGTGTGGCCGTTCTACTCACATGGGCGCTGTTCCTCGGCTGGACCGCGATCGGTCTCGCGGTGCTGAACGCGGCCGGGCTGCGCAACGGCGCGCGCAAATTGCTGCTCGCCCCGGCGCTGGGCATCGTGCCGGCGGCGGTTCTGGCGCACACCGGCGTGAAACTCGGCTTCCCGGTGCGCGAGTCGGGCGTCGCGATCGGGATCGCCGTCCTGCTCTTCGCGCTCGCGGCGCTGTGGCTCACCCGCGGGCCGCGCTCGCGCGTCTTCGTAACGGCTCGGCGGCAACTCCCGTTCGCGGGCGTGCTGGTCGCGGCGTTCGTGCTGACCGCGTGGCCGCTGTTCAAGTTCGGTTTCGACTGGGTGGCGAACGGCAACGACGACTTCGCGAACTACTGCCTCGCCGCGACCGGGTTCCGCGACCACGGGTACCTGCGGGAACCCACCGCGGACGAACTGCTCGCGCAACAGGACGCTACGCTCCCGCTGTGGTACCTGTACTTCGACGACCGGTCGCCGCGCGAAACGCGGTGCGGCTCGGAACTGGTACTGGCGCTGGTCTCGACGTGGACCGGTCTGGCCCCACAACAGGCGTTCATGCCGGTCGTCGCCTCGTTCCACCTCGCGCTGGTGAGCGCCGCGGCGGGGCTGGTGCTGGCCTTCACTCGGCGTCGGGCGGCCGCGTTAGCGACTGCGGGGCTGCTTGCGGTGTCGTCGGAGCTGACCTACGGGTTCCTCCAACAGCTAATCGCTCAGGCGGTGGGGCTGGCGCTGTTGTGCGCGGCGCTGGCGCTGCTGCGGCTCCCGGTCCGGCGCATACCGTACGGGGCGCTGGCGCGGCGCGCGGTGGCGGGCGGGGCGGCGTGCGCGGGGCTGCTGTTGTTCTACCCGGAACTGATTCCTCTGTTCGTTGGTGCGGCGGTGCTGTTGGGCGCACGCGACCTCGTGCTGCGCCGCCCGGTGCGGCGGCACCTGTGGCACGCCGGGGCCGCAGTCGCGGTGATGGCGCTGGCGCTGCCCGCGTATCTCGTCGGCGCGACGCACTTCTTGCTGTTCCAAGCCGCTCACGGGGCCGGGGGTAGTGAGATCGCCCGCGAGGTGTTCCCGTACTTTCTCACGCCGCGCGGCCCGGCGCTGGTATCCGGGCTACTGCCGCTGTATGCGAACCTGCCCGAACCGCTGCACACAGCGGTGCTCGTGGCGGGTGCGCTGGGGCTGCTCGCAGTGCTGGGTGCGGTGGTCGCGCAGTTCCGCAGGGGCCAGCCGTTCGCGGCGCTCGTGCTGGTGGCGGCCGTACTCGGGGCGCTGCTGTACCGGCAGGGAGCCGGGTTCGGTCTGTTCAAACTGGCGATGTTCGTGCAGCCGTTCCTGTGGGCGGCCGTGGTCGCGTGTGCCGCGGCGCGCGGGCGCCGCGGTGCGGTGCTGGTCGCGGTGGTGCTGGTGTGTACCGGCGCGCTGAACGCGCGTACGCAGGCGTGGTACGTGCGCGAGAGCCTCGGGGCCGATTCCCGCGTGGACCTGCCCGCGGCCACACGGCACCGGGCGCTCGGCGAGTTCCGCGCCGCACTCGCGGCCCGCGCGCCGGTCGAGCGCGTGGTGCTCGCCACCGAGAACAATGTGCTAAGCAAACTGCTCTCGGCTGAGGTGCGCGCCCCCGCGCTCACGCAATTGGGCATGTACCCGATGAAGCAGGGCGACGACACGGGCGGCACCGTGCGCGACCCTCTGACCCGCGCGCCGCTACACACCCTGTGGCACGCCCCGGCCGCGTGGCGCGATACCCCGCCGGATCGCGCGCTTCTCGTCGCGGGCGTCGGGGGGCTCTCGGTGCTGAACCGACAGCAGTACCCGGAAACCGGCCCCGCCCTGTTGTGCGCGCCGCTGTCCGAGGTGCGCAACTTCGCCGCGTTCCGCGACGCCACCGGCGCGCGCCAGAACTTCCTCGGCATGGGCACCGTTGCCGAGATCGCCCTGAACCGAATCGAACCGGACCCGGCGCTACGACACCGCACCTTCGCGGGCGTCGGCCGTGCGGTGGTGGTCGAGGTGCTGAACTCGGACCCGAAGGTGCGCGCGGTGGTGTCGTACACCGCTACCTACCTGCCGGACGCCGACGCGCGGGCCGTGCCCGCGATCCGCGTGGCTGGGGCCGAGCGCGTTCAACTGCCGCGCGGGGGCAGCGGGGCGGCGCGGCTCGTGTCGCCGCCGGTCGCGCCGCAAACGGTCGGTCGCGCGAGCGTACTCGTACTGGAAATCGACAAACCGCTGGTGCGGAACCCGAACCGGTTGGGCCGGCTCGAGAGCCTGTGGGGGGCCGACGTGCCCCGCGACCGGCGCCAGATCACCGGGCACCTGCGCGAGTTCTCGCTCGTGTCCGAAGAGGAGTACGCCGCGTTCCGCCCGCCGGAGCGGCTCGCCAAGATTCCTGCGGATTTCGCCCACCCGCACATCGAATTCTCCGGGTTCCTCGAAGACGGCTGGGTCGAGAGCGCCGCGCTGGTTCGGCTCACGCGGCCCGCCGGCGAGCGGGAACTCGTGATCCGCGGGCACTGCCCCGGCCACGAGAACGGGTACCGCCCCGAACTGACCGTGCTCCTCGACGGTTCACCGGTCCTCACCCGCGCGCTCGAACCGGGGGAGTTCGAGTTGCGCGCCCCCGCCGCTGCCGGCACTGGCCCCAAGTGGGTGGAACTGCGGTTCGACCGCACCACGCGCCTGCCCGCGCCTGACAATCGCCCCGCGTCCGCCCTCGTTCGCACCGTCGGCTTCGAGCCGCCTGCACCACCCGAAGGAACCGCCCGCCGATGAGCGCGCCGTACTTGAGCCTCGTGATCCCCGCGTTCAACGAGGTGAAGACCATCCAACACACGCTCCGCGCGATCCGCGACTACCTCGCGCCGCGCGGGCACACCTTCGAACTGATCGTGGCCGCCGACGGCACCGACGGCACCCGTGAAGCCGCCGCCGAACTGCGCGACGAGGTACCGGTCGCGGTGCTCGGCGAACCGGCGCGCCGCGGCAAGGGCCGCGGGGTGCGCGAGGGGATGCTCGCCGCCAGCGGCGCAATCGTCGGCTTCCTCGACGCCGATTACAAGGTCGCCATCGACGAAATCGAGAAAGTTCTGCCGTGGTTCGAGCAGGGCTACGACGTGGTGATCGGCTCGCGCGCGGTGGCCGGCGCGGACATCCGCCGCACCCAACCGTGGTACCGGCGCGTCGGCTCGAAGGGGTTCGCGATGGTCATGCGCCCGCTCGTCGGGTTGTACGGCATCAAGGACACGCAGTGCGGGTTCAAGTTCTTCCGCGCGCCGGTGGCTGCGGACCTGTTCGCCCGGCAGCGCATCGACGGCTACATGTTCGACGTCGAAATCCTCTCGCTGGCCCTGCGCTCCGGGTACAAGGTGAAGGAAGTCGGCGTGAAGTGGCAGGACGACGGCGACACGCGGCTGAAGCTCGTGTCCGGCAACTGGAAGAACCTGAAGGACCTGTTCCGCATCCGCTTCGGCCGCAAGTTGCCGGCCGCCAACACCCGGAGTGCCGCATGACACCCGCACCGACCACGCAGGCCACGGTCGATACCAACGCGAAGTGGTTCGCGGATAACGATCAGTACATCGAAAACCAGTCGAAGCTGGAGTGCTACCGGCACATGAAACGCGCGGTCGAGCGCGAGGTGCGCGGGGCCGAGCGCCTGTTGGACATCGGCAACGGCGGGTTCTTCAACTTCGACACCGCGCTCGCCGGGCACGTCACCGCGGTCGACCTGTTCTTAAAGGACGGCCCCGGTCCGACGGCCAACAGCACGTTCAAGAACGGCTCGTTCCTCGAGCTGCCGTTCCCGGACGCGAGCTTCGATTGCGTCATCCAGCAGAACGTGCTGCACCACGTCACCGGGCGGAGCGTGCGCGAGAACTTCGCCAATATGGAGAAGTGTCTGCGCGAGATGTACCGCGTGTGCGAACCGGGCGGGAAGGCCGTGCTGCTCGAAAGCACCGTGAGCCGCTGGTTCAACCTGTTCGAGCAGGTGGTGTACCGCCCGGTGCTGTGGCTCAAGCGAAGCGGGCACCCGGCCACGTTCCAGTACACCGCGAACCAACTGCTGAAGACCGCGCTCGACTGCGGGTTCGAGTTGGAAGAGTTCGCGTGGGTGCCGCGGGGCCGCTGGCTGTTGCAGTTCGGTGTGGTGTGGCCCGCCGCGCTCACCCCGGCCGTACCGGTGAAGCTCGTGTTCCGCCGCCCGCGTTCCGGGAGCGCCAAGTGACCACCGCACCCACCTTCAACCAAGCGCAGTACGACGACTTCTTGGCGAAGTCCGGCGACGTGTACGCGCAGAGCAAGTACCGCGTCTTGCTCGAGTGGATGAGCGGGCGGGGCCGGCTGCGCGTACTGAACGCCGGCTGCGGCAGCGGCGAACTGTCGTGCCTGCTCGCCGCCGCCGGCCACCAAGTGGTGGGCATCGACCCGGACCCGACCTACATCGGGCTGGCCCGCGAGCGCGCCGGGAGCAACTTCCCGGACAGCGAGTACCACATCTGCTCGATCGAGAACTACGCCGGCCCCGGCGACTTCGACGCCGCGATTTCGACGGACGTTCTCGAACACATTGAGGACGACCGCACCGCGTTCGCCAAGATGGTCGCTCAGGTGCGCCCCGGCGGGTTGGTGCTCGTCGCGGTGCCAGCCGGGCAGTGGCTGTTCGGCTACCACGACGAGCAACTCGGCCACTTCCGCCGCTACAGCAAGGGCACGCTCCGCAAGCTCGTGAGCGATCACTGTACCGTCACGAAGATGCGGTACTTCGGCGGCACGCTGATTCCCATTTGCCTGATGTACAGCAAGTGGCTGCGGAAGCCGTATCCGGTCGGCAAAGTGGGCGCGAAGCCGGGCCTTGTGTCGCGCGTGCTGAACGCGATGCTCGCCACGGAGCGCGTGCTCCCGCTCCCGCTCGGCACCAGTGTGCTCATGTGTGGCGTCAAGCCGGCGAAGGCGCAACAGACTTACACCCCGGAGTTGCGGAGGGTCGCGTGAACTATCTCGTTACCGGCGGCGCGGGCTTCATCGGCAGCACACTCGTGGACCGGTTGCTCGCGCTCGGGCACCGCGTCACGGCGTACGATAACTTCAGCACCGGGCAGCGGCCGTTCCTTGAGAGCGCGCTCGCGAACCCGAACTTCCGGTTGGTCGAAGGCGACGTGCTCGACCTGCCGGCGCTGAAGCGCGCGGCGGCCGGCGCGGAGGTGGTCTACCACCTCGCCGCGAACGCCGACGTGCGGTTCGGCACGCACCACCCGGACCGCGACCTGCAACAGAACACGGTCGCGACGTTCAACGTGCTCGAAGCGATGCGTGCGAACGGCGTGAAGCGCATCGGGTTCTCGTCCACCGGGTCGGTGTACGGCGAACCGGACGTGTTCCCCACGCCCGAAACCGCGCCGTTCCCGATCCAAACGAGCCTTTACGCCGCGAGCAAGGTCGCGGGCGAAGGGCTGATCTCGGCGTACGCGCACGGGTTCGGCTTTCAGGCGTACATCTTCCGCTTCGTCTCCATTCTGGGCGAACGGTACACTCACGGGCACGTCTTCGACTTCTACGCGAAACTGCTCGCGAACCCGCACCAGATTGAAGTGCTCGGCAACGGCAAGCAGCGCAAGAGCTACCTCTACGTTCAGGACTGTATCGACGCGATTCTGACGGTGAGCGAAAGGGCCACCGAACCAGTCACGGTGGTGAACCTCGGCGCGGACGAATACTGCGAGGTGAGCGACTCGCTGGGCTGGATCTGCGAGCGGCTCGGCCTGAACCCGAAACGCGTCTACACCGGCGGGGCGCGCGGGTGGATCGGCGACAGCCCGTTCATCTTCCTCGACAACGCGAAGCTCAAAACGTTCGGTTGGAAGCAAACGCTGAGTATCCGCGCGGCGGTGGAGCGCACGCTCGATTATCTGCGCGCGAACCAGTGGGTGCTGGAAGCCCGCAAGGCCGCGTGACGGTTGCTCTTGTCGTAGACGTGCTCTCTCGGCTATAGGCGTTCACTTCACCAGAACGCCGAGAGCGCCGAATGTCCGGTCCCGTTCCACTCGCCGATTCGGTCGCGGTCGTCACGGGCGCTTCCCGTGGGTTCGGCCGTGCGATCGCCGGTGCGCTCGCCGCGCGCGGCGTGCGAGTCGCGCTTGTGGCACGCGAATCGGAGGAACTGCGCGCCGCGGAAGCCGAACTGCCCGGCTCGTACGCGGTGCCGGCAGACTTCGCGCACTCTGGCGGTGCCGACGGTGCGGCCCGCGCGTGCTTGAACCACTTCGGCCGAATCGACGTGTTGGTGAACAACGCCGCGATTCAGGGCGCGATCGGGCCGTTCGTCGCAGAAGGCGGCACCGATTGGGAAGCGGTGTTTCGTGTGAACCTGTTCGCCCCCGTGAACCTCACACGACTTCTACTGACGGGGATGATCGAGCGCGGGTTCGGGCGCATCATCAACATTTCCGGCGGCGGGGCGACCGGCCCGCGCCCGGATTTCGCCGCTTACGGCGCTTCCAAGTGCGCGCTCGTGCGGTTCACCGAAACACTGGCGCAAGAACTGAGCGGCACCGGCGTGACGGCGAACGCGGTCGCCCCGGGTGCGATGAACACGCGCATGCTCGCGGAAGTTCTCGCGGCCGGCCCCGATCGCGCGCGCCACGAGTTCACCGCCGCCGAGAAGCGCGCGGGCACCGGCGGCGCATCACCGGAAGCTGCGGCCGAACTCGTCGCGTGGCTCGCGTCTGCCGCGAGCGATGGCATTTCGGGTCGGCTTCTCAGCGCCGTGTGGGACGACTGGTCGAACCTGCCGGAGCGCACCGAACAACTCGCGACGAGCGACATTTACACGCTCCGCCGCATCACGCCGGACGACCGCGGGGGGTGGAAGAAGTGCGCGTAGCAATTGTGGGTTGCGGGCTGATCGGCGGGAAGCGCGCGAAGTCGCTCGCGGCCCGCGGACACACGGTCGCGGTCGCCGCCGATACCGTTCACAGCCGCGCCGAACAACTGGCCAAGGGCTACCCCGGCTGCGAAGCGAGCGCCGACTGGCGCGCGACCGTTTCGCGCGCCGATGTCGATGCCGTTGTGGTCGCCACGATCAACGATTCGCTCGCGGGGATCACGCTTGCGGCGGTGAAGGCCGGCAAGCACGTTCTCGTGGAGAAGCCCGCGGCGCGGAACGCGACCGAGCTGCGCCCCGTGCTGGACGCTGCGCGCGCGAGCGGCGTGTGCGTGCGCGTCGGGTTCAACCACCGGTTCCACCCGGCGCTATCGAAGGCGCGCGAACTGATCGACGGCGGGGCGGTCGGGCCGCTCATGTTCCTCCGCGGGCGCTACGGCCACGGCGGGCGCGTGGGCTACGACCGCGAGTGGCGCGCGAACCCGGACCTCGCGGGCGGCGGCGAACTGCTCGATCAGGGCGTTCACCTCATCGACCTCGCCCGCTGGTACATGGGCGACGTGACGACCGTGAGCGGCCTCGCGGGCACGTTCTTCTGGAACATGCCGGTCGAAGACAACGGCTTCGTGTGCCTCACTCACACCGGCGGCACCGTGGGCTGGCTGCACGCGAGTTGCACCGAGTGGAAGAACCTGTTCTCGCTCGAAATCTACGGGCGCACGGGCAAGCTCCACATCGACGGCCTCGGGGGAAGTTACGGCACGGAGCGGCTCGCGTTCTACCGGATGCTGCCGCAAATGGGGCCGCCGGAAACGACGATCTGGGAGTACCCTGGCGAAGACACGTCGTGGGTCGCGGAACTGATCGACTTCGAGCGCGCGATCACCGGCGAGCGCGGGCGCGGCGCGACACTCGAAGACGCGGTCGCGGCGCTGGATGTGGTCGCTCAGGTGTACGCGCAAAGCGCGCCGGCGGCGCGGAAAGCTGCCTAACTGATACGAGCAGCAAAGTTTCGCAGGGCGGATGCCGATACCGTTGAAACGGCGCACGATGCGCCGCACCCCGCACGGACGCGGAGCCACGGCCGATGATTATCACGCGCAGCCCGCTCCGCATTTCGCTCGGCGGCGGCGGCACCGACCTGCCTTCCTACTACCGCGACCACAGCGGGTTCTTGGTCGCCGCGGCCATCGACCGGCACGTTCACATCGTCGTGAACCGCACCATCCTGCCGGAAATGATCCTCAAGTATTCGCAGACCGAGCGCGTCACGGACGTGGAGCAGGTGCAACACCCGCTCGTGCGCGAGGCGATGAAGCTCGTGGGCGTACCGGCCGACGGGCTGGAAATCGCGGCGATGGCCGACATCCCCGCGGGCACCGGTCTCGGCTCGTCCGGGTCGTTCTGCACCGCGCTGCTTCGCGCGCTATACGCGCTCCGCGACGACAACCCGAGCGCCGCGGAAGTGGCCGAGCAAGCGTGCCACATCGAAATCGACCGCTTGAAGGAACCCGTTGGTAAGCAGGACCAGTTCATCGCGGCGGTTGGCGGCGTGACGTGCTTCCGCTTCAACCCGGACGGGCACGTCGAATACTGGCCGCTGCGCGCGTCGTCCGACACGCTGCGCAAACTCGAATCGAACCTGATGCTGTTCTTCACCGGGTACACGCGGAGCGCGTCCGAGGTGCTGCGCGAGCAGGACACGAAGACGAAGGCCGCGGACTCGTCGATGATCGAGAACCTGCACTTCATCAAAGACATCGGCCTAAAGAGCAAGGACGCGCTCGAGGGCGGCGACCTGCGCGCCTTCGCGGACCTGATGAACGTTCACTGGCGCTGGAAGAAGAAACGCAGCGGCAGCATGTCGAACAACCGTATCGACGAGTGGTACGACCTCGCGCTGAAGAACGGCGGGATCGGCGGGAAACTGATCGGCGCGGGCGGCGGCGGCTTCCTGATGTTTTACACCGAGCAGCACGACCGTCTGACCGCGGCAATGGCTGAAGCCGGTCTACAAAACGTGCCGTTCCGCTTCGACTACGCCGGCACGCGCTTGCTCGCCGGGGCGACACCCGCGCCCGCACTGCGGCCCGGCATCCGACGGGCGGCGTAACGACTCGGTCCCTCCGGGACCTCCGCTAAACGGTCACGAGGTTCAGCGCGCTGTGATTGATGTAGCCACGACGCCCGTTCTGATTCTCGCCGGTGGGAAGGCCACCCGGCTCGGGGACATCGCGCGCAGCGTGCCGAAGGCGCTCGTGCCGGTCGCGGGCAAGCCGTTCCTCGATCACCAACTGGAAGACCTCGCGCGCCAAGGCGTGCCCGAAGTGGTGATGTGCATCGGGCACCTCGCGGACCAGATTCGCGCGCACGCCGGCAACGGCTCGCGCTACGGCCTGCGCGTGCGCTACAGCGAAGACGGCCCGGTCCCGCTCGGCACCGGGGGCGCGGTGCGCCAAGCGCTGCCGCTGTTCGGCGAAGCGTGCTTCGTGCTGTACGGTGATTCGCTACTCGATGTGAGTTACGCCGAAACGCTCGCCGCGCTCGGCTCTTCGCTCGGCGTGATGACCGTGTTCGCCAACGCGAACAGTTTCGACACGAGCAACGTGCTCTGGCACTGCGACCGGCTCGTGCGGTATTCCAAGACCGCACGCACGCCGGACATGGCCCACATCGACTACGGGCTGTCGGTGCTGCGGCGCGAAGCCGTCGAGCGCATCCCCGCGGACCGCGCGACCGACCTCGCGGAGTTGTACACCGTGCTGGTCGAGCGCGGGGAGATGGTCGGGCACGAAGTGTTCAACCGCTTTTACGAGATCGGCTCGCCCGCGGGGCTGAAGGAAACCGAAGCGTTCGTTTCGCGCCGCGCGGCGTAACAAGGAGCAACCGAAATGTCGTTCACCGAACAGTTCCTCGCGGAAGCCGGCACCATTCTGGCGAAGCTCGACGCCGCGGCCATCGACAAGTGCGTCGAAGCGCTCGCCGCGACGCGCGCCCGTGGCGGGCGGCTGTTCGTGCTGGGCGTCGGCGGCAGCGCCTCGAACGCCGCGCACGCGGTGAACGACTTCCGCAAGATAGCGGGCATCGAAACGTATTCGCCCACCGACAACGTGAGCGAACTCACCGCGCGCACCAACGACGAAGGCTGGGAAACGGTGTTCGTGGAGTGGCTGAAGGGCAGCCGCCTGAAGGCCGCGGACGCGATCCTCGTGTTCTCGGTCGGCGGCGGCGACCTCGAACGGAACGTCAGCCCGAACCTCGTGCGGGCGGTGCAGTACGCGAAGCAGGTCGGCGCTACGGTGTGCGGCATCGTCGGCCGCGACGGCGGCTACACCGCGAAGGTGGCCGACGCCTGCGTGATCGTGCCGACGGTGAACGCGGCGCACGTCACGCCCCACGCGGAAGCGTTTCAAGCGGTGGTGTGGCACCTGTTCGTCACGCACCCGGCGCTGAAGGCCGCTGCGACCAAGTGGGAATCGACAGTCGAAACGAAGAAGGCCGCCTGACCCGCGCACAGGCTGGAAAGCCTGTGCCACCAGAGAATCGAAGCCATCATTTGTGGCACAGGCTTTCCAGCCTGTGCGGGAGTGGAAATGCCGCAGCGCGTGGTGTTCCTCGACCGCGACGGGGTGCTGAACCGGGCGTTTCCGGAAGGCGGCACCACGCGCCCGCCTGCGTCGCTCGCCGAGTTCGAGTTGCTGCCCAGTGTGCGTGACGCGCTCGCGCGGCTCCGCGCCGCCGGGTTTGTGCTCGTCGTGGTCACGAACCAACCGGACGTGGCACGCGGCACGCAAACCCGCGAAGCGGTCGAAGCGATCAACGTGCACATGCGCGCCGAACTCCCGCTGCTCGACGTGTTCGCGTGCTACCACGATTCGGCCGACAAGTGCGCGTGCCGAAAACCGAAACCGGGCATGCTCACGAGCGCCGCTTCGAAGCACGACCTCGACTTGGACTCGGCGTTCCTGATCGGCGACCGCTGGAGCGACATCGTCGCGGCGCACGCCGCCGGGTGCCGCGCGGTGCTGATCGACACGCCGTTTTCGCACGCCGAACGGTGCGCGCCGGACGCAACCGCCGCGGACATCGGCGAAGCGACCGACTGGATTTTAGAAACCGTTGCGACCGAAACCGCGAGCCGCTCGGCCGCGTGACCGCTCACACACTCTGAGGGAATCGCGATGAAACTGTTCGTCGACACGGCCGATGTGAAGGAACTGGAAACGTGCCTCGAGCGCGGGTTCCCGTCGGGCGTCACCACCAACCCGCTGCTCGTCGCGCGGTCCGGCTGCACCGACTTCGGCGCGCACATCCGCTCGATGATCGACGCCCTCAAGAAGCACGACGCGAAGATCCCGCTCTCGGTGGAAGTGAACACCGCCGACCCGCATAAGATGGCCGACCAAGCCGAAGAGTTCGTGAAGGAGTTCGGCGACTACCCGTACCTGAACATCAAGATTCCGGTGGGTTGGAACGAGTTGAAGGTGATCGCGCAACTCGCCCGCCGCGGCGTGCCGGTGAACTGCACCTGCTGCATGTCGTACAACCAAGCGGTGATGGCCGCGAGCGCCGGCGCGAAGTACGTGAGCCTGTTCTGGGGCCGCATCCGCGACATCGGCTACGACGCCGGCGGCGTAGTGAAGAACACTCGCGAGGCGCTCGACCGCGCCGGCCTCGATAGCGAAATCATCGTCGGCAGCATCCGCCACATCGCGGACGTGAACGAAGCGATTCAGGCCGGCGCGCACATCCTGACCGTGCCGCCGAAGTTCTTCCCGCAGATGTGCGCGCACCCGAAGACCGACGAAGCGGTGTCGCAATTCATGACCGAGTTCCGCGCGTGGGAACAGAGCGTGCAAGCGAGCCAACTGAAGCGCGCGGCGTAAGTGGACTTGGCGAACGGCCGGCGTGAGCCGGCCGGTGTCGTGCGCCGCGAAGAACCGGCCGGCTCACGCCGGCCGTTCGCCGTGTCAGAACGGCCACGCCGCACCGAGCGCGGCCTTCTGCGCCGCGGTGATCGCGCGGCCCCCGGCTTCGCCCAAATCCAGAAGCGCGTTCAGCTCCGCACGGCTGAACGTCGCCTCTTCGCCGGTGCCTTGCACCTCGATGAGTTTCCCGGTGCCGGTCATCACGAGATTCATGTCCACGTCTGCGGCCACGTCTTCCACATACTCCAAGTCGAGGAGCGGTTCGCCGTCGATGATGCCCACGCTCACGGCCGCGAGGCTGTCGGTGAGAATTGCCGACACCGGCACCGTGAGCTGCTCCTTGATCGCGGTGAGTCCATCCACGGCGGCGACGAACGCACCAGTGATGCTCGCGGTGCGGGTGCCGCCGTCGGCTTCGAGCACGTCGCAGTCGATCCACAGCGTGCGCTCGCCGAGCGCCTTCAGGTTCACGACGGCCCGCAGGCTGCGTCCGATGAGGCGCTGAATCTCGACGCCGCGGCCGTCCACTTTGCCGCCCTTGTCGCGGGGCTTACGGGTGGCGGTGGAACCGGGCAGCATGCCGTATTCCGCGGTGAGCCAGCCCTTTCCTTTGCCGACGAGGAAGTCCGGCACCTTCGGTTCGACGCAACAGGTGCAGAGCACGGTGGTGCGCCCCATGCGCACGAGCACCGACCCCGGCGCGGTGCGCGTGTAGCCGCGGGTGAAACTCAGTTCGCGCAGCGCGGACGCCGCGCGATCGTTCGGTCGGGGCATGTGTGGTTCGATACGTTCGAGGTTTGGCGAGGGACGAGCCGCGAACGCGAGTGAGCGGCCCGCCTATTTCAGTGCGAGTGGACCTTCTTGAAGTGGTCGGCGATCTTCTCCATCATCACGTGCCAACCGCAGTCGTCGCACGGGGGCACCGTGTTGTAGCACTTCGCGCAGTACAGCGGGCCGCCCTTCAGGAACTGCTCGATCCGCTCCTTGTCCGCGGGTACCGCGCCGTCGGCGCTCAGCGGGAACGGCACCGACGTCTTGCACTTCTCGCACGGGCGCGCCGAGTGGTGCTCGATGACGTGGGCGAAGTGGTCGTGGATGCCCGCGGGCACCACGCCGCTGCCCGTGCAGAGCGGGCACGTCATGTTGAACTGCGCGAGGATCGCCTTGCGGATGAACTCGCTCTTGTTCGGCAACCGGTCCAAAAAGTCCGCGAGGTCGGCATCGACCTTGAACGCGACGATCTGGGACTTCTCCGGCTTCTCTCTCTTGTCGCGTGCCATGACGCCCTCGCACGAGTGATTGAACTATCGTAGTCCGGGCGCGGGGCGCGCACAACCCCGCGCGCGAGGCGCGTAACACTTCGCCCCGCGGCGCGTTACGCTTGTGAGGCCGCTTCGCGGGAGGGTCGGTGTCGGACGCCATCGAAACTTGGGTGCGCGCCACGCTGCCCCGGGCGCTGGGGTACGCGAAGGCGCTGCTGCGCGACCCGGTGAGCGCCGAGGACGTGGTGCAAGACTGCTACGCGCGGCTGCTCGCCCGCGCCGCGCACTACGACCTCCCGCGCGACGGCCTGAAACTGCTGCTCCGCTCGGTCACGAACGCCTGCATCGACCTGCGCACCCGCGAGCGCGCGCTCCTGAGCCTCGACGGGGGCGCGGACGGCGCGAGCCTCGCGGTGCCGGACCGCGCCGCGCCCGACCCGCACGAAGCCGCCGTCGCCGACGAACTCGCGGCCCGCATCGAAGCGGCGCTGGCGAAACTGCCGCTCGGCCAGCGCGCCGCGATCCACCTCGCGGCGCTGGGGTACACGCTGCCCGAAGTGGCCGCCACCATCGGCACCACGCACGGCAACGCCCGCGTTCTGGTGCACCGCGCCCGCAAAGCGCTCGAGGCCGACTTGGGGCCGTTCCTGTTCGGACACGCAACATGAGCACCGCCGCCGACCCGCTGCTGCGCGCCCTGCGCGAGCACATCGAGAAGCAAGAGAGCGAACTGCCGGTCGCACCGGTGGCGGCGCGCGTGCTCGCGGAGGCTCGCGCCGCCGCCCCGAAGGCGGAACCGGCGCG
>JALHNS010000069.1 GCA_022843445.1 Gemmata sp.
CGACCGCACCGCCTTCGCCCACCGGCAGCGCAGTAGCGGGCACCGCGCCGGGCACCGTCGTGCGCACCGGGTTCACCGGGCCGGCCGCCCCGGACGCGAAGGCCGGCACGCCCCGCGTGAAGGCGGTCGCGGTGGTCGGGTCGAGCCTCACCGTGATTACCGACCAAGAGGTGCGCGAATCCGTGTGGCAGCGGAACGACGAACTGTCGCGCCTCGAAGGGCGCGAGCGCGAGGCGAAGACCAAAGAGTTGTACACGCTCGCCCTGCGCCGCGCCATCGAGCGCGAGCTCATTCTGGACGAGATGTACGCCAAGCTGAAGAAGGCGAACAAGGGCAACGTGATCGACGAAATCAAGGACGCCGCGGCGCAAGAGACCGAGCGCCGCATTCGGCTCATCAAGAAGCAGATCGGCATCAAGACGGAAGAGGACTTCACCACGTTCCTCCGCGTGCAGGGGCTGACCCCGCAAGTGCTGCGGCGGCAGTACGAGCGCGAGGCGATGGCGTCGCAGTACGTGAACAGCATGCTCAAGGAGAAGGGCCGCCGCGCGAGCCTCGCGGACGTGCGCGACTACTACGACAAGAACCCGAAAGACTTCGCCACGAAGGACCGCGTGAAGTGGCAGCACGTGTTCGTGAGCGCGAACAAGCACGGCCAAGCGGCGGCGCCGCGCGCGGAGGCGATCCGCCGAGCCGCCGCCGGCGGGCAAGACTTGGGCGCGCTCTCCAAACAGTACGACGACGGCCTCGCGGGTGCGCAAAACGGGCTGGGCGTGGGCGAGCGCGCCGGCGAGATCCCGCAAGACCTCGAAGCGACGGTGCTCGGGCTGAAGCCCGGCGAGCTGAGCGCCGTGATTCAGACGCCGACCGGCTACCACATCGTGAAGGTGCTGGAGCGCGACTACGCGGGCGTGCGCCCGTTCGACCAGACCGTGCAGAACGCGATCCGCCAGAAGCTCGACGAACAGTATTACGAGATCGACCGCGCGAAGATGGTGGAAGACCTGTGGCGCAAGGGCGTGGTGCAGGTGGTGGAAGAACCGTAAGCGCGGGCGCGCCCGCAAGATACCATTCGACCGCCGAATGCCGCGCACGTTCGTGCTACGGTGTTCGGCGTTGGCGCTGCGCCGAATACGCGGCGCGGCTTTCCTTCATGTCATCCCGAACCCGGAGCGCGCGTACATTGTCGCTTCGTGGTGTTGTTGGCTCGTCCCGCTCGCGTGTGGTGGCCGGCGATGCGCTGAATTTAGTGGACGCACTTGAACTCCAGTCGCTCTTGCGTTATAAGTCAATGAAGTGGCGAGCCGTGTTCGCGCCCTCGCGGAAGTCGTCCCGTGTTTGAACCGCTCGTCATTTGGGATTTGGAAGACGACCCGGACGGCAACGTCGCACACATTGCCGAACACGGCATCACGCAGGAAGAGGTCGAAGAAGTCGTTCAGAACCCGGACAACCCGACGGTTCCGAGTGAATCATCGGGGCGACCGCTGACCTTCGGTTGGACCGAAACCGGGCGCTATCTGGGTGTGGTGTGGGAACACGTCTGCGACGACCCGCGGACGATTAAGCCGATCACCGCGTTCGACGCACCACCGCCCGCGAGGAAACGCAAATGAGCACCAAAAGCGAGTCCCGGAAGTCCGAACTGACCGCCGAACAGCGCGCCGAGATTGCTGCCATTCGTGAGAAATATCAGCGCGAAAAACCGTCGCTCGAACAGGCTCTCGCGGCCAGTGGCGCGGACGCTGCAATTCCGCTCGGCGAACTGCTGTTCCTCCACACTGTGCTCGCGGAACTCAAGCGGGAGCGCGAGCGGCAAGGAATCGCTGCGAGTGTGATCGCGGAGCGCGCCGGAATCGACGCGGCGGCGCTCTCGCGGTTGGAAACCGGCCGTCACGCCAACCCCACACTGCGCACGGTCGAGCGAATCGCCGCAGCCCTCGGCAAAGTCGTGAAGTGGCACCTCGAAGACGCCACACCCGTGCCGAACGGTAGCGCGCCCGTGCCGCCACCACCTTCGGCTTCGAGCGAACGCCGTGCGTTAATCCCGAGTTGAGCCTCGGAGGTTCCCAATGCTTCGCGCGGCGCTGTGCGGAATCGCGTCCCTTCTGATGTGCTTCGCGGTCGCCGCACGCGCGGACGAGGCCGAAGACCGCGCCGTGAAGTTGGTCGAGAAACTCGGAGGTAAAGTCTGGCGCGACGACGAGCAACCCGGGAAGCCGATCAGCGATGTGGTCTTGGACCGCAGGAAATTCACTGCCGCGGATTTGCGCGAAATCGCGGTTCTGAAACACGTGCGCGTGCTGCGCTTGTTCAACACGCCGACAGCCGACGCGCACCTGAAAGAGGTAGCGCGATTCAAGACACTCGAACTACTTGATTTGAACTACACCCTCGTCACAGACGCCGGGTTGAAGGAACTTGCTCCGCTCCAAAAACTCGCGGAACTCGAACTGCATGAGACGAAAGTGACTGATGCCGGATTGAAACATCTCGCCCTTCTGAAGGGCTTGACCGAATTGAATCTCGGTGCCACGCAAGTAACGGGGAAAGGGCTGAAGGAATTCGCCGCATTGAAGCGGCTGACGAAACTCCGTCTCGTCGGCAGCAAGCTGAACGACGACGGGCTGAATGACCTCGCAGCAGTGAAAAGTCTCACCGTGTTGTGGATTGGCGGCACGAACGTGACCGACCTCGGCTTGAAGTCACTCGCCGCGCTGAAGAACCTAAAGGAACTCGACGTGTCCGCCACAAATGTGACGGCCGAGGGCGTCGCGAAACTCCGCAAGGCGCTCCCGGATTGCAAGATTGTGCGCGACGAGTGAACCTTGTCCCTGCAGGTGTTACTTCTGCGCCTTCGGTATCTCTCCCTTCGCGGGGCCCCATTCGGTCGGCTTGTAGCTGATCTCCAACTGCGGGGTTTCGAGGCGCTTGCCCTTCTCGTGTTTGCTGTTCATCACCGCGTCCAGCACGCCGGTCGTCAGCAGCGTGCGCTCCACCGGGTACGGCGAGTGGCCCGTGCTCACCAGCGAATCGATCGCCTTCGTTAGCTCCGCGAAGTGCGCGAACGGGTCCGGTTGCTGCAAATAGAACTGGCACACGTCAGGTTCTGTGGCCCCCTTCCGACGACCGGCGAAGATGAACGGCGAGCCTTCGTTCTCGTGAACCCAACCGTTCGGCACCACCACGAACGCGCGGAACCCGTCGCGGTACTCCACCTCGAACGTGCCCGCGTCGGCGGTCTTCGCGGTGATCGCGCGGATGTCGCCGGCCGCGTGCGCCGTTGCCAGTTTCAGGCCGGCTTCGAGCAGCGGTTTCGTCCACTCGTACTTGTCGAGGGCGTCCCACATGTCTTTTCCGGTGTGGCACGTCACGGCCTTCACGCCGGTCTCACCGCCCTTGCGGCGCTCCACCATGCACTGCAACCCTTCGAGCGCGTGGAACCCGTAGCCCTCGAACGGGCCGTAGCCGATCTGCACTGCACCCACGAGTTCGCAGTCTTTTGGCAGAACGGTGTGCGGCTTCCGCCACGTCACCGGGATCGACGAACCGGCCATGAACGGCACGAACAGCTTCCGCGCGCGGTCGTACATCGCCTTCGCGTCGTCCCACGTCGCCGCGAGGTGTTTGTCGTTGAACACCGGCACGCTCTTCTTCGTGCGGTCGAACACGTCGCAGATCGCGTCGAAGAACCGGCGGCGCGGGTACAGTAACTGCCCCTTCGCGTTCGTGTCGTACTTCCCGTGCTCGCCGATGCTCAGCACACCCTCCACCGCGAGGTCTTTGCCGCCGAGCGTCAGCGCTTCGGCCACCGTTTCGTAAATCTTGAAGCCATGCTTTTTGGCGAGGTCGCGGCTCATGTCGGTCTTCGGCACCTGATCGGTGACGAGCGCCACGAGTTCCATGTTGGGCTTTTTGCCGTCCGGGTAGCCGTTCAGGAGGTTGCGCAGAATCACGTCCGCGTGCGACCACTTGCGGTACTCGGTGACGATCGCGGCGACCTTCTTCGGCATGGCGGCACCCACGAGAGAGGTTGGGCGCGATTGTACGAAGTGAGAGCGGGGTGTCGGCAGGACTGTGCCACTGTCGTGGTGCGCCCGCCACCGTATGCCGGGGTTGGCGAAGCACGAGCGGCGGGGTACTGTGTCGGTACACTATTGGCCCTCGCGGCGCACGGGTTCGGTTGCCCGTGCGCCCGGAACGCCATCAGCCGTTACGAAGTGGCTCCTCCCATTCTCAGACCGTGTCACACCAACACGAACCGTTCGGCTCGCGCGGGCCGTTCGCCCGAAGGGGGCGCGCGGAGTGCCGTGCTGTGGCGCTTTCCGGCGAACCGGACGGCGGGTAGAATCGTATCGGTAATACGAAGTATTTCCACTCTCTGGAGCCGGTTATGCGAACCGCGCGCTGGTGTCTGATCCCGAGGTCCGCGCTGCTCGTTCTGGCGCTGGCGCTCGCGCCGGGCTGCGAGTCGAAGAAGTCCGGCGACGCGACGAACCCCGGCAACTGGCCCGACAAGCCCGGCCCGAAGGTGGTGGTGTCGTTCGCGCCGCTGTACTGCTTCGCCGCGGCGGTGGCCGGCGACGACGCGGTGGTGCGCAACGTGATGACCAACAGCGGCCCGCACGACTTCACCCCCACGGTTGACGACGCGCGACTGGTCGCGGGCGGCGACCTGTTCTTCGTCGTCGGGCTGGAACTGGACGAAGACAAGGCCCTCGCGATGAAAAAGACCTCCGGGAACACGAACCTCAAAGTGGTGCAACTCGGCGCGCGCGTCGACCCCAAAAGGCTGCTCGAGGGCAGTTGCAATCACGACCACGGCGACGGCAAACCGCACGACCACAAGCACGGGCACGACCCGCACCTGTGGCTCAGCCCGGACCACGCGATCACCTTCGTGAACGCCATCCGCGACGAACTCAAGGCTGCGGACCCGGCCCACGCCGCCGGCTACACCGAGCGCGCCGCGGCCTACGTCGCCAAGCTCGAGAAGCTGAAGGCCGACGGCCAAGCCCTGCTGAAGTCCAAGAAGGACAACCGCATCGTGACGTTCCACGACGCGCTCGGCTACTTCGCGGAGTGCTACGGCGTCGAGATCCGCGGGGTGCTCACGCAGAAGCCCGGCCAAGAGCCGGATGCGAAGGAACTGAAGAAGCTCATCGCCATCTGCACCGACGCGAACAAGCCCACGCGGGTGGTCGCGGTGGAACCGCAGTACTCGACCAGCACGAGCGGCGAGACGCTGCGCAAGGAACTGCTGGCGAAGGGCCTGACCGACGCGGTGCTGGTGGAAGTGGACACGCTCGAAACGGTGAAGCCGGACGAACTGAAGGTGGAGTGGTACGAAACGAAGATGCGCGCGAACCTCGACGTACTGGCGAAGGCGCTGAAATGACGACGGCCCCCCTGCCGGTACTCGAAAAGCCGCTGGTGGCGCTCACGAACGTGGGCGTTTCGCTGGGCGGGCGCGCGATCCTGTCGGGCGTGACCGCGACCATCGCGCGGGGCCGCGTCACGGCGCTCATCGGGCTGAACGGGTCCGGCAAGACCACACTCTTGCGCGCGCTGGTGAACGAGCACCCGCACACCGGGAGCATCCGCTTCAACTGCGGGCACGACCACACCAAGCCGTACCCGGAAGCCATCGGGTACGTGCCGCAGCGGCTCACGCTCGACGCGCGGCTGCCGCTCACCGTGCTCGACTTTCTCGCGCTGACGCTGTCGCGCCGCCCGCTGTTCTTCGGCATCTCGAAGCGGGTGCGCGCGAAGGGCGCGGAGATGCTCGCGCGCGTCGGCGTGCCGGAGTGCCTGAACCGGCCGCTCGACGGGTTGTCCGGCGGGCAACTCCAGCGCGTGTTGCTCGCGCTGGCGCTGGAACCGCAACCGGAACTGCTGCTGCTCGACGAGCCCGCGGCCGGCATCGACTTCAAGGACCAGAAAAAGTTCTACGAGCTGATCGCGGACATCAACCGGTCGCTCGGCATCACGGTGATCCTCGTCTCCCACGATCTGAACATGATTCAGGTCCACGCGCACGAGGTGCTGTGCTTGCGCGGCGGCTCGATCCAGTGTCAGGGCACGCCGGCCGAAATCCTCACGCCCATCAACATGTCGCTGGTGTTCGGTGCCGAAGTGCCGATGTTCCCGCATTTCCGGGGCGGGGCGTAGCGGCTGGTGTGGGTGGCTGGCGCGAGTCGTCTTCGTCGGTTTTCACACTCACACCAACCACTCGCACCAGCCACTCCACTTGGGGTTGACTTCCCCACGCCCCTTCTGCGAAACTCGCAAAACTTCGGCGAAATAGCTCAAGTTTGTAAAGGCCCGCGACGGACCGCGGGCCGCGGAAGGGTCACGGAATGATCATCTGCCGCACCCCCTATCGCGTGTCGTTCTTCGGCGGCGGCACCGACTACCCGGCGTGGTACCGGCAGCACGGCGGCGCGGTCCTCGCCGCCGGTATCGACAAGTACTGCTACCTCACCTGTCGCTACCTGCCCCCGTTCTTCGAGCACCGCATTCGCGTCGTATACCGGCAGATCGAGAACTGCCTCACGGTCGATGAAATTGATCACCCGGTGGTGCGCGAGGCGCTCAAGTTCTTGGAAATCGACCGCGGCATCGAGATTCATCACGACGGCGACCTGCCGGCCCGCAGCGGAATGGGGTCCAGTTCCGCGTTCACCGTGGGGTTGCTGCACGCGCTGCACGCGCTGCGCGGCGAGATGCCCACGAAGATGCAACTGGCGCGCGAGGCCATTCACCTCGAACAAGTTGTGCTGAACGAAACGGTCGGCTCGCAGGACCAAACCGTCGCCGCCTTCGGCGGGCTGCGGCACGTGCGCTTCCAAACTGACGGCGAAATCGAAGTGTCGCCGATCGTGCTGCCCGCGGGGCGCGTCGCGGAACTGAAGTCGCACCTGATGCTCGTGTACACCGGCATCGCGCGCACCGCCGCGGACGTGGCCGCGAGCTACGTGCCCGGCATCGAGTCGCGCCGCCGCCAACTGCGCCTGATGGGCCAGATGGTGGACGAGGCGATTCACATCCTCACAGGCGGCGTGAACCTGATCGCGTTCGGCGAACTGCTGCACGAGGCGTGGCTCGCGAAGCGCAGCCTCAGCCCGGTGGTGTCGAACGGCGAAGTGGACGAACTGTATTCGGCGGCGCTGGACGCGGGCGCGGTCGGCGGCAAGCTCACCGGGGCCGGCGGCGGCGGGTTCTTGTTGCTGTTTAGCCCCCCGGACCGCCGCGCGCGCGTGCTCGACTCGCTGAGCGGGTGCTTCGAAGTGCCGTTCGAGTTCGAGACCGGCGGCAGCCAAATCATCTTCTACGAACCGGGCACCGACTACGAGGCCGCGGACCGCGCGCGCGGCACCGAGCGGCGCGTGTTCCGCGAACTGGCCCGCAGCTCGGAGGCCGCATGACACCCGGCACGCGAACGTTCGTGTCTGGCGGCAACACGCTGATCGGGCGCGCGCTCATCGATCTGCTGCTCGAAGAGGGCCGCGCGGAACTGTTCGGCGTCGGCCGCGACGAACCGGACGTGACCGATTCGCGCGCCACCGAGAAGTTCTTCGAGTACGCGCGCCCGCAAGTGGTGTTCCACTGTGCCGGGCTGTCCGGCGGCATCGGGCTGAACCGCGCGAAGCCGGTCGAACTGATGCGCGACAACCTGCTCGGCACGCTGAGCGTGCTGGGGGCCGCGAAGACGTTCGGCGCGCGGAAGCTCGTGTACCTTGCGAGTTCGTGCGCGTACCCGAAGCTCGCGGCGCAGCCGATGCGGGTGGAAGCGCTCGGCACCGGCGCGATGGAGCCGACGAGTGAAGCGTACAGCACCGCGAAGTTCGCCGGCTGGAAGCTGTGCGCCGCGTACCGCCGCGAGTTCGGCACGAACTTCGTCACCGCGTTCCCCGCGAACGGCTTCGGCCCGCACGACGACTTCACCGCCGACGGCGGCCACGTCATCCCCGCGCTGATGCGCCGAGCGCACGACGCGAAAGAACGGGGCGACGCGGAGCTAGTGGTGTGGGGCACCGGCGCGCCGCGCCGCGAGTTCGTGTACGCGCGCGACTTGGCCCGCGCGTGCGCGTTCGTCGCCGAGCACTACGACGGCGACGCCCCGATCAACCTCGGCGGCGGCACCGACCTGAGCATCGCGGACGTGGCGCGGGAAGTGGCGAGCGTGGTCGGCTTCCGCGGCCGGTTGCGGTTCGACGCCACGAAGCCCGACGGCGCACCCCTGAAGGCGCTCGATTCGCTCCCGCTGCTGGAACTGGGCTGGCAGCCGAGCTACGGGTTCCGGGCCGCGCTCGAAGAAACCTACGCGTGGTTCCTGCGCGCGAACGCGGCGCGCGCGGTCGAAACCGGGCGCGAACTCGCTACACGGTAGGCGCTCGATTTGTGGCACCGGCCTCTGGCCGGTGTCGAAGGCACAAGTGTCCGAGCACCGGCCAGAGGCCGGTGCCACAAGAGCAAACGGCAGCAGGTCACGGAGGACGCACCATGCACGCACGGCTGTACCGATCGCTGTACCGCATTCGGCGGGTCGAAGAGGAGATCGCTCGCGTGTACGCGAGCGACAAAATCAAAAGCCCGGTTCACCTGTCGATCGGCCAAGAGGCCGTATCGGTCGGCGTGTGCGACGCGCTGCGCCCGGACGACGTGGTGTTCGGCACCTACCGCGGGCACGCCATGTACCTCGCCAAGGGCGGCGACATGGCGGCGATGGTCGCGGAACTGTACGGGAAGGTCGGCGGTTGCACCCGCGGCAAAGGCGGGTCGATGCACCTCATCGACACCGAGTGCGGTGTGATGGGCACGTCGGCGGTAGTGGGCACCACCATCGCGAACGCGGCGGGCTACGCCTACGCGATGAAAGTGCGCCGCTCCGACGCCGTGGTCGCCAGCTTCTTCGGCGACGGCGCGACGGAAGAGGGCGTCTTCGCCGAGACGCTCAACTTCGCAGTTCTGAAGAAGCTGCCCGTGCTGTTCGTGTGCGAGAACAACGGGTTCGCGATTCACACGGCGCAAGCGAAGCGCCAAGGGCTGACCGACATCTGCGCCCGCGCCCGGGCCTACGGGATGCCCGCCGAGCGCATCGACGGGAACGACGTACTCACCCTGCGCGACCGCGCCGAAGCCGCCATCGAGCGGATGCGCGGCGGCGAGGGGCCGCAGTTCATCGAAGCGACGACGTACCGCTGGCGCGAGCACGTCGGCCCCGGTCAAGACTTTCACCTCGGCTACCGCGAGCAAGCCGACTGCGACGCGGCACAAGCGCGCGACGCGGTGCGCGCGATCGCCGAAATGCTTGACCCGAAAGAGCGGGCGCTCATCGAGAGCGCGGTGGAACTCGAAGTGCGCGAGGCGTTCCAGTTCGCCGAAGCCAGTGCGTTCCCGACGACCGACGACCTGATGACGGACATCTTCACGGAGGAAGCCGATGCTCTCGCCAACCGCTAAGGCCGCGCCGCGGCCCGCGCCGAAGCCCGCGGCCGAGCGCACGCGCTCGTTCGTGGAAGCCGTTCGCGAAGCCACCGAACAGGAAATGGCCCGCGACGAGAACGTGGTTCTCTACGGCCTCGACGTGGACGACCCGAAGGCGATTCAGGGCACCACGCTCGGCCTACCGGCCAAGTTCGGGGCGGAGCGCGTGTTCGGCACGCCGCTGTCCGAAGACGCCATGACCGGGGCCGCCATCGGCATGGCGCTCGCCGGGCTGCGCCCGATCCACGTTCACATCCGCATGGACTTCCTGCTCCTCGCGGTGAACCAACTGCTGAACGTGGCCGCGAAGAGCCGCTACATGTACGGCGGGCGCGTCAACGTGCCGATGGTAGTGCGCGCGATGATCGGCAAGAGCTGGGGCCAAGGCGCGCAGCACTCGCAGGGGTTGCACAGCTTCTTCATGCACGTGCCGGGTATCAAGGTGGTCGCGCCGAGCACGCCCTACGACGCGAAGGGCACACTCGCCGCCGCCGTGCGCGACGACAACCCGGTGCTGTACGTGGAACACCGACTGCTGCACTTCCAGAAAGGCCCGGTGCCGGCGGAGAGTTACACGGTTCAGCCCGGTAAGGCGCGCATCACCGTTCCCGGTTCGGACGTGACCGTCGTCGGCATCTCGTACATGCAGGTGGAAGCGCTGCGTGCGGCCAAGTACCTCGCAGACGTCGGCGTGAAGGCCGAAGTGATCGACCCGATTTGGCTGAACCCGTTGGACACGGACACCATCGCGGAGTCGGTCGCGCGCACCGGGCGCTTGTTGGTCGTCGATACTGCATGGACGAACTGCGGGGCCGCCGCGGAGATCGTGTCGCGCGTCGGCGAAAAGCTCCAAGGCGAAGTGCCGTTCCGGTTCCAGCGCATGGGCTTCGCGCCGACGACGTGCCCGACCACGCCGACGCTCGAAGACGCCTTCTACCCGAACGCGCGCACCATCGCCGCCGCGGCCCGCGACTTGGTCGAAGGCCGCAAAACCGGCTGGCTCCCCGCGGAGCGCGCCGACCTGCAAAGCATCGAGTTCAAGGGGCCGTTTTAACTCATGGTAGTAGGCACGCTCCGCGTGCCGTGTGTTCGGGCCGTTTCAGCTAACCAATTGAGCGCGTGGCTTTCCGCGCGCCACAGAACGGCACGCGGAGCGTGCCTACTACTTTGGGGAACACCATGACCGCTCGCACCGTACCCGCGCCCACCGCCGGCAGCCGGCTCGCGTGGCCGCTGATGAAGAACAACATCGCCCGCGAAGACCTCAACGCGGTCATCGACCTGCTCTCGCAAGAAGACCCGGTGCTCACGCAGTCCAAGAACGTGCGCGCGTTCGAGGAAGAGTGGTCGCAGTGGCTCGGCGTGAAGCACAGCGTGTTCGTGAACAGTGGTTCGAGCGCGAACCTCGTCACGCTCGCGGCGCTGAAGGAGCTGCACGGCCCCGGCGGCGAAGTGGTCGTGCCGCCGGTCACGTGGGTGTCGGACGTCTCCGCGGTGCTCCACGCGGGGTTCACGCCGGTGTTCGCGGACATCGACCCGCGCACGCTGAGCATGGACACCGACGCGATTCTCGCGCGTATCACGCCGAAGACGCGCGCGGTGTTCCTCACGCACGTCCTCGGGTTCAACGGCCTAACGCCGAAGTTGCTCGCGGAACTTGAAGCGCGCGGCATCCCGCTGATCGAAGACGTGTGCGAGTCGCACGGGGCCACCTTCGAAGACCAGAAACTCGGCACCTTCGGCTGGGCATCGAACTTCAGCTTCTACTACGCGCACCACCTCAGCACCATCGAGGGCGGGATGGTGTGTACGAACGACGCGGACCTGTACGAAGCGGTGCGCATGATGCGCGGGCACGGTATGGTGCGCGAGCTGAGCACCGACACCCGGAAGCTCGACTACATCGACGCGAACCCGGACCTGAACCCGGAGTTCATCTTCGCGTTCCCGGCGTTCAACGTGCGCAGTACCGAAGTGAACGCGGTGATCGGCCGCTCCCAACTGCGCCGGTTGGACGCGAACAACGAGCGCCGCACCGCGAACTTCATGCTGTTCTTGCGGAACCTCGACCCGGACCTGTACCGCACCGACTTCCTCACTGAAGGCAGTTGCAATTACGCCTTCACGCTCGTGCTGCAAAAACCGGATCAAGACCTCTGCGACCGCGTGCAGCACGCGCTGCGCAGCAACGGCATCGAGTTCCGGCGCGGCACGGCCGGCGGGGGCAACCAACTGCGGCAGCCGTACCTGCGCCGCATCCTCGGCAACGACGCGTGGAAGCAGTGCCCGAACGCGGACCACGTCCACTTCTTCGGGTTCTACATCGGCAACTACCCGGTGCTGGAAGAGGACCGCATCCTGCGCCTCTGCGACCTGCTGAACGGACTGAAGTGATGCTTTGTGGCACAGGCCTCTGGCCTGTGCAAGTTACACAGGCCAGAGGCCTGTGCCACAAATCAAACGCCACGGACGGACACCATGACCGCGAAACTCGACCTCGTGCTCGTGAACCCGAACAGCCGGGCGCAGGTGTACCAGTCGCTCGGCAAATCGCTCACCGCGATCGAGAACCCGGTGTGGGCCGGGCTGATGGCGAACTTCGCCCGCGCGCGCGGCCTGAGCGTCGAAATCATCGACGCCGAAGCCGAATGCCTCGCGCCCAGCGACATCGCGGATCGAATTGCGCACCTGAAGCCGGTGCTCGCGGCGGTCGTCGCTTACGGGCACCAGCCGTCGGCTTCCACGCAGATCATGGGCGCGGTTGGGAACGCCTGCTCTGCGATCAAGGCGACGAACCCGGAACAGCCGGTGCTGCTGCTCGGTGGGCACGTCGCGGCGCTGCCGGAGCGCACGCTCCGCGAAGAAGAAGCCGACTTCGTCGCCGGGGGTGAGGGGCTTCACGCGCTCGTCGGGTTGGTCGAGGCGCTGAAGACCGCGAACCCGGACTTCGCAAGAGTGCCGGGCCTCTATCGCCGCGACGGCGCGCGTGTGGTGAAGAACGCCGACGCCCAGCTCGTGTCGAAACTCGATAGTGAGCTGCCCGGGATCGCGTGGGACTTGCTCCCGATGCCGCGGTACCGCGCGCACAACTGGCACTGCCTCGGCGGTAAAGAGCGGCAACCGTATGCGGCGATTTACACCACGCTCGGCTGCCCCTATCACTGCTCGTTCTGCTGCATCCAAGCGCCGTTCAAGAACGGTGAGGTCGCCGAACTCGGCGAGAAGCAAGCGCCGAACAGCTACCGGTTTTGGAGCGTCGATCACGTTCTCGCGCAGATCGACACGCTCGTGACCAAGTACGGCGTGCGGAACATCAAGATCGCCGACGAAATGTTCGTGCTGAACAAGCGGCACGTCGTCGGCATCTGCGACGGCCTCATCGCCCGCGGCTACGACCTGAACATCTGGGCGTACACCCGCGTGGACACGATCAAAGACGGGATGCTCGACAAACTGAAGGCCGCGGGGTTCAACTGGCTCGCGGTCGGCATCGAAGCCGGCGCGGACCGCGTGCGCACCGACGTGGACAAGGCGTTCTCGCAGGAACAGGTGTACGGCGTGGTGCGGCAGATTCAGGCCGCGGGCATCAGCGTGATCGGGAACTACATCTTCGGGCTGCCCGAAGACGACCACGGCACGATGCGCGCGACGCTGGACCTCGCGCTCGACCTGAAGTGCGAGTTCGCGAACTTCTACTCCGCGATGGCCTACCCCGGTTCGCCGCTGTACGCGGTGGCGTCGCGCCGCGGGGTGCCGCTGCCGGCGCGCTGGACCGGCTACTCGCAGCACTCCCGCGACTGCCTCCCGCTGCCCACGCGCTACCTGCCGGCGCGCGACGTACTGCGCTTCCGCGACGCCGCCTTCACCGAGTACTACACCGACGCCGGCTATCTCGACATGGTTGAGCGCCGCTTCGGCGCGGAATCGGTCGAAGACATTAACCGCATGACGGCTCACGCACTCGAACGCGACCTGCTCACCGGGGCGCTGAACGTGCCGCCGACGCTGCTCCCGCCGGACGAAAGCGCCGCCCCGGTGCAAGAGGTGCTTCAACTGGCGCGGCGGTAACTGCACGAACGCGGTGACGAGCCGCGAACGCGAGTGAGCGGTTCAGCTTGGCCGCTCACTCGCGTTCGCGGCTCGTCCGGTTGCTTCACACTTCCAGAGCGCTTTCCGCGTCTGGCGCTTGCGGTGGGGGGATTCTCACGTTACAGTCTGAGTGTTGGTCCCACCGCTGCTCCCGCCTCGTCGCTTTTCGGAAACGCTGCCATGCTCACCGTCCAAGATCGCGGGTTCGCGCGTACGTGCTCCGGTCGCTCGCGGCGCGAGTTCCTCCGCATTGGTGCGCTCGGCCTCGGCGGGCTGACGCTCGCCGACCTGCTCGCGGCGAAAGCGCGGGCCGGCGATTCGACGCAACACAAGTCGGTCGTGCTGCTGTTCCTTCAGGGCGGGCCGACGCAGCACGAAACGTGGGACCCGAAGCCGGACGCGCCGCAGGAATACCGCACGCTCGGCGACACGATTCCCACCGCGCTGCCCGGCGTGCGGTTCAGCGCGCACTTCCCGAAGCTCGCGGAGCGCGCGAACCGGCTCGCGGTGGTGCGCTCGTTCGCGTCCGGCAACGGCGGGCACACCTACGAATCCGTCACGACCGGCGGGAACGGCGCGAAGGCGTCCATGAGCGCGACGGCCGGCTACCTCGGCGGCACGATCAACG
This sequence comes from Gemmata sp., assembly GCA_022843445.1. Classification (GTDB taxonomy): domain Bacteria; phylum Planctomycetota; class Planctomycetia; order Gemmatales; family Gemmataceae; genus Gemmata. Next base: position 14,207 of record JALHNS010000069.1, read on the forward strand.
CCAACACCGGGCTACCGTCGAACGTGCTGGTGCTGCCCGAAGCCGTGAAGGACGGGCTGAAGCTCGGCAGCAACTTCGAGACGGGCGCGCTGCCCACGCTCACGCAACCGGGGTTGCTCGGGTCGCAGTACGAAGCGTTCAGCCCGGCCGGCGGCTCGGCGCTGAAGCGGTCCATGACACTCACCATGCCGCGCGAGAAGTTCGACGACCGCCGCGCGCTGCTCGAAGGGTTCGACACCGCCCGCCGCGAACTCGACCGCTCGCAAGCGATGACGAACTCCGACCGGTTCCAGCAGCAAGCCTTCGACCTAATCGCCCGCGGCGTCACCGACGCGTTCGACCTGTCGAAGGAGAACCCGAAGACGCTGGCGAACTACGACACCGAAAAGCTCTTCAAACTGGAAGACGCGACGCGGTGGTACGACATGAAGCGCGCGTCCAACCTGCTCGGGAAGCAGATGCTGATGGCCCGCCGCCTGTGCGAGGCCGGGTGCGGGTTCGTCACCGTCTCCGACTGCGGTTGGGACATGCACGCGAACAGCAACAGCCCCAAGAACATGGAAGGGCTGAAGTGGCTCGCGCCGCAAGTGGACCACGCGGTCGCGGCGTTCCTCGACGACCTCAAAGAGCGCGGCCTCGAAGACAAAGTGCTGCTGATCGTGACCGGCGAAATGGGGCGCACGCCGAAGCTGAACAAGAACGGCGGCCGCGACCACCACGGCGGCCTCACACCGCTTCTCGTCGCGGGCGGCGGCGTGAAGGCCGGTCAGGTGATCGGTAAGTCGGACAACTTCGGCTCGCAACCGGTAACGAAGACGTACAAGCCCGCGAACCTGTTCGCGAGCGTGATGCACTGGCTGTTCGACGTGCCGCAACTGCGCCTGCGCACCGACCTCAACCGCGACATCAAGCAAGCCATCGAGAACACGGAAACGATCGCGGAGTTGGTGTGATGACTGATCCGAACGGAGCGCCGTTGGACAACCCGCTTCTGCAACTACGAGACATTCTCCACGCGCTCGCTGCGGAGACCGTCGCGGCCGCGAACAACGAACCCAAGGCCGCGGGTTGGACGGCGGTGACGCTCGACGCACGGTTCTCGAGCACGAGTTCGACGACGATACGGAAGGTCCGCGCGACGGTTGGAAATGCTCTCGTCTCAGTTTCCAGTGCGTACGGTCGGATGCCGTTACTTACCCACCAATTGCGAAACACAAACATTGCCTTCCCGTTCTACGGCGTGACGATAACCGTGACCGCGGGCGGGGAAGTGGACGTACGCCTCAAATACGATCCCAACTGTTACACCGATCCGGCGTTCGCGGCGTCGTAATTGCACTTCGTGTTGTTTTCAGCCGCGGAGCGGCGACAGATGTTAGCCCGGGGTGCAGTTCGCGCAGCGAACAAACCCCGGGTCGTCATGCCACCATTGACGTGAAGCCCCCGGAGGGGGCGACAGACACCACGTTCGCGTGGCGCGAATCTGTCGCCCCCTCCGGGGCTTCCTCTTTCTGCACGTGCGTTCCCGGGGTTTGCTCGCTGCGCCTTCGGCTGCGCTCGCTGCACCCCGGGCTAACTTCTGCCGCCGCTCCGCGGCTGAAAACCACCAGCGCGCCGCGATACCAGCCTGTGTCACGCCGGTTCCTGTTGCGTCATACAGTGCAGCGTGCCGAGGCCCCACACCAAGTCCACGCAGTGAACCCCCACCACCTCGCGGTCGGGGAACAGGTCCGCCAAAATCCCCAGCGCAACGCGGTCGGCCGGGTCGTTGAACGTCGGCACGATCACCACGCCGTTCGCGATGTAGAAGTTCGCGTAACTCGCGGGCAACCGCGTGCCGTCGAACACCAGCGGGCGCGGCATCGGGAGCTGCACCACGTCGAGTTTCCACCCCCGGAGGCGCTCCAAGTTCTCTTGAAGCGGAGCGTAATTCGCGTCGGTCGGGTTCGATTCTACCACGGTAACAACGGTGCGCTCGTTCACGAAGCGCGCGAGGTCGTCCACGTGCCCGTGCGTGTCGTCGCCCACGATCCCGCGGTTCAGCCACAGCACTTGGTCGATGCCGAGGAACTCTTTGAAGGTCGCTTCGTAGTCCGCGCGGCCGAACGGTGGGTTGCGCTCTTGCGTCTTGCTCAGGAGGCACTCTTCGGTCGTCAGCATCAGGCCCGCGCCGTTCACATCGATGCTGCCGCCTTCGAGCACGACGCGGTGGCCGTTGCGCGCGGGTTGCAGGCGCGGCACGTTCAGCGTGCGCGCCACGAACTCCGGCAGCGTATCGTCGCAGGTCCAGTTGTCGTACTTCGCCCACGCGTTGAAGTGCCAGTCGAGCGCCACGCGCGCCCCGGCCGCGTCCTTCACGAAGATCGGGCCGCTGTCGCGCACCCACGAGCGGTCCGTCGCGTACTTCCAGAGGCGCACGTTCGCGGTGTTCGCGGTCGCGCGCTTGAGAACGTCCGCGGCGCCCTCTTCCGCGTCGGTCGGGATCACGAGGTTCACCAGTTCGTGCCGGGCGAGCGCGCGAACGATCTCACCGTACACCCACTCGATCGGCGCGAACTTGTCCGGCCAGTCGTTCTCGTTGTGCGGCCACGCGAGCCACGTGGAGGTGTGCGGTTCCCACTCGGCCGGCATCCGGTACTGGTTCATGCTGTGGCCCGAAAAGTTCGGCTCGCGGTGCGAAAACGGGCGCGCCAGTTGCGCTGCCGCGCGAGCGGTGCGGCCGATTCGAGCGCGGGGCGCGCGAGGCGCTTGTGCGCTCGGCGAAGCACAGGTATAGTCCGCGGCGCGCTCAGGGACGAACGCGCGCGGGGGATTCCGCGCAGGAGGGAACTCGTGGTCGAGCGGGTGACGGTTCTGGTGGTCGAAGAGGACGCCGGGAGTCGGTCGGTGATCGAGTCGCTGTTGGCCCGCAAGGGGTACGCGGTGCGCGGTACCGGGAACGGGTTGGACGCGCCGCGGTTGGCCCGCGAGGTGCGGCCGGTCGCGGCGCTCGTGGGGCTGATGCTCCCCGGTCAGAGCGGGTGCCGGGTGATCGAAGACCTGCGCGCCGAATTCGGCGCGCACTTCGACATTACGGCGCTTTCGGCGTTCGAGTCGCCGGCGCTAGCCGAGTACGCGCTGGCGGTGGGCGCGAACCGCGTGCTGGTCAAGCCGCTGACCGCGACGCAACTGCTCGGCGCGCTGGCGCACCTGCCCGCTCCGGTTCCGCCGCGCCAATTCGCGGGTACCGAAACCGGTTGAGCCGCGAAAGTTGCTCCGGCGCGCGCCGCGGGATACAATCTGCGGGTCGGGGCGCGCCGCGGCGCGCCGGAACACCGTAGCACCAGACCGAGGACGCCGTGCAGGTGACAGTTTCGGCCCGCCACGGGCACCTAGACGAAGCCACACAAGCGCAGCTGAAAGAGAAGGGGGAGAAGTTGCTCCACTTCTTCAACCGGCTCACACAGATCGAGATCACGGTCGATCTGCACCGCGAGCACACGAACAAGATCAAAGTCGAAGTGCTCGCACACGCGGAGCACAAGCACGAATTCGTGGGCCGCGACGAGCACGAAGAACTGCTGCCCGCGTTCAACAAGGCGTGCGACCACGTGAAGCAGCAGATCAAGCACTACAAAGAGAAGATTCAGGACCACCGCCGCGACCCCGCCCACGGGGACGGCGCGAGCTGACGGCGGCCGTTTGTCGCCGCGAGATTGCGTCGGCACGCGAGCGCGCGGCGCGGCACCGAACAGCGGCCACCGGGACGGACCATCTGGAGAGGGCGGCATGCGCATGTGCAACTTTATCGCCCGCAAGGCACTCGTGCCCGCGCTGTCGGTGACCGCGCCCGCCGAGCGCACGCCCGCGAGCGTACTCGCGGTGAAGGAGGCGGTGATCCGCGAGATGGTCGGCGCGCTGCACGCGGCCGGGCACTTGCAGGCCGCGGACGTGGACGGCGTGGTGCAGGCGGTGCTGCGGCGCGAGGGCGTGGGCACCACGGGCATCGGGCGGCACATCGCGATCCCGCACTCGCGGCACGCGGCCGTGCACGACCTGATCGGCACGCTCGCGCTGGCCCCGGCCGGCCTGCCGTTCGACAGCTTGGACGGCGAGGACGTGTTCGTGCTGGTGCTGCTGGTGTCCCCGCAGGACCGCCCCGGCGACCACCTGCGGGCGCTGGAAGTGGTGGTGCGGGCGATGCGCAACGACGAGTTCGTCGGCAAACTGCGAGCGTGTACGACCGCGGACCAGATTTGGGACCTGCTGCAATCGGTCGGGCCGGGCTGGTAACGGGCAAGAACGGCGGCGCGCGGGGGGTACAGTGTCGGGCGGCACCGCGGGGGAACCGGGCATGACGGGGCGGACTAGCGCGAACGAGCCGAAACGCGAGGGGCCCGCCCCCGCCGGGGTCGGCGCGTTCGCCCTTCAGACGCCCGCGCCCGACGCGAGCGGAGGCGCGCCGCACCGCCGCACGATCCGCATCGTGAACCCGCTCGGCCTGCACATGCGCATCGCCGACCGGTTCCAGCGCGCCGCGAACCAGTTCGCGTGCGTCGTTACCGTGTGGAACGGCGAGGCTCGCGCCGACGGCAAGAACGTGATGGACCTGCTCATGCTCGTCGCCCTCCCCGGTGCCGAGGTGGTGCTCGAAGTGGACGGCCCGGACGCCCCGCACGCGGTGGACCCGCTAACCGAGATATTGGCCTCGCCCGGCGGCGAGGACTACGCGATCTGACGCATGGAAATCAGGCACGGTACCGCGGTCTCTCCCGGAATCGCCATCGGCCCGGCCGTCGTGCTGGACACCGAAGGCGTACACATCCCGCACCGTACCGCGCCGCCGGACCAACTCGATTCCGAAGTCGCGCGCCTGCACCGCGCGCTCGACGAAGTGGCCGCCGGCCTGCGCGCCGACCGCGACCGCATGACCGCCCGCTTCGGCCGCGAATTCGGCAACATTTTCGCCGCCCAAGAGCAAGCCATCGAGGCCATCCGCAAGCACACCGAGTCCCGCGTTCGCACCGACCGCTACACCGCCGAGTACGCCGTGAGTCGCGTGCTGCGCGACTACGTGAAGCGGCTCGAAGACGTCGCCGTGCTCCAACAGGGGGCCGCCGTCGAAGCGCGCCGCCGCGCTTCGGACCTTATCGGCATCGAGCGCCAAGTGCTCGCGGCGCTGCTCGGGAACCCCACCGACCCGTTCGCCAACCTGCCCGAACCGGTCGTGGTGCTGGCGAACGATCTGATGCCCTCCGACACCGCGGACTTCAGCCCGCGCACGGTGCGCGCGTTCGCAACGGAAAGCGGCGGCCCCACCAGCCACACCGCGATCCTCGCCGGCGCGCTCGACATCCCCGCGGTGGTCGGCGTCGGCCGGTTCCTCACCGACGTGTCCGGCGGCGACACGGTCATCGTGGACGGGACCGAGGGCGTCATCATCATCGACCCGGACGAGGCCACCCTCGTTCGCTACGAGGCCAAGCGGGCCGAACTGCTCGCCCGCCCGGACCGCTACGAGGCGCTCCGCGACAAGCCCGCCGTCACCGACGACGGCGTGCCCATCCGGCTGCTGGGGAACATCGAGCTGGCGCAAGAAGCCGCGCACTGCCTCGACCGCGGCGCGGAGGGCGTGGGGCTGTACCGCACCGAATTCTTGTACCTGAACAAGGCCGCGCACCCCACCGAAGAGGAGCACTACGCGGCGTACTGCGCCGTGCTGAGCACGCTCGGCCCGAACCGGCCGCTGGTGATCCGCACGCTGGATCTCGGCGCGGACAAGTTCGCCAGCGCGTCCGGCGCGCTGGTGAACGAGAAGAACCCGTTCTTGGGGTTGCGCAGCGTGCGCCTGTGTTTGGACCGCACCGAACTGTTCCGCACACAGTTGCGAGCCATTCTGCGGGCGGCGGTTCACGGCGATTTGCGCATCATGTTCCCCATGATCAGCACCGTCACCGAGCTGCGGCACTGCAAGGCGCTGCTGCGCGCCGTGACCGAAGACCTCGAAGACGCCGGAATCCCCTTCAAACGGGCGGTGCCGGTCGGTACAATGATTGAAGTTCCGTCCGCGGCCCTGATCGCGGACGTGCTGGCCCGCGAGGTGAACTTCTTCTCCCTCGGCACGAACGACCTCGTGCAGTACACGCTCGCGGCCGACCGGAACAACGAACACGTGGCGAACCTGTACAACCCGGTGGACCCGGCCGTTCTGCGGCTGATCGTCGGCGTGGTGCGGGCCGCCAAGGGCGCGAACATCGAGGCGAACGTGTGCGGGGAGATGAGCGGCGAGCCGCTCTACGTCCCCCTGCTCGTCGGCCTCGGGATCCGCCAACTGAGTGCGACGCCCCGCAAGATTCCCGAAATCAAGCGGGTGATCCGCGCCCTCACGGTCGCGGAGGCCGAACGCGTCGCCGCACACGCCCTGTCGCTCGATACCGGGCGGCAGGTCACGAACTACTTACGAGACTACCTGCGCAAACTGCTCCCCAGCGAGGCGGTCGACTGAGAGCCGGAACGCGGGCGAACGGCGGGGCACCCAAACCGCCGCGCCCCGCGACACCCGGCCCACTCGACCCGCGGGCACAGTGGCGCGGCCGAACCGCGAGCGTACCTGTCACCCATGACCGCACCAACCCACACCGCCGGAACCGCGCGTTCCCCCGGAGCGTGTCGGTTCGGTCGTCTGCTGACCGACCACTCTCGCTTCGCCGCGCCGCCCTCGCCCGCCGCCGGGGACGAAGGACGACGATCAGTTAAAAATTCAAAATGAAAAGTGAAAACAAGGCGATTCTGGTCGGCCCTTTTTCATTTTTCATTTTTCATTTTTAATTGAGCGTCGTAAGACGCGATGACCGGCGACAAGTTCCGCTTCCGCTTCGCCAAAACCGGCACGCTCCGGTTGGTGAGCCACCACGACCTGATGCGGTGCGGCGAGCGCATGCTCCGCCGGGCCGCGCTGCCGTTCAAACTCACCGCCGGGTTCCACCCCACCCCGCGCCTCGTGTTCGCCCTGTCCCTCTCGCTCGGCGCGATCGGCCGCGACGAAGTCGTCGAACTCGAACTCACCGAGCCGCGCGATTCCGGCGCGGTGCTGGACGCCCTGCGCGCCCAAGCCCCGCCCGGCCTCGAGTTTCTCTCCGCGACCGTCGTGCCTATGAAGGCGACGGCCCGCGCCCGGCGCGTGACCTACGAACTGCCGATCCCCGCGGCGCGCGCGCCGCAACTGCGCGCCGCGTGCGAATCGCTGTTGGCGGAACCGAAGGTGTGGGTCGAGCGCCTGCGCCCCAGCGCGAAGCGGCTGAACCTCCGCCCGTACCTGCGCGGGCTGCGTGTAGAAGCTGGCGGTTCCGCGCGACCCACCCCCCCGGGCCCCCTCCCTGAAGTGAGGGGGCCCGTGGGGGGTGAATCCGCCGTCGCGGCCGACCAACACACCCTCACCTTCGACCTGTGGGTGACGCAAGAGGGCACGGCCCGCACCGACGAACTGCTGCGCCTGCTCGGCGCGAGCGACCTGCTCGCCGCCGGCGCGGTGCTGGAGCGCACACTCATCGAACTGCGCGACGAGGTGCCGGAGCGCCCCGCGCCGGACGTGCCGCCGGACGGCCCGTCCGATTCGATCCCGCTCACCGGCCCGGAAGTGGCCGCACTGACCAAGCGATTGGAACTCGAAGCCGCCGAACAGGTGGCCGAAGGCTCGTGGGGCGCGTCGCCCAACGGTCCCGTTGTCGAATAACTACGAACACCACACACGCGAAGAGTTCACCAATGAAAAAAGAGATGCTCATCAACGTCCTCCAACCGGAGGAGTGTCGGATCGCGATCGTGGAGAACGGGCAACTCGAAGAGTTGTACGTCGAGCGCGCGAGCCAAGAGAGCTACGTCGGCAACATCTACAAGGGCAAGATCGTCAACATCGAGGCGAGCATTCAGGCCGCCTTCGTGGACTTCGGCATCGGGCGCAACGGGTTCCTGCACATCTCCGACGTGGACCCGGCGTACTACAAGCACCTGCTTTCGAAGGAAGACCTCGCGGCCTACGAAGAGGAAATGGACCGCGAGCACGGCGTGAGCGGCGGCAGCGGCGGGGGGAAGGGCCGCGACCGCGGGCGCGGTGATCGCGGCGGCGACCGCGGCGGCAA
>JALHNS010000070.1 GCA_022843445.1 Gemmata sp.
GCGCGCACCCGGGGCCCGGCCGGCGCCCCCCCCCGACACTTGAGGACACCACTTTGTGCTACCGCACTTCCACTTCCAGTTCCGAGGCGCGCATCTCGCGCTCGGCCATCGGGTCGCCGTCGCGGATGCGGCTCCAGTCGGTGTCGCCCAGCGCGGCGCTCCAACCGCCGTCGCGCTCGCTCTCGCGCTGGCACTTCACGCACTGAGTGCTGAAGGGCAGGGCGTTCAGTCGCGCCACGGGAATCTTCACCGCGCACACCTCGCACTTGCCGTAGGTGCCGGCCTTCAACCGGGAGAGGGCGCGCTCGATTTGGGCCAATTCCTTCGATTCGAGTTCGGCCAGCGCCGAGGAGATTTCCTCTCCGCTGGAATCGAACGCGGCGTCGGCTACGTCGCCGGACGCGGACGAGTGCTTCAGGTGCGCGAGTTCGGCCAATTCGAGACCGAGCCGCTTGCGCAGTTCGGTGCGCCGGGCCGTGAGGGTCTTGTGCAGTCTCAGGAGTGCGTCTTGCCGTGCCATTGGTGTGTCCTCCCCGGTTCGGGTGCAACCGCGAGCCGTGGCCCGCGGGCAACCGCGAACAAGTGCAGGGGTTCGTGAACGTGCAAGCGACGCGAATTAGCTCCGCTTGTGTTCTGTTTCAGTCCACTCGCTGAAGTATAGGTCGATTCTGTGTCGATCTTTCACGAATCGTGCGAGTTCGGGCCGTTTGTGCCGGGAATTCGCTTGCACACGGCGTGCCGGAATCGCGAATTCGCACCTCGCGGCTCCTAATATGATCGTCGCCAATTGAAATAAGTTTCAGAATTTCCGCGGTCTGGGGGGAAGTTTCACGCGCGGCGGGGGCGGTCGTTCGGGTCGGCGAACTGTGCGCTACAAAGTGCGGCAATCGCGGGCGTTTACGGTGCCGGGGAGAGCAGACCGGCGTCGGCGGACGGGGCGAGGTACCAGAGGCGCGGGGAAAGGGCTGCGGGCAGGTGGGAAAAATCGAGCGCGCCGCGCTGTTCGATGTTCAATCCCGTCGCGCGCTCGATGAGAGATGTGGGCTTTTCATACACCACCGCTCGAAAATTGCTCATCCCGTTGCGCGATGCCGCGGCGCGCACCGCGGCCGGCAGGTCGTCGATTCCGTCGATGAGTTGGAATTTCAGCGCTTCGGCCGGCGTGAAGGTGCCGCCGTCGGCGCGCACGCGGGTGTACCGCACTTCGACCGGTTTGCCGTTCTCCAGCACCGGGTTGCCCTTGTCGTCGCGCTTCGGGATCGGTCGGTCCACGATCACTTGCGACCGCAGCGCCTCGCGCGTCAGGCCCGGCCGCCCGGCCGCTATCACTTTCAGGAACTCGTCGTAAGCGTTATTGACCACGTCTTGCCACGTCTCGCGCTCTTCGGGGCTGAGCGAGTGGAACAGCGACCCGCTCGCCTTGATGCCGCCGGCTTTCACGAGTTCGAGTTTCACGCCGTGGGTCTTCGCCCACTCGGACACGTTCGGGAGCGCCGCGAACACGCCGATGCTCCCGGTGATGGTGGTTTTCTCCGCGACGATCGGATTCCCCGCGGCGGCGATGTAGTAGCCGCCGCTCGCGCAGAGTGCGCCCATCGAAACCGACACCGGTTTCGCGCCGCTGCCGGGGAACCGCCGCCCGGTGTTGTCGCGCAGGTTCACCACGCACTGGTACAGCTCTTCGCTGGCCGACACGGTGCCGCCGGGGCTGTTCACGCGCAGCACGACCGCTTTCACCTTCGGATCAGCCGCCGCGGTGCGGAGTTGCGTGATCGGGAACGCGATCCCGGCATCGGAGATGACACCGGACACGCGCACGACGGCGATTTTGTCTTTCGCCTTTGCGTCGCCGAGGTAGAAGTGCTCTTCGATGCCCTCGGGGTCGTCCGAGAGCGGGTCCGAAATTGCGCCGGTGTAGCCGAGGAGGAACACGACGTTCAGCGCGACGGACGCGACCAGCACGAACACCGCGACCGGCCAGAAACACCCGCGCGCGCGTGCTTGTGGCGCGGCGGGTGGCGGTATGGCGCTCATAGTCGGTTCCTGTTGCGGTTCGCTTGTCGAAGACCCCTCACCCGGCCTCGAAGACTCGGCCACCCTCTCCCACACTAACGTGGGGAGGGGGCAAGGACAAAGGCATCTGCGCGCGTCGTAGCTTTGCGAAGTGGTCTTGGTTTGTGCCCTCTCCCCGCGCGAGCGTGGGAGAGGGTGGCCGAGTCTTCGAGGCCGGGTGAGGGGCGCTGCGCAGATGATGGAGCGGCGCGCCCCTACGACTGCAAGTTCTCGAGCATGTCGCGGAGCGGCACGAGGCGCTGGCCGCGCACGTCGTCGAGTTTCAGCGCCTTCAAGAACCGGCGGCGCAATTCGGATTGCACTTCTTCGATCGCGCTGGGCGCGGTGCTCGCCAGCGGGATCGCGCCGCCGGCGCGCCGGTCGTGCCCGCCGGCACGCCCGAGTTTGCCCACCACCTGCCGCAAGATTTCGCCGGCCCGCGCGTTCTCGATCGCGGCGCGCACGGAGAGAATCAGCGTGTCTTCGTACACCCCGCCGCACACCGCGTAATCCACTTTCTCGAACCGGATCATGAAGTCCACCACTTCCGCGGCCTGTTCCGGTTGCGGCAGGTGATCGACCCAACTCATCAGAATGCGGTCGTAGATGAACGACGACTGCAGCGCCTGCAACATGCACTCGAAGTACGAGTGCGGGAGCCGGGCGTTGCGAATCTGTGCGATGAGGTCTTTGTCGGCGGTGGGATACAGCAGAATCAGCGCCGCGTCGTCGGCCGGGCTGGCTTCGCGCGGGAAGCCGGCCATTTCGGTTTCGATGCCGTAGAGCAGGGCGGTCGCCACTTTCTCCGGGATCGGCACCTCTTGTTCGGTCAGATACTTCGTGACCAGCGTGCAGGTCGCGCCGTGCGTCGCGCGGATGTCGGTGAACGCGACGCCTTCCAACTCGCCGGGCGTGTCGTGGTGGTCGATGACCGCGAACAGCGGCACGCTCTCGGGGATCGTGTGCCGGCCGGTGCGCGGCTGACTGTCCACCATCACCACCGCGTCGTTCGGCCCCCACTCCACCTCTTCGACCGGCACGAGGTCGAGGTGCAGCACCTCGACGAGCGCGCGATTTTCGGCGCGCGAGATGAGGCCGTCGCGGGTGATGAGCGTGGGTTTGCCGAGGCGCGTTTCGACCAAGTGCGCGAGGCCGAGCATGGAGCCGATGCTGTCCGGGTCCGGTTGCACGTGCGACACGAACACGACGCGCGCGAACCGGCCGAGGCCGAGTAGGAAGCGGTCGGAGCGGCGCAACCCGGTGATCGCGGATTTGGAGACGGAGAGAGAGTCGGGTTCGGCGCGTTGCCGGCCCATGGGAATTCGTCCTCGTCGGCACCGCGGCGGCACGTCGTGTGCGGCAGCGGGTTGGCAGTGGCCGCGTTCCGTGGGGCTTGAAGAGTTGTACCTTGCGCGCGCTGCGTTGCCAAGCGTGGTGGGCCACGCGGCGGAGTGGGATGCGCCGAAGTGCAACAGCCAAGGGGAGTTGCGGGTGAGGGAAAAGTGTGTAGCTTCACCCCAACTTCGGTTCGGGGCACACCACGCGGAAGCCGGTGTAGTTGTTGCGGTTGTCCGGTTCGTTCCACACGCGGTACGCGGCGCGGCACAGCTTCGCGAAGTGGCTCCACGAACCGCCCCGCAACACCTTCGTCCGGCGGTCGTCGGCGTCGCACCGCGGATCGGCCTTCGGGCTGCGCTCGTAATACTCCGCGTCGTACCAGTCCGCGCACCACTCCCACACGTTGCCGTGCATGTCGTGCAGGCCCCACGGGTGCGCGCACTTGCGCGCGTACTGGCCCACCGGTGTGGTCGCGCGCACGAACGGCCCGTGCTCGGCCGTGCCGTAGGGCTGGTTGCCGTTGCAGTTCGCTTGCGTGCCGTTCAGTTGCCCGCCGAAGTGGAACGGCGTGCTCGTTCCGGCGCGGCACGCGTACTCCCATTCGGCTTCGGTCGGCAGGCGCACCTCGTAGCCGGTCGCCTTCGTCGCCCACGCGCAATACGCCACCGCGTCGTTCCAGCTCACGCACACCACCGGGTGCGAGTCCGTTTGGGCGAACCCGGGGTCACGCCACGTTGCCTTATCGCTCGCCACTTCCGCCTGCGTGCGGTACTTGGTGCGCCCCGAAGTGTGCGAACTCGGCGCGCGTGACCGGCCCGACGCCGATGCCGAACGCGCTCGTGTGTGTGACGCGGTGCCGCAACTCGTTCCGGTTGCGCCACACTTCGTCGCTCGGGCTGCCCATAAAGAACGCGCCCCCCGGGCAGTGCGCGAACGCGAGCTTCGCGCCGTCGGGCACCGAAAGGCCGTACTGCTCTCCGGGCTTCCGCGCCGCGCCCGGCACGAACTCCGGCGGCCCCTTAGACAACAGTGCGGTGGTGACGCTGCTCGCGGCGCTACTGGCGACTTCCTTCAACCGCGTGAACCAGCCGCCCTTCGCCGGCGCGGGCGGCGGTGGCGCAACCGGCGACGGTGCTGGCGACGGCAGTGGTGGCGCGAGCTGTAACGCGGCGCGGATCGCATCCCCGAAGGCTTTCACCGTGTCGTAGCGGTCGTTCGCGTTCTTCGCCAGCGCTTTCAGAACGAGCGCGTCGTGCCGCATGTCTAGGCCTGCGCGGCGCGCCGAGGGCGGGTCCGGCTTCGTGTGAATGTGCGCGAGCATTAAGCCATAGAAGTGCGGTGCGGTGAACGGCACGTCGCCGGTGAGCAACTCGTAGAGGATCACGCCGAGCGTGTACACGTCCGACCGCGGACCGACCTCGCCGGCCTTGTTGCCGTCGCCGAATTGCTCCGGCGACATGTATTTCGGCGTGCCCCTCACGCGGCCGGTTGTGAGCGACTCCTTTTCGAGAACCTTCGCCAAACCGAAGTCGGTGATGAGGAACGAATCGGTTGCGTCGTCGAAGAGAACGTTTCCGGGCTTGAGGTCGCGGTGAACGATGCCGCGCGCGTGCGCCGCGGCGAGACCGTCGGCGAGCTGTCCCGCTATGCGCAGCGCGTCGGCCACCGGTAGTCGGCCGTTCGCCTTGCGGATGTACTCGATGAGCGTTCCGCCGCCCACGAACCGCGACACGATGTACGGGAGTGCGTCGGTCGCGCTCACGTCGTACACTTGACACACGTTCGGGTGCGTGATCTTCGCCGCGGCGCGCGCCTCGCTCAAGAACTCCGCGCGCGACTCCGGCGTGAGCTTGCCGGGAATCTTCAGCGCGACTTCGCGGTCCAAGTCCGGGTCGTAGGCGAGATAGACCGCGCCGAACCCGCCCTCGCCGAGCAGCCGGCGCACCAGAAACCGGCCCACTTGCTCCGGTGCCCCTTCGGGCGGAGGTGGACCGGGCGGTCCGGTGGGCGCGGTCGGACTGGGGGCCGCTGCGACGGTGTCGGGGTCGGGCTGCACGGGGCGGTCTCTGCGAGCAAGTGGAACGCACAACAAATAGTAGCCGAAGTGCGCGCGAAGCGGAAGCGCGACCGCTACTCCCCGATCGCGTCCTCGAAGCGGAAGAAGGCGACCGTGCGCTTCACCGGGTTCGCGGGGTCGGTCAGCCGCGCGCCCACGTAGATCGTGCGCTTGCTGCCGGTCGGCGTGAGTGCGGTTTGCACCACCGGCGCGCACATCACGCCGCCGTTCGGGGTGCCGTCCCAGCGGAAGCCGGGCAGTTCCTTCTGCCACACCACTTCGCCCGTTTGCGGGTTCAGGCACACCATCAGGCCCACGGTCGCCACCGCGTACACCGCGACCGGTTGCCCGCCGTTCTGCGCCACCGCGGGACAGCTCAGCACCGGTTGGCGCGCGCCCACCTCCGTCTTCCAGCGCAGCTTGCCGCTCTTGCGGTCGATGGCGTACACGAACCCGTCGCGGCAGCCCACGTACGCGGTGAAGCCGTCGAGCGCCAGCCCGGTGTGAACCGACTTCGGCAACGGGAAGCGCCACTCTTCTTTGCCGGTCGCGGCATCGAGGCACACCACCGCACCGGCCGGTTCCTTGTCGCGGGCTTCGCCCTCTTCGGGGTAGTCGTAGGTGTCGAACGCCATGTTGCCGGTGCCGACCGCGTAGAATACTTTGCCGCCGCTTACAGTGGGCGGGCCGAACGAGCGCAGCTTCAGGTCGGTGCGCCACTTCTCCTCGCCGGTGTTCGCGTCGAGCGCGACGGCCACGTAGCTGTAAAGCCCGCTGCCGACGAACACGCGCCCGTCCGCGACCGCGGGCGCGCCGTCGATGTGAATGCCCTTCTCCTTCCCGCCGGCGAACTGCCACAGCTTCGCGCCGGTGTTGGCGTCGGCGCAGTAGAGGCCGTCTTCGCCGCCGGTGAAGTACACCTTGCCGCCCGCGACCACCGGCGCGCCTTCGGTGTGGCTACCGGTGCGGAACGGCGGGTTCCACACGTCGGTCGCGTCCTTCGTGTGTACGCAGAACAGTCGGCAGCCCTTGTTTTCGTGCAGCCCTTCGCCGCAGTAGACCTTGCCGTTCGCAATCGTCGGCGTGCAGTACACCGGGAGCAAGCCGGGCGCGTCGTAAGCGAATTCCGCGAGGCCCGTGGTGCGGTTCGCGCCGATGATGCGCCCCGCGTTGCCGCCCGAATCGACGCCGAAATACAGGCGCTCGCCGTCGATCACCATGTTGGACATCACGTTCCCGAACAGCGGCTCCTTCTTGCCGGCTTCGAGTTCGTACACCTCGATTGCGACCGGTTCGCCGACGAGTCGCGGGCCGATGGGTTCGGTCGCGTCGCCCTTCTGTGCGCCGCCCGCGCCTTGAATCGCGGGTCCGCTTGGTGCTGTGTTCACGAGCGTTGCAACGCCGCACAGCACCAGCGCCGCGAGCGCGGCGCTTTCACCGGACACGCTGAGGCGCACCGCGGGCGAAGTGCCGGCGGGTTCGTCCGCGCGCTTCGTGAGCACGCGGTACCCGGCGTACGCGAGAGCCGCGAGCAACCCGGTTCCGATGAACGTGAACTCGCGCATCGGGATTTCGAGCGTGCTGTTCCAGTCCGCGAACGCCGCGGTGAGCAGCACGGTCGCGCCCGCGAACGCCGCGAGGCCGAGCAGCGTGAGCAACTCGACGCGCCCCGGCGTTGTGGTGATGCTCGCGTCTTCGGCCGCCATTCGCCGGTACCGCCGTCCGGCCCACAGCAACCCCACGAACGCACTCACAGTGAGATAGAGCGTGACCGCGCGCGGCGAGAAGAAGCGACTCGAAGGTAGCACTTCGGGGAAGTATGCGAAGAACACCCAATAGACGAGCGCGAGCGTGCTGTTGACGCTCGCGACGACGAGGAACGCGCGCCAGCGCTTCATGCCGACCGCGAGCCGCGCGAACACCCCGGGGAACAGCGCCGCGACGATCGCCAGCGGCCCCACCAGCACGAACGAGGGGATCACGCCGAGCAGGGGCCCCGCGGTGCTGTCCTCACCACACTTCTTCGCAACGGTGGGGCCGTAACCGGGCTTCTCCTTCTCGTCGGGTTCGGGCGGTTTCGCCTTCTTCGCCAATGCGTCTTCGACGGTTTTCACCATCTCGGCTGTCGTGCCCTTGAAGGTCCGGCGCAGGAACGGTTCGCCGTGCAGGAACGCCCAGCGGATCGTCTTGCCGTCCGCGTCGAGTTGCCCGTAAATCGAGAACCAAGTGCCCTCCACGAACACCTTCGCGTTGTAGAGCTTGCCCTGCTTGCGCACGAAGAACACCAGTTCGCGCGTCGCGTCGAGGCGCTCGAACATCGCCTTCGTGTCGCCGGCTTTCTTGGCCTCGTCGTCGCCGGTCATGTTCACCGGGACGCGGTCGAAGGGCGGTTCGCCCTTCAGTTTCTTGCCGACCGTGAACACCGCCGCGGGCTTCTCCGGGTCGAGTTTTTCGGCCTTCGCGACGAAGATGAACTGATCGCTCTCCAGCACCTCCGCGAGCGGCGTGAGTTTCGTAATCACCGCGAGGGCGGGCGCGGCGGTGAGTCCGAGCACGAAGGCTACGAGCGCCGCGCGGCGCGGGGGGAAGTGCGGCATGGCGGGTTGTCCGTTCGAGGCGGGCAGCAGAGGTGCAGTGTACCCGCCGCCCGCGCGTGGTGCCAGTTGCCGAATCTCAGCCCGCGCGCAGCGCCGCGGAGCTTTCCACGCCAAGGTTCTCGTAAATCTGTTTCGTCACGTCGGACTTGTTCAGCGTGTAGAAGTGGATGCCGCGGACGCCGTTGTGGAGCAAATCGGTGCACTGCTCGCTCGCCCAACTGGTGCCCACCCGCGCGACCGCGGCGTCGTCGGCGCACCGGCTGACGGCTTTCAACAGTTTCGCGGGGATGCGCGCGCCAGCCGCCAGTTCCGCCATCCGCACCATGCCGCCCTTCGAGGTGATGGGCATGATCCCCGCGACGATCGGCACCTTAATGCCGGCGAGGTCGCACCGCTCGCGGAAGTCGTAGAAGTCGCGGTTGTCGAAGAACAGTTGCGTGCAGATGTAGTCCGCGCCGGCGTCCACTTTGCGCTTGAGGAAGTCCATTTCTGCGAGCCGGTTCGGGCACCCGGGGTGCCCTTCGGGGAACCCCGCGACGCCGATTCCGAAGGCGCGCCCGTTCGGCCCGGGGCGCGACCGCACGAACCGCACCAGTTCCTCCGCGTAGCGGAACGCGTCCTTCGCGCGGTCGTAGTTCGCGAGGTTCTTGGGCGGGTCGCCGCCGAGGGCGAGCACGTTCTCGATGCCGCTCTGCGCGTAGCGGTCCAGTATGGCGGTCATTTCCGCGAGGTCGTGGCACACGCAGGTGAGGTGCGACACCGCGGTGAGGTTGGTCTCGCGCTCGATGCGCACGACGAGGTCGTGCGTGCGGTCGCGGGTGCTGCCGCCGGCCCCGTAGGTGACCGAGACGAACGACGGTTGCAGCGGTTGCAGCGCCGCGATGGTGCGGAACAGTTCTTCACTCGCCTCGTCCGTTTTGGGCGGGAAGAACTCGAAGCTGAACGTGGTGCGGTGCTGCGCGAAGATGTCGGTGATGTGCATGGCGCGTCCGTGTGCGGGGGTGCCGGTAATTTCATAGTAGTAGGCACGCTCCGCGTGCCGTCGCTGTGGAGCTGATTTTCACCTGTGCGAAAGGCGAACGGCGCTCCACAGCGACGGCACGCGGAGCGTGCCTACTACCCTGACGAACTCACCCCTTCGGGGACACGTCGAACTCGGTCGGCTTCAGCTCCATCGTCGGCCCTTTGATTTCGATCACCTCACCGAAGCGGCCCATCGCGCCGCCCTTCACGCCGTTCTCGTGCCAGTACACGATGCGGAACTTGCCCACCGGCGCGTTCTTGATCTCGAACTTCCCGTCGTCGTCCGTCACCGCGTAGTACGGGTGGTCGAAGACGCGCACGTAGCCGGTCATCCACCCGTGAATCGTACACTTGTACTGGATCGGCGGGTTCTCCTTCGCCAGCGGCTTCGGCATCTTCCACTGCTCGTTTTTCGGGATGGTCACGTTGTGCGCGTCGTTCGCGCCGCTGTCCCAGAAGAAGTTGTGCGCGACCGGGGCCGAGTTCTTCACCACGATCGTGTCGCCCACGCGCGCCGCCGTGACGCGGGCCACGAACATGCAGCACGGTTGGTCGATCACCACTTCGGCGGCCTTGCGCTTCTTGTCGTCCGGGTGAATCTTGTCGGCCGGGAAGTTCGCCTTACCGGTCGTGTCGTCCGGGCGCAGGAACACCACCACGTTCTTGATGCCCTTGCTCTTCGCGCTCACGATCACGGATTCGTCGAGAATGTCGCCCTTGCTGAGGCAGTGGTCCTTGTCTTGGGTGACGTTCAGCGCGGCCCGCTTCGGGAGCGCCTTGTCCTTCGGGAACACGACTTGGCCCTTGATGGTGGCCCAGTCGTCGGCGCGGGACGCGCTCGCGCCGACCGCGAGCACCGCGACAGCCAGAACGGCAACAACCAGACGCTTCATGGGAGGGACTCCGGGTGAGAGAAGGGAATTCGGGGGCAGGCACCACGCATCCATTGTTTCGCCGAACTGTCCGCTCGGCAAGCGTGCCGAACGAGGTTCTTCCGCGAACCGCGGCCCGCGGGTATGATCGCGCCATCTCTCCCCGAGGCGCTCCCATGCAACTCGCCACCGGTACCACCGTCATCACCAACGGCACGCTCGTAGACGGCAACGGCGGCCCGCCGATCCCGAACGCAACGGTCGTGATCCGCGACGGTGTCATTCAGTCCGCGGGGCGCGAAAGCCTCGCCAGCACCATTGAGCCGGACGCCGAGCGAATTGACGCGCACGGCGGCACCATCATGCCGGGACTCGTGGAGGCGCACTTCCACCCCACCTACTTCAACGTCGCGGCGCTCGAAGACCTCGATATCAAGTACCCGGTCGAATACGTCACCTTGCTCGCGGCGGCGAACGCGAAGCTCGCGCTCGAGTGCGGCTACACCGCGGCGCGCAGCGGCGGGAGCCTCTTCAACATCGACGTGTGGCTGAAGAAGGCCATCGAAAACGGCGTGTGCCCCGGGCCGCGGCTGAGCGCCAGCGGGCGCGAAATCTGCGGCGTGGGCGGGCTGATGGACTGGAACCCGGACTTCCGCAAGATCGGGATGGACGGTCTCGTGCTGCTCGTGAACGGGCCGGAAGAGGCGCGCGCCGCGGTGCGCAAACTGGTGAAGGACGGCGTGGAGTGGGTGAAGACGTACCCCACCGGCGACGCCGCGGCCCCGGACACCAACGACCACCACACGCTGTGCATGACGTTCGAGGAAATGCACGCGGTGGTGCAAACGGCGCACAACCACAAGCTGAAAGTGACCGGGCACTGCCGCGCGACCGAGGGCATCAAGAACGCGCTCCGCGCCGGGTACGACGCCATCGAACACGGCACCTTCATCGACGCTGAGGGCTTAGACTTACTGCTGAAGCGGAACGTGCCGTGCGTACCGGCGCTGTACTTCGAGCAGGCGAGCGTGGACCGCGGCCCGGAGTTCGGGCTTTCGCAGCGCGTGATCGACGGCCACAAGGAGACGCTTGAAGGCGGCGCGGAGAGCGCGCGACGTATCTTGCGCGCCGGCGGGCGACTCGGCATGGGTGGCGACTACGGCTTCGCGTGGAACCCGCACGGCGACTACGCGAAGGAACTGAGTTTCTTCGTGAACTATGTGGGCCTCACGCCGCTGGAAGTCATCACCTGCGCGACGCGCACGGGCGCGGAGATCATGGGTCGCGCTCACGAGTTCGGCACGCTGGAACCGGGCAAGCTCGCGGACGTGCTGATCGTAGACGGCGACGTGGTGCGCGACATTACGCTGCTCGAAGACCGCTCGCGGTTCGTCGCGGTGATGCAGGGCGGCGTGGTGAAAGCCGGCTGGGAGGCGACGCGATGACGGAAGCAGAGTGGCTCGCGTGCGAGGAGCCGACGCAACTGCTGAACTATCTGCGCACGTCCGCGCCGTTGCCCGTGCGCAAAATGCGGTTGGTGTACTGTGCCGCGTGCCGCGACATCTGGGACGAACTGACCGACCCGCGATACCGGCGCGCGGTCGAAGTGGCGGAACTGTTCGCCGACGGGCTTGCGAGTGACGAGGAACGGGCCGCGGCGTGGGACGCCGTTGCCACGAACGGCGCGTCGCTCTTTGACCCGCTGCGCAAGGCCACGATGCTGACCGCGGCGCGCCACATGGCGGCCCCGAACTGCTTGTACTACCTCAGTCAGCCGCGCGACGGGCACGACGCGAACCAGCTTCGGGCGCGCACCCGCGTGCGGTTCGTGGCGCTGATCCGCGACATCTTCGGGAACCCGTTTCGCCCGGTGGCGTTCGATCCCGCGTGGCGCACTTCAGACGCCGTCGCGCTCGCGCGGGCGATGTACGACTCGCGCAACTTCGGTGCAATGCCCATTCTCGCTGACGCACTCCAAGACGCCGGGTGCGACAACGAACAGGTGCTGAACCACTGCCGCGACGCGAACCACGTTCACGTGCGCGGGTGTTGGGTGTGCGATCTGGTGCTGAACAAGAACTGACGCGAGGGACACATGAACCCGGTACCGCGCCCGCCGCACACCGCGACCGAGGATTTCGGCGGTGTGACGGTCGTTCGCTTCCTCACCGCGCGATTGTTCGATTCGGGTACGATCCAGACGCTCGGTCACGAGCTGAACCGGCTTCCCGATGAATTGGGCCGCACGAACATCGTACTGGATTTCTCGAACATCACGTTCGCGTCCAGTTCCGTACTCGGCAAGTTCATCACGCTGCACCGGAAGGTTCAGCTCGCGCGCGGCCGGCTGACGTTCTGCTGCGTTCCGACCCAACTGTTGGAGTTCTTTCAGATCACGAAGCTCGACAAGATATTCGCCGTGGCCCCGCGCCCGCCGTTCGAGACCGCGGCGCAAGTGGTGGGGGAGTTCTTCGGCGAGCTGGTGCGCCCGGTGGTATTCGACCCCGCGTGGCGCACCGACACCGCGGTTGCAGTCGCGCGGCAGATGCACGACGCGGGCGCGTTCGGCGCGATGCCGATTCTGGCCGACGCGCTGCAAGACGCGGGCTGCGAAGACGAACACGTCTTGATGCACTGCCGCGACGCGAGCCAACCGCACACCCGCGAGTGTTGGGTGTGCGGGTTGGTGTTGGGGAAGGTGTGACCGCTAGCCGGCTTGCCGCTTGCCGACTTCGGCCGTGAGGTACGCGAGCGCCGCGGCCCGCGCGCCGGGGTCGAGACCCGCGAGCGCGTCGGCCAGTTGCGCCGCGAGACTCACGACCGCAGAGGGCAGCGGAACGTTCGCTCCTTCGGACGGCAGCATCGTGAAGTGCTGGTCGCACGCGAGATCGACCACGCGCACCGCTTCTTCTTCCGGGGTCGGGTTGTTCGGCCCCTTCGGTTCCAGCATCGTGAAGCGCTGGTCGCGCTTCGGTTTCGTTTGGCTCACCGCTTACTCCCGCGCTTGGACGCGCTCGCGCCCGATCAGTTCGTCGAACCCGTCCGCCCACAATTGGAATTCGTACACGCCGGGTTCTGGAAACAAGACGTTCAGCAGAGCGACGCCAAAACACTCGACGTAGTTGTCACCCGGAATCGCGATTTCCCACGGCCCGAAGTCACGTAACGGAAGTTCCTATTCCTCTTGCTCGGCATCAACCTCAATGCGCACGAGTTTCACGCGGACGACGTATTCGGCCGGTGTGCCGTGCAATTGTGCGAAGAGGAAAAACCGGAACAACCGAAACGGGAAGCCGCCGCCGTCATCCGGGCGCACGTGAACGATCACGCGCCCCAGCGAGTACCCGGAGTCCGCGTTGGTGTTATCGTACCACAGCGTGTGGCACGCCAGTAAGTGCGAACACACCAAATGCGGCGGCTCGTTTTCTCCGTTTTGCTCGAACGGATTCATACGCGCTCCTCACGGGGCCAGCTTCTTCGGCTCGAAGTCGTACACCAGCGGGGTTTCCCACTTCGGCAGGTGCTTGTCCGCGAACTTCGTGTGAATCGGGTCGCTCAGGTACGACTTCAGCCCGACCGCGTCGTCGAACACGAACACCAGCGCGACGGTGTAGTCCGCGGTCCCGGCGGTCGCGGCCTTCGCCGACGGCTTGCCCGCCCACACGCCGCGCACGGTCTTGATCTTCGCCAGTTGCGAATAGGTGTCGTCGATCACCGCTTGCGCTTCGGTCTTTGCCGAATCCGGCTTCAGTTTCAGCACCACGACGTGAATCAGGCCCGCGCCGCGGTAGTTGTCGAGCGCGGTGCGCAGGTCTTTCAGCGCTTTGTCGTCCTTCTTGTCGTCGCCCTTTTCCTTCTTCAGCAGCCCCTGAAGCCGGTTGATCTCCTGATCCTGCTTCGCGTTCAGCGCTTTCAGATTGTTGAACTGCGCCGCGGCCTGCTGCAAATCGATTTGCGCGGCCTTCAGTTGCTGTTGCAACTTGGCGATGGTCGCCGCGTCGTTGTCTTTCTTCTTGTCTTGCGCGCCGACCGGTTCGGCCCGCTGAGCGACGAACAGGCACGACGCGGCGAACAGAACCGCGCACGCGGCGAAACGGGACATCTGGCACCTCGGATGCGAGCGAGTGACGTGACGATAGACCAAACCCCGAACGGAACGCCCGGTGCCGCTCAACTTGCGCGCGAACACAATTTCGCCGCGAGTTCGACCGCGCGTACGAAGCTGCTCGCGTCCGCGACGCCCTTCCACGCGATGTCGAACGCGGTGCCGTGGTCCACGCTCGTGCGCACGATGGGCAGGCCGAGCGTGACGTTCACGGCGTCCTCGAACGCGAGCGCTTTCAGCGGTATTAAGCCCTGATCGTGGTACATGCACACGTAGGCGTCGCACGCGGCGCGCAGCTTCGGCAAGAACGCGGTGTCCGGCGGGAGCGGGCCGCGCACCTCGATGCCCTTCGCGCGGCACACCTCGACCGCGGGCACGATGAACCGCTCTTCCTCGCGCTCGCCGAACAACCCGTGCTCGCCGGCGTGCGGGTTCAAGCCGCACACCAGCAACCGCGGCGCGCGGCCCCGGATGCGGCGCATCGCGAGCGCGGTCAGTTCGATGGTGTCGACAATCGCTTCGACCGAGAGAAGCGCCGGAACCTCGCGCAGGCCCACGTGAACCGTGACGAGCGAGCAGGTGATCGCGTCCGCGGTGAGCATCATGCAGTGTTGCGGCGCGCCGGTGCGGTGCGCGAGAATCTCGGTGTGGCCGGGGAACGGTACACCGGCCGCGTGCAGTGCTTCTTTGTGGAGCGGCCCGGTGCAGATCGCGCTGACGGTGCCGGCGCGTGCGTCGTCGATGGCGCGAATCACATATTCGTAAGCGGCGCGCCCGCAGGCGGCGCTCACCGCGCCCGGCTCGAAGTCGTGCGCGTCTATGGCGCGAATGTCGAGCACTTCGTCGGCACAGGGTTCGGGCCAGTTCAGCGCGCGTGCGACGCGCGCCAGCACCGCGCGGTCGCCGTACACGACCGGCACGCACACCTCGCGCACCCGCGGCTCGCGCAGCAGGCGCAGACACAACTCGGGGCCGACGCCCGCGGGGTCGCCGGTGGTGATCGCGATTCGCGGCAATTGGCTCATCGGCGCGCGGCCCGTGCGTGGGTAGAATGCGGCCATTCTACAACCGGGAAGGGGACCGCATGAGCGCGCCGGAACCGCCCGCACCGCCGGCCCGCGCCGCGTCCGTGGACGCGTACCGCGGGTTCGTGATGTTTCTCATGATGGCCGAAGTGTTCCGCCTGAGCGCTCTGGCGAAGGCGTTCCCGGATTCGGGGTTCTGGGGGTTCCTCGCGTTCCACCAGTCGCACGTGCCGTGGCGCGGGTGCTCGCTGCACGACCTGATTCAGCCGTCGTTCTCGTTCCTCGTGGGCGCGGCGGTGCCGTTCTCGCTGGCCGCGCGGCGCGCGAAAGGGCAGGGCGGGCCGCGGGTGTGGCTGCACGCGGTCTGGCGCGCCGCGGTGCTCGTGCTGCTCGGCGTGTTCCTGCGCTCCGTCGGGCAGAAGCAAACGAACTGGACGTTCGTGGACACGCTCTCGCAGATCGGGCTGGGATACGTGTTCCTGTTCGCGCTCGGGCACGCGAAGCCGGTGTGGCAGCGCGTCGCGGTCGGCGGCATTCTGGTGGCGTACTGGCTCGCGTTCGCGCTGTACCCGCTGCCGCCGGAGGGCTTCGACTACGCGACGGTGAGCGACCTGAAGCCGCACGAGCGGCCGACCGGGTTCGCGGCGCACTGGGACAAGAACACCAACGCCGGCTCCGCGTGCGAGACGTGGTTCATGAACCTGTTCCCGCGCGAGAAACCGTTCACCACCAATTCGGGCGGCTACGTCACGTTGAACTTCGTGCCCACGCTCGCCACGATGCTGCTGGGCTTGCTCGCGGGGAACGTGCTGCGCGGCCCCGCGCCGGTGTGGCAAAAGGTGAGGCACTTCGTGCTCGTGGGCGCGGCGCTGCTCGCGTCCGGGTTCGCGCTCGACGCCGCGGGGGTGTGCCCGAGTGTGAAGCGCATTTGGACGCCCGCGTGGGTGCTGTTCAGCGGAGGCTGGTGCTACCTGCTGCTCGCGGGGTTCGTGGCGCTGCTGGACACGGGCGCGAAAGGGCGCTGGGCGCTCCCGCTACTGGTGATCGGCGCGAACTCCATCGCGGCGTACTGCCTCGCGCACCTGCTGCCGGGCTTCATCCGCGACACCGCGAAGACGCACTTCGGCGCGACCGCGTTCGCTCAGTTCGGCCCCTACGAACACCTCGCGTCCGGGGCGGTCGTGCTCGCCGTGCTGTGGCTGCTTTTGTTTTGGATGTGGCGGCGGAAAATCTTCGTGAAAGTGTAGCCGGTTGCGGTGCGGCGCGAGTGCGCGGGCCGCACCGGCGCGGAATCTTCCTACCGCCGGCGCGCGACGGGCTACGATTGTGCGCCCCGATACCGTAGTTCCCACACCCCGGATCGCCCGCGATGCCCAGCACTCCCGCCGTTCGGCTCACCGACCTGACCGCGACCCCGTACCCGGCCGATACGCCCGCGCCGCGGGCCGCGCTGCGCGCGGCGCTCGTGCAGCGCCGGTTCGTGTTGGATAACGACCCGGCGGTGGTCGCGCCGCTCATTGAGGTGCTCGCCGACGATCTGGTCGCGGTGGGCGTGTGCGACCGGCACGACGCGACCCGCGTCGGCATCGCGCTGGAAGAGGCGCTGCTGAACGCCATCTACCACGGCAACTTGGAGCTGAGCTCCAAGCTGAAGGACAGCGGCGACGACTCGTTCCACGCGCAGGCGCGGCAGCGGCGGTTCCAGTTCCCGTTCGCGGCGCGCCGCGTGCGGTTCGCGGCCCGCGTCACCCCCGAGCGCGCGACGTTCGCGATTCAGGATCAGGGCAACGGGTTCGACGTGGACGCGCTGCCGGACCCAACCGCCCCGGAGTTCTTGGAGCGCCCCAGCGGCCGCGGGCTGTTGCTGATGCGCGCGTTCATGGACGACGTGCGGTACAGCGCCGGCGGCACCCGCGTGAAGCTGGTGAAGCTGAAATCGCGCGAGCGATAGGTGCGGTCGTCGGTGTTCACAAGCTGCGCCGCGCGCCCCTGTGACCACCGACGCGCCCCGCCTTGCTCAGCCCAGTTTGTGAACCGTGATGCGGTTGTGCCCGACGCACACGATCTCGTCCGCCTTCGCGCTCATCGCGAAGTCGTGAACGTGCATCATCACCTTTTCTTGCTTCAGTGTCTTCTTGGCGGCCGGGTCAAAGAAGAGGAGAAACCCTTCCCCCGCCCCGCCGGCCCCGACCAGCCACGAGCCGTCCGGTGCCCACGCGAGCCGGTTCACGAGGCCGCTGAACTTGTCGCCGGGGAACTCCGCGGTCTGCTTCCCGGCCTTCCAGTCGAACACCTCCACGCGGGCCTTGCCCTCGAGGTGGTCGATGTTGCCGACCTTCCCCATACCGCCCACCGCGAGCGCTTTGCCGTCCGGCGAGAACGCGACCGACCGCACGCCGCCGATGGAGTGCAACCGCTGCACCTTGTCCCACGTGTACATCACCGGGGCTTCGACCGCGCCGAGTTGCTTGCCGGTCGCGGCGTCCCACACCACGACGTGCCCGACCTTGTCCCCGGTGGCGATCAGCTTCGAGTCGGCCGAGAACGCGACCGCGTACAGCATGGAAACGAAGTCGTTCGGTGTCTTCTCGGCGTGCCCGCGGAGTTCGTGCACGAGCTTACCGGTCGCGGCGTCCCAGAGCTTGCACGCCATGTCGTCGGCGACGCTGGCGAACAGTTTGCCGTCCGGCGACGCGATCACTTTGCGGATCCACTTCGCGTGCGCGTCGTGCGTGCGGATCGTCTTGCCGGCCTTGGTGTCGAACCACGTGAGCTTGCCGTCGTAGCCGCCACTCACGAGCGTGGTGCCCGCGAGCGCGACACCCGTGACGTAGCTCTCGTGCGCGTAGAGCTCTTTCGGCTCGAACTTCGCGGCGGTGGGGTCGCCCGCGTACACCTTGAAGTCGGAGCACCCGAAGTACGCGGTGGGCGACCCTTCGGCGCGCGCGACGGCGAACGTGATAACCGGCCGCTGGATGTCCTTCACGGCCTTCAGCGTATCCGGGTTCGGAGCTTTCATAGCGTCGAGGTGGTTGTGGTGGTGGGTGGGTAGCGGAACCAGAAGTCGGTGGCGTTTCCGCCGTATTCGGCCATCGCAAGAACCGGTAATCCGACAAGCCCTTGGAACCTCACATCGTCCACGGCCGCGCCTTGCGCGACGGCCGCGCTCCCGTAGCCGAGAACGTCGAGATCGATTCCGAACGCGGGCATTTGCAACCGCACCCACGCGCTCGTCATCGGCCCGAAGTTCGAGACGGTGGGTTGCGCAGCCGATCGCGACAGTTGGAACAGCAACAGCGGGTCGATAATCACCGCGTACGGGCACCCGGTGTCGGCGATGAGCGTCAGTTCGTACGGCACGTCGTTCGCGTCGAGCACGCGAATTCGCAGCCACGGGCGCGGCGTCGCGCCGAGGTACGGGTTCCGCTGTTCGACCGGCGCGAGGTTCATGCAGCGCCCGCGTAGGAGCCGAAGATGATCGCGTGCCGCGGAGCCTCCACACCCGCTTGCACGGCGAGTACCCGCCGCGGGTCGAGGCCGAGCGCGCGCACTTTCGCGATCAGTTCGTCGAGGTTCGCGCCGTCGGCGACGACCTTCCCATGCGAAATCCCAACGAACTGCCCCTTCGGGTACGTCGCGGCAAGTTCCCCCTTCACCCGCTCGTATCCGGCGAGGTTCAGGGCTTCATCGAGTTCGTACCCCATCGCTTTCTCCGGTTCGCGCGGTGCGATCTATCGTACCGCGTCACTTCACGAGCGCCTTCACCGGTTCGATGCCGGGGTTCACCAGCGGGATCGGGCGGCTCCCGACGTGGTAGTTCTTGTTCGGGTCGAGGCCGAGCGCCGTGTAGATCGTCGCGAACAGGCTGCCCGCGTCCATCTCCTCGGCCACTACCTTGTTGCCCAGCGCGTCGCTCTTGCCGTACACCGCGCCGCGCTTCACGCCCGCGCCGCTGATCGTGCAACTCCACGCGCTCGCGAAGTGGTCGCGGCCGAGGCTCGCGTTGATGCCCGGGGTGCGGCCGAACTCCGCGAGCGTCACCACCATCACGTCGTCCAGCAGCCCGCGCTCGCCGAGGTCGTCGAGCAGCGTCGCCATCACGTGGTCCAGTTCCGGCACCATCTCTTGGTGCGTCTCGAAGTTCTGCCCGTGGCTGTCCCACCACGCGCGGGCGACGCGCACGAACGGGACGCCGGCCTCAACGAGCCGCCGTGCGATGAGCGCTTGCTCGGCGAACTGCGTCTTGCCGTACCGCGCCCGCACCTTCTCCGGTTCCTGCGTCACGTCGAACAGCTTCTCGCTCGCCATGATCCCGCGGACGCGCTGGTACGCTTCGTTGTGGCTGTTCATCGTTTCCGAACTGCGGCCCTTCTCGAACGTCTTGCCCACCAGCTCGCGCAACTCGCCGCGCTCTTGGTGGTCGAGGTCGGTGATGCCGTCGAGCTTCTTGATGAACTCCGGGTAGTTGTTCGTGGTCAGTTCCATCGGCGCGAACCGCGCGCCCAAGAACCCGCTGTCGCCGGGGGCGAAACTGCGGCCTTCGGTCTGCGTGTAGAAGGTGACGTAGTCGGGCACCTTGCTGTCCGCGCGGGCCATTTCGCGCGCGACCACCGCGCCGAGGTCCGGGTACCGCAAGCCGGATTCGTCGCGGCGGCCGCGCATCATCACCTTCGCGCCGCTGCCGTGGTCGCCGTTCTTGGTGTTCAGCCCGCGAATCACCGCGGTGGTCTTCCCGATGCGGGTCGCCATTTTCGGCATCAGTTCCGAGATGCGCAGGCCGGGTACATCCGTCTGGATCGAGCGGAACGGCCCGCCGGTGCTCGCGCCCGGCTTCGGGTCCCACGTCTCCAACTGCGACGCGCCGCCGGCGAGCCACAGCAGGATGACGCGCTTCTGCGCCTTCTTGAGCGCGCCGTTTACGTCCGGGGCCGCGAGCGCGTTGAGCGCGGTCATGTTCGCGGCGAGCGCCGCGCCGGCACCCGCGCCGAGGAACGCGCGGCGGTCGAGGGCGTGATCGGCCGAGCGGCAGAAGGTGGAACGCGGCATGAGTATCTCCGTGTTTGGTTTTCAGAGTAGTAGGCACGCTCCGCGTGCCGTGTGTTCGGGCCGGTTGAGTTACACCGCACTTCGCACAGGCTTCTGTGTTCTGTAGCGCCGGCACGCGGCGCGTGCCTACTACCGTGCAAATCAGTAGCTGAACCGGAACTCCGGGCCGCTGAGCAGCGCCCAGAGCACCTGCTTGTAGGCGTCGGCCTCGCGGCCCGCGCGCTTCTCCACGAAGGCGGTGAGCGCCTTCAGTTCGGCGTCGGTCGCGGCGCGCCCGTAGGCGGTGCGCACGAGGAACCCGATCGCCTCTTTCGGCTCTTTTATCGCCTTCACGCGCCCCAGCGCGGTGCCGGGGCCGTCGGTGAGCAGTTCCTTTTGGACGCGGTCGCCGTTGCTAAACAAGAGCGCCTCGCCCACGCCAATTTGAAAGTTGTCGGTCGGTTGCGCGATGAGTGCAGCGAACCCGCGGGCGCTGGCTTCCAGTTGCTCGATCTTCTTTTCCAACTCGTCGGGCTTGAGGTTGTCGAACGTCGCGGGGTCCGCGGTGGCGATCCGCAGCGACGCGGCGAGTTGCATCGGCGTCATGGGCTTCAACTTGCCGACCGCGAACAGCTTCGAGTTTGGCCGGTCTTCGCTGTCGTACTTGCTGCTGCGCGAGTACGCCTCGCTCATCACGATCCCGCGCACCAAGCGGCGCAGGTCGTAGCCGTTCGCGGTCGTGTCCTTCGCCAGCCACTTCAAGAGCGCCGGGTGGCTCGGGGCGTTCTCGCTGTGCATTTGATCGAGCGGCGACACCAACCCGGTGCCGAAGAACCGGTGCCACATGCGGTTCACGATGGAGCGCGAGAAGAACTCGGCGCTCTCGGCTTTGAGCGCCGTATCGACCAACTTCGCCCGCGCGCTGAACTTCGGGGCGGGCGGCGCGGCCTTCGCGGCCTTTGCCTTGTCGAGCGCGTCTTTCTCGGCCTTCTGTTCGGCGGCGGACGGTTCCTTCGCGTTCGGGTCTTCAACGGTCGCGCCGGTGAGGAACATCATCTTCGCGGTGCGCTCCGGGCCTTTGGTCGGCTTGTACTTGATGACCCCGTAGCCGCGCTCGCCGAGGAACCCGCCGTTGTCGAAGGTGCGGGCGAGGAACGCCTTCATGCCGTAGAAGTGGTCCTGCGTCCAATCTTCCACGTGCGGGTGGTTGTGGCACTGCGCGCAGCTCACGTTCACGCCGAAGAAGGTCACACTCACGTCGTTGGTGAGCTTGTCGGCGTCGGACACGCGCCCCCGGAGGAACTCGGCCGCGCCCTTCAACTTCGCGTCGGCCTCGTTCGGCAGCATGATCTCGCGGAACATTTGGTCCCACGGCTTGTTCTCCTTCAGCGACGCCGCGAGGTACTCGCGGAACGCGCCGCCGCCGCCGCGGGAGGTGCCTTCGGGGTTGAACATCACCTCGAACAGCGCCGCTTGGTGCCGCGCGTAGGCCGGCGACGCCATCAGGCGGTCTACGAGTTTCGCGCGCTTGTCCGGGTCGGTCGATTTCACGTAGGCGTCGAGTTCGCCGGTCGTGGGGATGCGGCCGACCAAGTCGAGCGTGAGGCGGCGGATGAGTGCTGCGTCGTCGGCCCGGTCCGCGGGGCGCGCGCCTTTCTCGGCGATTTCGGCATCGACGAACGTATCGACGGCTTTGTGGATCGGGGCGGTTGCGGGCACTTCGGCGGCGCGCGCGAGGGCCGGCGCGAGCGCGGATGTGGCCGCGAGTAGCAGCGTGCGGAGCCGCATGAACGGTGCTCCTGAGTGCGGGCGGGTGGGTCGGTTCGGTCGGCGGGAGGGATGCCGGCGGGCGGGCATTCTAATCAGAGTATAACCCCGCGGCGCGCCAATGCCAGACGATTCCGGCCGAACCCGCGAGCGGCTCGCGCGCGCCGCGAACGGACCACTCGTGAGGCCGTGCGCAACCGCCGGTGCGATTCCGCTTGCCGCGGCGCGCGCGGGGCGGATAGGATGCGCTGATTCGGTTCCGTCGCCATTTCCCCAATCGGTTCGGGCCGCGGCGTCGTCGGAATGGTAGGAGGTCATGGCCAAACACGGCGCGCCACGCACCGCCCGGCCCCCCGCGAGCGCGGACCCCCCGCCCGCGGCGCTGCCGGCACCGC
>JALHNS010000071.1:0-21351 GCA_022843445.1 Gemmata sp.
GCCCAGTTCGTGGAAGCGCTGCTGAGCATGGGGCCGGGCGCCAAGCCGGCGCTGGCGGCGCTGCTCCCGCTGCTCGCGGACAAAGACCTGACGGTGGAAGTGCGCGCTAAAGTCGCGGTCGCCCTCGCCGTCGCGGACCCGGCTTCCGCCGACGCGAGCGCCGCCCTGCGCAAGGCCGCGACCGACGCGGACGCCACCGTCCGCGCCGGGGCCGCGACCGCGCTCGGCAAGCTGAACCCACTTTCGGCGGACGCAATCGCGGCGCTCACGAAGGTGGCGAAATCCGACGCGAGCAACGGCCCGCGGGTGGCGGCCCTTCGCGCGCTCACGGCCGCCGGACCGCGTGCGAAGGCGGCCAAACCGGACCTCGAAGCGATCGCGGCCGGGAAGCAACCGTGGCTCGCGCTGTGGGCGCGCGTCGCGCTCTTCGCGCTCGACGGCGACGTGCGCAAGGCCGCCCCGGAGGTGCGCCGCGCGCTGTCCGAGAAAGGCGCGCAGACGCGCGCCACCGCCGCCGAAGGGTTGCTCTTGGTGGGCGTTGCGAAAGACGACCTGCCGACCCTGTTGCGGCTCATCAAGGACGTGAACGCCGCGACCAAGGCCGCCGCGGCGCAGGCACTGGCGCAGTTGGGGCCGCTCGCGAAGGACGCGGTACCGGATTTGGTTCGCGCGCTGGATCACCCCGAGTACGAGGTGCGAATCGCCGCGGCGGAAGCGCTGGGGGCGATCGGGAAGCAGTCGAAACCCGGGGTGGCGAAACTGCGCGACCTGCGCGCCGACCCGCTGGTGCGCCCCGCGGCCCTCCGGGCGCTGGAGAAGATCGAGAAGTGACGGCGAACGGCCGGTCCGCACCGCCCTCTTCTGGGAGGGAGGGAAGGGCCGATGATGTTTCGTGCATCCGACACAAGTTCGTGCGGAGCGGAAAGTGCGAGCGGACCTCCGCGCGATTCGTGCGGAGGTGGGGTGTACAACTCGGCCGCACACACTTTGTGTGACCGGAGCACCGGCCGATTCAGCCCGGCCGTTCGCCACCTACTGCTTCCGGTCCGCGAGTTGGGCGAGTACCTGCTTCACCGCGTCCGCGGGGTTGTCGGCCGCGCCGCTGAACTGCAACTTGGCCGCGCGGTTCTCCGGGTTCGGTACGCTCGCGCGGCACACCCACCGCCCGCCCTCGCGAGCCAAGCTGCGGTCCTCGGCCGCCACGCCGAACTTGGTCAGTTCCGCGAGCAGCGGTTCCACGCTGGGCGGCGGAACCTCCGCGCCGCCCGCCGGGATCAGCGGCACGCCCGGCGATTCGATCTTCAGCCCCTCGCCGTCCTTCGCCCAACCGGAAAGCGCCGCCGGCGTGCTGCCCTTCCCCGGAATGAACGTGCCCTTGAACCGCTCCGGGTCGTCGTTGTAGCCGGTGGTTTTGCCGCCGGTAGGCGCGAACAGCGGATCGGTTTTCCCTTTGGTCGCGGTCTTCGACGGAACGGGCAGGTCTTGGCGCGGGATCAGGTTCCCGAACAGCGGGTCTTTGCCGCGGCCCACGCCGGTGCCGCGCGCCTCTTTGTCCGTTTTGCAACCGGCAAGGGCGCACAGCCCCAGCGCGCCTACAAGCGCGGCGAACGTGCGTCGGCGGAAGTGCGTGTGCGCCGTCATCTTGACCCGCCCCCGTAGGCGGCTAAACAAGCCCTGCGTTTCGCCCACCTACCTCCACTCTCCCCCGCCCGGTCGCGCGCGTCTACGGGCGCGGACCGGAAAGCCGGCCCCACTCTTCGCCCGCGGGTGCGCGCGTGAAGGGTGGGTAAACTGTGCGGGCGGAATACCCTGCACCGAAGGCGAGTTCAATGGCGGTTCACAAGATCGCGGTCATCGGCGGCGACGGCATCGGGCCCGAAGTGATCGACCAAGCCGTGCGCGCGGCCGAAGCCGCGGCCAAGAAGCACGACGGCGCGACCCTCGCGTGGACCCACCTGCCGTGGAGCACCGCCTACTACAAGCAGCACGGCCGCATGCTGCCCGCCGACGGCTGGGAGCAACTCACGGCCTACGAAGCGATTCTGTTCGGAGCGGTCGGCGACCCGAGCGTGCCGGACAAGGTCACGGTTCACGAGTTGCTGCTGCCGATGCGCCGCAAGTACGACCAGTACGTGAACCTGCGGCCCGCGTACCTGTTCGCCGGCGTGCCGTGCCCGCTCGTGGGGAAGAAGCCGGGCGAAATCGACATGCTCGTGTACCGCGAGAACACCGAGGGCGAATACGCCCCGGTCGGCGGGAACTTGTACCCGGGCACGGAGAACCAGATCGCGGTGCAAACCGGCGTGTTCACGTGGAAGGGGTGCGAGCGCATCCTGCGCGCCGCGTTCGACGCCGCCCGCAAGCGCCCGCGGAAGAAGCTCACCAGCATCACGAAGTCGAACGCGCAGGTCTACGGCCTCGGCCTGTGGGACGACGTGTACAACACCGTGCGCAAAGACTACCCGGACGTGACGAGCGAATCGCTGCTCGTCGACGCCGCAGCGATGGACTTCGTGCGCCGCCCGGAAGCGTTCGATGTGGTGGTGGCGAGCAACCTGTTCGGCGACATCCTCACGGACCTCAGCGCCGCGGTAACGGGGAGCATCGGGCTGGCGAGCAGCGCGAACATCAACCCGACGAAGAAGTTCCCGAGCATGTTCGAACCGGTCCACGGCAGCGCCCCAGACATCGCCGGTAAGGGCATCGCGAACCCGTTGGCCGCAATTCTCAGCGCCGCGCTGATGCTCGACCACTTGGGCCTCGCCAAGAGCGCCGCGGCACTTCGCGCCGGCGTGTCGAAGGTGCTGGCCGAAGGCACCGTGAAAACGCCGGACCTGAAAGGCACGAGCACGACAACGCAGATGGGCGACGCCGTGGTCGCCGCCGTGAGTTGAGCGCATCGAGCGGTTCCGACTGCTTCCCAGAGGCGCGACCCGGTTGAACTTCGGGCCGCGCCGCGGTTCACTCGCCACCCAACACCTTCGGAACACGCAATGCTCACCGGCCCGCAGGTTATCCTCACGCTGAAGGTGCTCGTGATCGCAGTCACGGTGCTGCTGATCGCGTCACTGGTCGCGCTCGCGGTCAAGCGCCCGCGGCTGCACGGGCGCATCAACACGGTGTTCTTCGCGCTCACCATGCTCACGGTTGTCGCGTTCGAGGGGTTGCTGCAGTTCATCGACGTGTCCGCCACTTTCGACGACGCGACCCGCGCCGCACTGCGCACGCACCTGTACTTTTCCGTTCCCAGCACGTTGGTCTTGCCCTTCATGCTCGCAACGGGGAAGATGCGGCTGAAGAAGGCGCACCTCGCGCTTTCCGCGGTGTTCGTGGTGCTGTGGACCGGCACCGTGATTACCGGTCTCGGCCTCCCGCACTAACCGCGCATGGCTGCCCCTTTCGAACCGGACCCCGTCGACCCGCTCGCGCTCGGGCGCGCCGCTGCGGCGCACCTCGGCGGCGAGTGGCAGCTCGACGTGTGGGAAGAACTGCCGGCAGAAGACGTCGCGCCGGAGCCGGAACCGGAAGCACCGCCCGCGGCGCGCGAACCGGAAGCGATCCTCCCGCCGCTCGCGCCGCCGGAACCGGCGGAGCTGCCACCTTCGCCCGAACAACTCGTCGAAGCGATGCTCTTCGTCGGCGGTGCACCGCTGAGCGCGGAAATCGCGTGTGCGGCCGTGCGCGGGCTGAGCGCCGAGCGGTTCCGCGCCGCGGTGGACGCGCTGAACCGGAAGTACCGCGCGCAGTGGCGGCCGTATGGAATCGAGGCCCGCGGCGACGGTTTCGTACTCGCCGTGCGCCCCGCGTTCCGCCCGCTGCGCGAGCGCTTGTTCGGCGGGCCGCGCGAAACGCGCCTCACGCAACCGGCGCTCGACGTGCTTTCCGTGGTGGCGTACCGGCAACCGGTAGGCAAAGCAGAAGTGGACGCGCTCCGCGGCACCGACTCTGGCGCAACGCTGCGCCAACTGGTGCGCTTGGGCCTTGTAGCGGTGCGGCACCGCGCCGAAGCCGGCGGGCGCGAGGTGCGCTACGGCACCACGCCGCGGTTCCTGCAAGTGTTCGGCCTCTCGTCGCTGGACGAACTGCCGCGCCTCGGCGACTCCGAACAGGTGTGACTCACTTCGCGGCGAACACGACCTTCCGCGCACCGCGATCGATGCCCACCAGCCCGCCGGTCTTCGGGTCGCGGGCGATCCCTTGCCCCGGGAACGGGCACTCCAGCGCTTCCACGAACTCCAGTTCGCCGCCGGCTTTCGGGAGCTTCACCCGGTACAGCACTTTGAAGTGGTGGTGCGTGACGAGCAGCGAATCGCCATCCCAAATCCCGCCGGACGCGCTCATCTTGTCCCAGTCGGCGCTCACCTTCTTGGGGAACGTCCAGCGCTTCAGTTCCTCGAACTCGGCGGTCATCTGAATCAGCACGGTCTTCGCGTTGTCGCCGCCGTAGTGGGCGAAGCAGCACCACCAGTGTTCGCGGTCGCGCAGGTTCCACACGAGGCTACCGGGCGGGTTCTTGAACTCGTGGAACACCGCGAGCTTGTTCGTCGCGGGGTCGTACACGCGAATCTCGCTCGTCTCCGGCTTCTTCGGGTAGTTCGAGTGGGCGCAGTACACTTTGCCCTCCCAAACGAACGCGCTGTTGAGGTGCTCTGCCGGACCGTCGCTGACCGCGAGTTGCTTCCCGGTCGCGCGGTCGTATACCGCGACCTTCGTGCTGCTCACCGCGAAGACGTGCTTCTCGGTCGCGGCCGCGGCTTGGGTCGCGTGTTCCGATTTCAGTTCCACGGTCGCCTTGAAGCCGGGCTTCAGCGGGAGTGCGGAACCCGGATCGGCGGCGCAAACGAGCAACAGCGCGAACATAGCGAACCCCCGCGACTTGGGCTTTTTCTCCGGCGCGCCCGTGGCTATACCCCGGCCCTCTCGTGAGCAGGACGCTCGCGGGGAGCACGGAAGCCGATTTATGCGCACGGACGCGCTCAGGGTATGGATTCCCATCGCCGCCGCGGTGGTGGGCGTGGCGCTCTGGTTCACGCTCATCCCCGGCCGGTCGGGCGCCGGGTGAACCCCGGTGGGCTGCGGCCCGATCGGCGGTTCGCCGATCTCCGACCCGTTCGGCGGCTACGGCTTCGCCCCGCAACCGCAACCCTACTTCGCTCAGCCACAACCGCGGCCCCAACCGCGCGTGCAGCCGCAACAACCCGCACCGGTCGCAGTTCGCCCCGCGCCGAACCCGCCCGCGCCGAAGCCGCCCGCGCCGCCGGTAGTCGCGGCGCGAGTGCTGGTGCCCGAACCGACCGAGTTCGGCATCGACCTGAGCGAACCGCTGGCGGTGCCGTCGCCCGCGGAATTGGGAATCGACCTCCCGTAAACGCGAACCGCGGGGCCAAAAGCCCCGCGGTTCGTTCACTTCACCAGCTCCAACACCGCCCACAGCGACGGGTCTTCGCCGAACGGGAAGTCCCAGCCGACACTGAGGAACTGGTCGCCGAGTTCGCTGTCGCGCAAGTAGTAGTACACGCCGAGTCGCGGGTGTTCGGCCGGGTCGTAGCCGTTGAGCGCCGCGGCCGGGAAGAACGCTTCGAGCCGGTACCCGCCCTTCGTGCTGTGCGCGCGAAAGAGCACATCGGATACGTTCGCGCTCGGCGCGTCTTGCAGCGCGCGGTTGATCTTCTGCTGAATCACGAACGGCTCGTCTTTGTCCGCGCCGCCGCCGGTGGGGAACAGCGCGAACTGGTGACAGAACCGCGTGCCGCGGTGCCCGGTGCGCGAGTCGCGGGTGTCGATCCAGAGGCGAAGCCCGTCGCCGCCGCTGGGCTTGTCCGAATCGCCGACCGGGGCTTCCTTCTTACCGGTCACTTCGACCTGCACGGCGATCCCGAAATCGTTCCACGCGAACCGCACGTCCGCGAAGTTCTGCTGCTCGTCGAGCGCCGCGAAGTTGTCAATCCGCGCGTGTTCGGGCAGTTCCACCAAGTGCTCGTCGTCATCCGAATCGCGCGGCACGTCCTTCACGAGCGGGCACGGGTGCGCGAGGCGCACGAGGAACCGGTTCGGCACGAGCGGCGGCATACGGGGAGTCCTTTCGCGCGAATCGGGATCGTGTCGCGTTGCAAGCGGTGTTGGAGTACGATACGCGAATCGTGAACGGGTGCCCAGAGGAACCGGCCGTGAGCGACCGCGACGCGCTGCTGGCGACCATCGCCGCGAACCTTTACGAAGACACCCCGCGGTTGGCCCTCGCCGACTGGTTCGACGAGCACGGCGAACACGCCCGCGCCGAGTTCATCCGCGTGCAGATCGAACTGGAACCGATCCGCGACCAGTACGAGATACCGCGCGCCGCCGAACTGCATGCCCGCGAGCGCGAGTTGCTGAACCCGAAGGACTGGCTCGGCAAAATGCCGAAAAATTGGGACAACTGGCGCACCGGGGCGTCGCTGGAGTTCTACCGCGGCTTCCCAGATACGCTCGCCCTCCCGGCGCGCACCTTCCTCGAACTCGGTGAGCAATTTCGGCGCGCGCACCCCACCATTCGCCGCGTCGTGCTGTTCCGGCTGGACGGGTACGGCGAGCGCATCGCGGCGTGCCCGGCACTCGCGGGCCTCGCGGAATTGGAACTCGCGTGCTGGTACTCCGACGCTGACGCCCGTGCGCTGACCGCGTCGCCGCACCTGAGCGCGCTGCAAGTGTTGGAACTATGGCTCGCGCGCGCAAGGGCAAGCGACGCGCAGTTGTGCCGGATCATGAGTGCGGGCCGCGCGTGGCCGAATCTGCGCGAACTGAGCCTCTTGAACTGCGACAATCAGAAGCGCGGCCTTCGGCAGCGGCTCGTGGCGACCGCGAACCGGGCCGCGGGGCGCGAAGTGGCGGTGTACCGGCCCGGGTATCCCAAACTGTTCCCGTTCTGCGCGAACTTCTGGTACACGTTTCCCGGGCGCTTACCGAACGGGCGCGCCGCGATGGCCGCGGAAGACCACTCCACTAACCCGCCGACGCTGTGCGTCGTCACGTTCGACGACACCGGCAAGCAAACGCGCGAGGTGATTCGCGTGCCGGTGCCGGACGCGATTCTGAAAGTTCCACTCAACCAGTGGTACGAACACAAAGACGCGCTACAACAGCAACTCGTCGCGGTGCTCGGCTTCAAACCGGCCTTCATTCGCGTGCGCGACGTGAACTTCCCGGGCGACCAGTGGGACGGCTGCCACCCGCACTGGCACGACGACGTGTGGGAAGAACAGTGCGGCGTGCCGGACGCGGACACCGCGGAATCGTGGGACGAGTGGCCGCCGGGCAACGGCGGTCAGGCGTGGCGGCACCTGCGCGATCAGGAATGGATCTTCGGCTGGGACCGCTGGGCGGACAAGCGCGGTTGGGTGCATTCGACGTAGCCGCTACGGGAACTCGGCCTTCTCTCTCGGCGCCGTCTCGGCGCGTCTGCTGAGAGTAGAATGGGGGATCCTCAGTAGTCAGGCCACACGAGGACGCCCCGCACACGCTGTGTCGGTTTAAGTATCTTTTCAATCCCCCATCGGATGGACGGGCGCGGTGATCGGCGGGTTCAGCAGGCTCCGCGCCAGCACTTCCTTCGCCTTGTCGAACTCCGGTTGCCACAGGATCTCCGGCCACCGGTTCTTCATGCAGTCCCGCACCTTCTCCAGCGTGTTCCGCGCCATGTGCGGGCACTTGTTGCACGCACACGTCACGCCCGCCACGCCGATGTAGGTGTGCCGCGGGTGCCGGCGCTCCAACTCCCACATCATGTTCGCTTCGGTCGCCACGAGGAACTGCGTCGGCTCCGCGAACGTCCCGACGTGCTTAATCATCGCTTCGGTGCCGCCCGCGAAGTCCGCGAGATCGAGGATGTTCTTCGGGCACTCCGGGTGCGCGATCGTGCGCGCCGTCGGGTGCTTCTTCTTCTGTTCGAGCAGGTCCGCGACGCTGAAGATTTCGTGCACCATGCACGAGCCGTCCCAGAGGATCATCTCGCGGCCGGTCACTTCCTGAACGTAGCGCCCGAGGTGCTTGTCCGGCACGAACAGGATTTCGTAGCCCGGGGGCACCTTGTCGCGCACCACCTCGATCGCGTTGCCACTCGTGACCACCCAGTCGGAGAGCGCCTTCACCTTTGCGGAGCTGTTGATGTAACACACCGTTTGGAACTTGCGGCCGTTGATGCGAAGCCGCTCCTGCATCGCCGCGAGTTTGTCCGCGGGGCACGCGTCCACGAGGCTGCACCCGGCTTGCAGGTCGGGGAGCAGCACCGTCTTGGACGGGTTCAGCATCTTCGCGGTCTCGGCCATGAATAGCACGCCGCAGAAGACGATGACCGGCGAATCGACCTTCGTCGCTTCGCGCGCGAGTTTGAGGCTGTCGCCGGTCACGTCCGCGAGAGCTTGGATTTCGCCCTCTTGGTAGTAGTGGGCGAGGATGGTCGCGCCGAGTTTCTTCTTGAGTTCGAGGATTTCGGCGGAAACGTCGTCCAGAATGGCGGGCATCGCTCTGGCTCCTTGTTTTTACTGTGGCGGAGGGCCAACCCACTGCGTCGAGTTGTCTTCACTCAAGTATACGCTTTGGGACCGCCGGGCTTGGGGGAAATCGGTGGGAGATGATAGTTCGCGTCGGGCGGTGCGGTGGGTATCATGTTCGTACCCCTCAGCCGCGCCCCCGGAGCCGACACCATGTCCGCCGCGCCCGCGCACTACGACCTGATCGTTATCGGGGCCGGCCCCGGGGGCGTCGCCGCGGCCGACACCGCCGCCCTGCTCGGCAAGCGCGTCGCCATCGTCGAGAAGAACACCGCGGTCGGCGGCGCGGCCGTGAACACTGGTACGATTCCCTCCAAGACACTGCGCGAAACCGCACTCGCGCTGTCCGGCGTCAAGTCCCGCGAGCTGGTCGGCGTCGATCTCAACTTCCGCCGCCAAGCGAAAGTCGAAGACCTGCTGCGCCACGAGCGGCACGTCAAAGCGAGCGAAGCGAACCAGATGCGCACGCTCCTCGACCGCTACGGCGTGCAGGTGTACCACGGTACCGGGACGTTTCTCGACCCGCACACGGTGAGCGTCACGCACCCGTCCCCGCCCGGCGGCTTCACCGACCTGCGCGCGGACAAGATCGTCATCGCCATCGGCTCCACGCCGGTGCGCCCGAGCGTGTTCCCGTTCAACCACCCGCGCACGCACGACTCCGACGAACTGCTCTACATCACCACCATCCCGCGATCGCTCGCGGTGATCGGGGCCGGCGTCATCGGCAGCGAGTACGCCTGCATGTTCGCCGCGCTCGGCGTGCGCGTCCACCTGATCGACGGCCGCGACACGCTCCTTCCCTTCCTCGACCCGGACCTGTCGGCGCGGCTGACGCGGGCGATGGAAGCGCAGGGCATCGTGTTCTGGTGGAAGAACCAAGTGGCCGCGTGCCGCGCGCCGAAGGCCGGCGAGATCGAACTCACCCTCACCGACGGCCAAGAGCTGTCCGTGGATCACGTGCTGGTGTGCGCGGGCCGCACGAGCGCCGCGGACAAACTGAACCCGGAAGCCGCGGGGTTCGGCCTCACGTCGCGCGGCCTCATCACCGTGGACGAACACTTCCGGACCACCGTGCCGCACATTTATGCGGTGGGCGACGTCATCGGGTTCCCGGCGCTGGCGAGCACCAGCGCCGAACAGGGGCGCGTCGCGGCCTGCCACGCGTGCGGCTCGAACGCCAAAGAGGCGCTCGCGCAGTTCCTGCCCGCGGGCATCTACACCATTCCCGAAGTGAGTTCGGTGGGCCTCACGGAACCGCAGGCGCGCGAGAAGGGCATCCCGTACGTGATCGGGCACGCGGAGTACGACCAGAACCCGCGGGGCAAGATCATCGGCGACAAGATCGGGTTCCTGAAACTGGTGTTCGCGCGCGACGACATGAAACTGCTCGGCGTCCACGTCATCGGCGAGCAGGCGAGCGAG
Organism: Gemmata sp.; assembly: GCA_022843445.1. Classification (GTDB taxonomy): domain Bacteria; phylum Planctomycetota; class Planctomycetia; order Gemmatales; family Gemmataceae; genus Gemmata. Next base: position 9,954 of record JALHNS010000071.1, read on the forward strand.
CTGGTTCACATCGGGCTGATCGCAATGATGACCGGCGGCGACGCGAACCTGTTCCTCGCCACGTGCTTCAACTACCCGACCCTCGGCGACCTGTACAAACTCGCGACGCACGACGCTATCCTAAAGAGGAACGAGCAACTGGGGCGCGCGCACGCGGGCCTGAGCCGGTGGTGAGCGCGAACGGAGGCGGTCCCATGTTCGACGACGCGCGCCGCGAGGCCGAGAACTACCGCTGGATCGAGAGCGAAAAGGCCGGGTACGACCTCGGCGACGCGGCCCTGCGCGCGTGGGTGGCGCGGCACTGGGCCGGGTTCGTGCGCGCCCGCGTGCTGGAGCACCTGACCGGCACGAAGTTCTGGCGCGAACTGGACCGTGGCGACTTCGGCGCGCTGCCGCGCCGGTTCCCCAACGACGCCGCACTGGTGAAGGAGATCGCCGACCAGTTCGCGGCCGGGTCCGACAACCTCACCATCATCACGTGGGCGATGACCGCGAACCGCCCGATGCAACTCGTGACCGACATTCTGCAAGCGCTGGACATCAACGCGCGGCGGCTGCCGTACCCGTTCCCGGAAGACGACGCCGACCCGCCGCTGATTGTGCACGGCTGACCGCTCCGAGCACCGTCTCCCGGCCTCCCCACATCCGCGTTCCCGCGGCGCCGCCCGCGGTGTAACGCCCTCACCTTTCGCCTTGACCCAATTTCCGAAGCCGCCTATGTCCGCCGATCGCGTGCCGGTTCACCTGAGTGTGCTGCCGGTCGAAACGCTGGAACTGCTGGACCCGCGGCCCGGCGAAGTGTGGGCCGATTGCACGACCGGCGGCGGCGGGCACACGCGGTTGATCGCCGAGCGCGTCGGCCCCAACGGCCGCGTGCTCGCGCTCGATCAGGACCCGAACATGCTCGAACTGGCCCGCGAGCGGCTCAGCGGGCTGCCGGTCGAACTGGTACGCGCGAACTTCGACCAACTGCCCGAAGTGCTCGCCGCACGCGGGCTGGCGCGGATCGACGGCGTGCTCGCGGACCTCGGCTTCAGTTCCGACCAACTGGCCGACGCCGCCCGCGGGCTGAGCTTCAAGCACGACGGGCCACTCGACATGCGGCTCGACCCGAGCACGGGCGCGACGGCCGCGGACCTCGTGAACACCCTGAGCGAGGCGGCGCTCGCGGACGTGATTTTCGAGTTCGGGGAAGAGCGCCACAGCCGCCGCGTGGCGCGGCGGATCGTGGAACGGCGCGCGGAAAAGCCGTTCGCCACCACCGCGGACCTTGCCGACGTGGTGCGCCGCGCGGTGCCGCGGTCCGGCGGGATCGACCCCGCGACGCGCACCTTTCAGGCGCTGCGGATCGCGGTGAACGACGAACTCGGCGCGCTGGATCGCCTGTTGGCCGCCCTGCCGGCGGTGCTGAAGCCGGGCGGGCGCGCGGGGATCATCAGCTTCCACTCGCTCGAAGACCGGCGGGTGAAGCACGCGTTCCGCGCCGCGGGGTGGAGCGCCGTGAACAAGAAACCGGTGGAAGCGGGTGACGCGGAAGCGGCCCGCAACGTGCGAGCCCGCAGCGCGAAGTTGCGCGTCGCCGTGCGAACCGAACCGGACGGACCGGCCATCTAACGCGACGGACACACGCCAACCACGAGGTCAGGGATGACCGAACCAATCGCAGTCGATCCGCCGAAGCCGGCGTTCTCGCGGTCCGCGCCCGTCGGTGGGCCCTCGGCCCCGGCCCCGGTCACAGTCGGCCCCGCACCGAAAGCGGAGCCGCCGAAGGCCGAGCCGTCGAAGCTCGAAGCGGTGCTGTCTGCACTCGCGCCCGCGGCCGCACCCGCACCGGCCGCACCGGCCGCCGACGTGCCGATTTTCGCGGGCTTCACCGCGCGACACCTGAAAATCGGTGCGGTCGCGCTGGCGAGCATCGTCGCCGGTGTCGGCGGCGTGAAACTGCTGTTCCCGTCGAAAGCCACACCGCCCGCACCGACGCAGAGCCTCGCCGCGAACCCGCCGGCCGAGAAGCAAAATGAACCGCCCGCGCTTCCGCTGCCGCAACCGACGCTCGAACGGAGCGCGCCGGAGAAACCCGCCGGCGATGCGAACGGCGGCCCGATCATTCCGCCGCCCCCGTTCACCGCGAACGGCGGGACACCGGCCCCGCTACCCGTGAACACGAACACGCGCGCGCCCGAAGTTCCGCAACCGGGCAGCCTCGTCATTCCGGTGCCGCCCACCGGCCCCAGCGTGGCCCCGCCGAGCCTCGAACCGCTCGTGCCGTCGCCCGCGCCGCTGATCCCGATCGGTGCGACCGAGCCGCCGAAGCTCCCGGTCCCGGCGGCACCCGGTGGCCCCACGATTCCTACGCCCCCCGCGGGCGCTGGTGGTCCAGCCGTGCCGCCGCTTCCGGCGCTGCCCGCGCCAAGCGGAATGGGCGCGCCCGTTGCGCCCCCAAGCGGGCTCGTCCCGCCGGTCGCACCCCCGAGCGGCCTCGTGCCGCCCGTACCACCGCCCACGGGAACGGATCCGGGAATGGCTCTCGCCCCGGCACTACCGCCGATTCCCGGCACCGGTCCCACGGCTCCGCTCGTTCCCCCGGTCGGCTCGCTCAACCCGATGACGCCGAAGCCGCCGCCGGTCGAACCGCCCGCGCCGTTCCCGATGGCCCCCGCACCGAAACTCGAAGCGCCGAAGGTGGAACAGCCGAAACTCGAAGCGCCGAAAGTGGAACAGCCGAGCTTCGCGCCCATCGGTGCACCGCCCGCCGGAACGCCCGCGTCGTTCACCAAGCCCGCCGGCAGCAGCGACACGAAGCCGCTGGTGCCCGAACTCGCGCCGCGCACCAGCTTCGACGTGGAGCTGTACGACCCGCGGCAGGGCGACACGTACGACTCGATCAGCAAGGAGTTCTACAACGACGCGCGGTTCGCGAAGGCGCTGGAAGCGTTCAACCGCGCGCGCAACGCCGGCGGCGCGCGCACGGTGGAGGTGCCCCCGCTGCACGTTCTGCGGAAGCAGTTTCCGCAACTGATGGGCGGCGCGGCCCCGGTGATTTCGCCCGCGACCGGAACGAACGGAACCGGCGGCCTCGGAACGGGCGGCACGTTCCCGCCCCCGCCCGCGACCGGGAGCGGCGGCGTGTGGGGCCGCGCCGGCGATCCGCCCGCGCCCCCGACGCCCGTGAGCAAAACCTATCGCGTGCCGGCCGGCGGCATGACGCTGTACGAAGTGGCGCGCGTCGCTCTGGGCAGCGAGCAGAAGTGGCGCGACCTGTACGACCTGAACAGTTGGGCGCAGCCCGACCGCGTGATCCCGGCCGGCACCGAAGTGAAACTGCCGTGATGCGAACGCGACACCGTTCTGCTACAATCGGGACGCTCGAGCGTCCCGATTCGCATTTCGGAGGGTGCCGTGTTCACTTCATTCGCTCGCGCGTGTCTGCTGCTCGTCCTCGGCGTCTGCACGGCTTCGCTCGGAAGCGGACAACCGCCCGAGCAGCCGAAAGTGCCAACCATGCAGCATCCGCGCCCGATCGCACTTGGCGGCGAACAACCGCCCGAGCAGCCGAAAGAACCAACCATACAGTTTCCGCGCCCCGAGTACACCGCGTTCCCTGACCTCAAACCGACTGCCGCAGAGAAAGTGAAACTACCGAACGGCGAATTCACAGTCATCAAGAAGTCTCCGCTCCCGCGGATGCCCGAACTCGGTGCGAACCCGACTCCACTTCGCCGCGTGAAATACGAACAATTCTTAGCCGGGTTCGAGTACGTCATGAGGGCTCACGAGAGAGAGCTCCGCCACGGTCCGACACCTGACGTTCATGCGACTCGAGTACTGACCGCCGCGACCTGTCGGATTGGTGCGGAGTTGGAAGAAGCGCTCGCGAACCGAGTCCCGTGGTTCGAAGCCCGCGTTCGGATCTTTAAAGAGATTGAATCGTTCGTGGACGTCAGAATTAAAACTGGTACCGAACGTCCGGAGCGGCTCAGCTTCGCCCGATTTGAGCGATTACAGGCCGAGGCCGAACTGCTCGAACTCCAAGCGGAGATCGAGAAAGCGAAGAAGAAGTGAACTCACAGTTGGTGGATACGAACGGCGCGCCTTTTTCGCGCGCCGCTGTCGCGCACGGTCACGCCCCGTAGTCGATTTCGTCCACGCTCTTCAGGCTGTTCTTGAAGATGAACGCGCGGCGCTCCTGAACCTCTTTGCCCATCAGCGTGCGGAACATCTCTTCCGCTTTGAACGCGTCGTTCAGCGTCACCTTCATCAGCGTGCGGTGCGCCGGGTCGAGCGTCGTCGCCCACAGCTCTTCCGGGTCCATTTCGCCCAGCCCCTTGAACCGCATCACGCTCAGGCCCTTCTCGCCCAACTTGCGCACTTCCGCGACCAGCTCGCGCAGGCTGGCGAACGGCTTGCGGCTGTCGCCGTTGTCGAGCGCGTACCGCACCGGCGGCTCGCGCCCGGCGATGCGCGGCAGCGGCACCAAGTCCGCGTGCCCGAACCCGAAGTCGCGCAGTTTCACTAGCGCGCGGTTCAGCGACTTCAGTTCGTGCCACTCGTCGAGTTCGTAGTCCACGCCCGGCACCGGTTCGCGCGTCAGCTTCTCCGCGAAGGCGGTCTTGAACGCCGCGAGTTCGTCCGCCGTGCGGAACCAGTGCTCTTTGCCGCCCTCGCGCTCCACGACGTGGAACACCGGGAACGTGCCGTCAGTGGCGTGCGCCTTGAGTTCGTCCAGCGTGCGCCCGCGGCGCTCCAACCCGACCACCGCGGCTTCGGCGTCAGCGAGCACCGTGAGCAGCTTCGCCATCGCCTCTTCGTTCAGCTCGCGGGCCGGCGTGTCGGGAATCGTGACGTGCAGCGTGGTGCCCTTCAGCCCGCGCGCGGTGAGTTCGCCGAGGATCTCTTCGCGGGTCATCACGAACCGCGTTTCCTTCTTCTGCGTGATCTTGAACAGCGGCGGGCGCGCGACGAAGACGTGCCCGGCCTCGATCAGCTTGCGCATCTGGCGGAAGAAGAACGTGAGCAGCAGCGTGCGGATGTGCTGCCCGTCCACGTCCGCATCTGTCATGATAATCACCTTCCCGTAGCGCACCTTGCTCACGTCTTCGACGTTGTCGATGTCGATGCCGATGGCCGAGATGAGCGCCGAGATTTCGTTGTTGTCCAGCAGCTTCTCCAGCCGCGCCTTCTCGACGTTCAGCACCTTACCGCGCAGGGGCAAGATGGCTTGGAACTGCCGGTTCCGGCCGCTCTCGGCGCTGCCACCGGCCGAATCGCCCTCGACGAGGAACAGCTCGCTCTTGTCGCGCTCGCGGGTGGTGCAGTCGTAGAGCTTGCCGGGCAGCCCGCCACCGCTGAGCGCGTTCTTGCGCTCCTTCACCGCGTCGCGGGCCTTCTTCGCGGCGATGCGGGCCTCCGCCGTCAGCTTCACCTTCTCGCAAATCTTCTTCGCTTCCTTCGGGTTCCGTTCGAGGTACTCCTGAAGCGCCTCGTACACGACGCTGCTCACTTGGCCTTCCACGTCGGGCGTCGTCAGTTTCACCTTCGTCTGCGACTCGAAGCTCGGGTCCGGGTGGCTGATGCTGATGACCGCCGTGAGGCCCTCGCGGTAGTCGTCGCCGCGAATCTCGATGTCCTTGAAGATGTTCTCCTTCTTGCCGTACGCGCCGACGGCCCGCGTGAGGCCGGCGCGGAACCCGCTGAGGTGCGTGCCGCCGTCCTTGTTGTAGGCGTTGTTCGTGAAGCACATTTCGAGCTTGCCGTCGCCGCGGGTGTACTGGAGGCACACGTCCACGGTCACGCCGTCGATCTGTTTCGCGATGGAAATCGGGACGTGCTCCGGCTCTTCCGAAGCGTTCAGGAACGCGACGTACTCGGCGATACCCTTTTCCGAAACGTAGGTATCACTGCGGTTCTCGCGCTCGTCCTTGATGGCGAGCACCAGCCCCTTGTTCAGGAACGCGATCTGCTGGAACCGCGTGGCGAGTTTGTCGTAGTCGAAGCCGAGCGCGCCGAAGATTTCGGGGTCCGGCTTGAACTTGATGAGCGTGCCGGTTTGCCCCGCGGGCGCGGGGCCGACGTCTTGCAGCCCGCCGCCCTCGGCGACGTAGCCGCGCTCGAACTCCATCTTGAACACGCGGCCGTCGCGCTTCACGACCGCCTCGCACCACTCCGAAAGCGCGTTCATGGCCTTCGCGCCCATGCCGTGCAGCCCGGCCGAAACGCGGTACGCGGCGTTGTCGAACTTGCCGCTGGTGCCCGCGATGGTGAGCGCCTCTTCGAGCGTGCTGCGCCCGGTGTCCTTCTTGATCCCCACCGGGATGCCGCGGCCGTCGTCCGCGACCGAAATGGAACCGTCGAGGTGAATGGTCACGTCGATGCGCGTGCAGTGGCCCGCGAGCGCTTCGTCTACGGAGTTGTAGACGATTTCGTAGACGAGGTGGTGAAGCCCTTCGACGTCGGTGTTCCCGACGTACATGCCGGGGTTCTGCCGGATGTGTGCCGCGTCCTTGAGCGTCTTGATGCTGTCGTCGGTGTAAACCTGCCCCATCGTCTCGGTGCTCATCGTGTTGCGGTCCTTCCGTTACAGGTACTCGACGTGATTTCGGTGAGTGGCGCGACGTCAGTCCGCCGGTAGCAGCACAACTTCAATTCGCATTGCGCTCCTGAATTGGGCGACAACCGGCGGACTGACGTCGCGCCGCTCGCCATCAACCCAAGAACCCATTTCACCACGTCGCGGCGCGGAACTTCAGGTCGGTGAGCGTGACGCCCGGTAGCGCGGCGCGCAGTTTCGTCAGCAGCCCGCGCTTGTGGAACTGCGTCAGCTCCGCGATCAGCACCGCGTTCCGCACCGCGATCTCCAACACGCCGCGTTTCAGCCCCAGCACCGCGGTGTCGGCGAGGAACTCCGATGCGGCCGCCTTCCACGCGGTTTCGAGGCGCACGCGGTCGTTCTTGCGCCCCCACCCGCGCGACGTGAACAGCCGCCCGAGAATGTCGCCGAGGTTCTCCGGGCCTTTGTTCGTGTTCGGCGGTTGGTGTTTGGCGTTTCGCGGTTCGGCCACGCTCAGCCCCCGTTGTGGTTCGCACGAAGCACGTCGCACCAACTCACCCGGTCAGCGGCATCACGAGGTACACGTAGTCCGCGCCGCAGGTGAACAGCGCGGCCTTCGCCCCGGTGGACATTTCGAGCGTGACCGTCGGCTCGCCGTCGATCGCGCGGAGGAACTCCACGAGGTATTGCGGGTCGAAGGCGATTTCGGCGTCCGGGCCGCTGTACTCCGGCAGGTCGAGCGTCACTTCGCTCGAACCGGTGTTCGCGCCGCGGGCGGTCATCGTCAGCTTGCCGGCGCTGAACGCGAGGTCCACGCGCTGGCTCTCGTCGTCGGTCATAATCGCCGCTTGCCGCACCCGCGACAGGAACGCGTCCGCGGGCAGCGGAATGTGAATCGTCGAATCCTTGCGCGTCTTCGAGATGATGTCGCGGTAGGGCGGGAACTTGCCCTGCACCAGCGACGTGTAAATCATCGCGCGCTCGGTTTGGAACAGCGCGTCGTTCGTGCGCAGCCCGATGCGGACGAGTTCGTTGTCGTCCATCAGGTTCCGTTCGAGCAGCGAGATCGTCTTCAGCGGGACGAGGTGAACGGCCTTCACCGTGTCCGCGGGGCCGTGAATCGTCGCCGGGCCTTCGCACACCGCGAGCCGCTTCGTGTCGGTGCCCACCAGCCGCACGATCTTCCCGTCCGCTTCCCACAGCAAGCCGGTGAGGGCGAACCGGGCGGTGGTTTCCTTCTTGTCGCCGGCGAACGCGGTGCGCTTGATGAGCGTGCGAAGCGTGCCGGCTGTCACTTCGTGATACCGCCCGCCGTCGTCGAACGCCGGGATGTCCGGGAACTCGTCCACATCGAGACTGAGCATCTCGAACTTGCCGCCACCGGTCTTGGCGACCACGGCTTCCTTACCCGCGTCGATCGCGATGTCCGCGTCCGCGCTCTCGCGCAGAATCTGGATGAGCTGATCTTTGGGCAGGATGCACGAACCGGCCCGTTGCACGTTCACGCCGCGCAGCTCGTACCGGATGCCGACGCCCTGCGTCGGGTCGTAGGCGACGAGCATGAGCGCGTCGTCGTGTGCGGTGGCCTTGATGTTCTTCAGCGCGGGGATCGTCGTGTTCGCCGGTACCGCTGCGGACACCAACTGACACGCCATCTGCAAACTGTCTCTCTGGCACGTCAGCTTCATGGTAAGCTCCCTTCCCGTCCGTGGGTTTGTGTGCGCTTCGGGCTTCGTATCCCTTACCATTCCATCCTTGAATTTAAATAACCAGTAGCAGTAGTAAGGCGGCACGTGTTTCTGGCGCGCACGTCCCGTTCCGGCACGAATCTTCTTGTTCCACCAGCGAATCGGAACACACCCCGGCTGTGGAAAACGCGGCGCGCGAGTGGCGCGCCGGTGTGTTCCTGCGATGCCGCAATCCGCCCTCGCGTTCGCCGTTCGCAACCGTGACTCGTGCGCGCCCGCTAGAAGCACTCGCGCGCCAAACGCGCGCCGCGTTTTCCACAGGCTTATTGCAACACCGCGCGCAGTTCGCGCACTCGCGTTGCGAGCGCCGCGTCGGTCGCCAGTTCCGCTTTCACCTTCTGGAGCGCGTGAAGCACGGTCGTGTGGTGGCGGTCCGCGAACGCAACTCCGATGCGCGGCAGCGACAACCCCGTGAGGTCGCGCACGAGGTACATTGCCACCTGTCGCGCCCGCAGCACGTTCCGCAAGCGGCTTTCGCCGAGCAGTTCGCGTTCGCTCACTGCGAACGCACTCGCCACACGCTTTACGATCTCACTCACCGCCGTTTCGCGCGATGTCGGTTGACCGCTCGCGGCGAGAACCTGTTCCACGTGTTCCGGTGTGACCGGCCCCGGCAGCCCCTTCGCCACCTGTGCGACGTTTTGCAACAGCCCGAGTGCGGCGCGAACGCTCGGCGCTTCGCGGGCGATACGGTCGAGTGCGTCCGGCGTCAGCCGCACGCGCAGGCGCGTCGCGGCGTCGCTCACGATCTCGGCCCGGCTCGCGGCGGAGAGCGGTTCGAGCGCGACCACCAGCCCGGCGGCGAGGCGCGACGCGAACCGTTGCGGTACGGCCAGCGCCGCGGGTCCGGCCGTTGCCGTTACGAGCGTCGGGAGGCGGCGGGCGGTGCGCCGGTCGAGCAGGTCCGCGAGCGCGAGGGCCGTTCGTTCGTCCGCGTGGTGAACGTCTTCGAGGCCTAGCACATCGACCGCGAGCAGCTCCGGTTCGGTCGGGTCTTCGTCCGCGGCGAGTATGCGAACGGTACACCCTTCTGGGGCGCTCGTAAGGCGCGTTACGAGCGCGTTCACGAGTGCGGTTTTGCCCGTACCCGGCGCGCCGTGGAGCACGAGCGGGTTCGCCGCGGGGTGCTTTCCGGCGAGGGCGCGCTTCGCCAACCCGCGCGCAGCGCGTGCGGCGACGGCGTTCTCGGAGAGCACGCGGAACCCGTTCCAGCGCGCGGGCCGTGGGGCGCTCAGAGGGGCCTCGTCCGTGAGTGCGGGCCGAGCCCGCGGCGCGGTAATCATTCAACCGTTACTTTAGCGATTTCCGCGTTTCACTCAAGGCGAATTGAAGCCGTCGAAGCCTTGAATTTTCAATATGTTAAGTGAATCTGACGGGATTCCGGGCGGCGGGCGAACCGGGGCGGTGAGCGCGATGGCAAAGCTGGTCGAAAAGGCACTCTTGCGGGCCGCGCACCGGCCCAGTTGGGCCGGGTTCCGACTCGCTATGCTGTACGTCCCCGTGTACGCCGGGTGCCTCGGCGGCGCGTGGTTCGCGCTCGAAACCGGGGCGCACCTCGCCCTCGTTCCGCTGGTGCTCGTGCAGGCGTTCGTGATGCACGCGTACCTGCTGGCGCTGCACGAAGCCGCGCACGGCGGGCTGTGCCCGGTGCTGTTTATCAACGGCTACCTCGGTCGCGTTACCGGCATGTTCAGTTTCATCAGTTTCACGCTGTTCCGCGCCGCTCACCACGGGCACCACGCGCACCTCGGCACCCCGCGCGACGACGAGTTCTGGCCGTTCGGCAATCACACCACTTCCAAGCGCTTGCGGCAAGTGTCGGCGGTGCTCGCGCTCACGCTCGGCCTGTTCTGGACGCCGTTCGTACTGCTGCGCGCGTTCTTCCACCCGAACGGCCACATCACCGACAAGCGCACGCGCCGCCTCATCTGGCTAGAACTGGTGGCGATGGTCGCGTTCTGGGCGGTCACAGTCGCGCTCGCGGTGCACTTCGATTTGGTGCCGGTCCTCCTCATCGGGTTCCTCGTACCGGCGTTCGTGGCGGGGAACGTTCACACGTGGCGGCAGTTCGTGGAGCACATCGGGCTGACCGATTCGCGCAACACGGCCCTCACACGGAGTGTGCGGAACCCGTCGCGGTTCGGGCGGTGGCTGTCGTGGCTCTTGTTTGAAGAACCGTTGCACGACGTTCACCACCTGTACCCGAAGGTCCCGGCGGAGTGCGTGCCCGCGGTGGCCGAAGCGGAAGTGCTGCCGCCGGAGCTGCCGGTGTTCCGCAGCTACACCGCGGCGGTGCTCGACTTCCTCCCGCACCTGCGCGATCCGAAGTTCGGCAAGGGGTGGTCGTGAACCGGGCACCCGGTCTGAAGGGCACGCACCCGGCACCAATCGGTGGTACCGACGCGGTCCGCGCGGGGGCCGCCGATTCCCCTCAACCGAACAGCAGGAGAACGCTCCACGGCGGGGTCTTCTCGAACTCGCAGCCGATTTCGAAGTGCTCGTCGGTCTTGCGGCAACTGCGCACGATGACGGTGATGAAGTCCACGCCCTCGGGCGCGCCGACCGCGCGCACCTGCATGGTGGTGCCGGGCGCGACCGCGGCCGGGGACGCGATCTTCAGCCCGCCGGTGGAGCGGTCGATTACGTAGCCGTCGCACGCCCCGCTGCGGAACGCGCTCGCGGCGAGCACCACGCGCACCGGTTGGCCCTCGCGCCGCACGGCCCCGCGCCGGTCGGCGTAGGACTGGCCCGCCGGTTCCCAACTCGCGGCCTGTTCCGCGGTCGCCGCGGAGCCGGCCTTCACCAGCTTGTTCGGGTCCAGTTCGCGCCGGCGGAACGCCGCGGTCAGCGCGAGCAGCGCGAGCACCACGACGGCGACACCGCCGCCCACCGCGACCGGCAAGTTCGCGCTGAACCACGTTTGTGCGGCTTCGAGGAAATCGGCGAACAGCATGAGCGCACCGCCTCCGGCGCTGGGCGAAACGGCCCGGCACCGGGAATCTAGCACGCGGGCGGCACGGTGCAACAAATGCGCGCGACCGGAACAACCGGTAGGGGTTCTTCAGAGTGGTGGCCGCGCCGCGCGCGCGGACCCGCCCCAATT